>CBFDAH010000243.1:0-3658 GCA_965602785.1 uncultured Syntrophobacterales bacterium
GGCAGGGGTCTGTGACCCCTGGCCCCCTCCTCCACAAATAACCATCAATCTTATGAACCGCAAGCAAGCTATTCGGCGCAATTTTGCCCGGCGGGCGGCCACCTATGACCGTTACGCCCAGGTGCAGCGGCACATGGCTCGGACCCTGCTCGCTCTTGGCCGGGAAGGGGTGACCCAGGCGGCCCGCATTCTGGAGGTGGGTTGCGGCACCGGGTTTTTGACCGCGGAGTTACGGCGCATAAACCCCGCTGCCCATCTTTTGGCCGTGGACCTGGATCTCCGGATGATCGACTTGGCCCGCCAGCGCCTGGGGGATGACCCACACATCGCCTGGGTCGTAGCGGATGGGGAAGCCTTGCACCCCGAAGGCTTCGACCTGATCATCTCCAACTCAACGTTTCAGTGGTTCACCGATCCGGAGAAAACTCTCCAAAGCTACCTGGTGGGCCTGAGTATCGGAGGCTGGTTGGCTTTTGCCACGGTGGGGCCCGGCACCTTCAGGGAACTTGCCGTGTCCCTGGGCCGGGCTGCTGAGACCCTGCAGCTCACCACCCGCCCGGAGATACCTGCCGCCTCATTTTTCGGAGGGGATGACTGGGCCCGCCTCCTGCTGCAGGTGGGTTTTACAGAGTTAAGCGTAAAGCAGGAATCTCTGACCCTGAGATTTCCCACAGTTCGGGATTTTCTGGCAGCCCTGCAAGCCACCGGAGCCACCAACCCACATCCCCGCCCGTTTTCCACCCGGCTGCTCAACGCCTTTATCGAGACCTATAAGGCCGAGTTTGGCCAGAACGGCAGCATTCCGGCCACCTACGATCTCATCTGGATCCTGGCTCGCCGGCCCGGCGTCTCCTAAATAAGGGAGTTCGGGGGGGGGTATGACCCGGGCTCGGCAGGCCCGCCTGAGAAAAAGCGTTGGGAAATTCCCGGCAATATGGTAATTTAAATAGGTTTTTCTAATTATGGGCAGCGTCCCCTGAGGAGAAGAGCCCTCCTAAGCAAGGAGGGAGGGAAAAGGCTAAACTATCATGTCAGATTTGCTATCCGGTCAGGCGGGAGAGCGGCGCTTGCTTCTGGGCAACGAAGCCATCGCCCGGGGGGCCCTGGAGGCCGGAGTGGCCCTGGCGGCCACCTACCCCGGTACGCCGGCCTCTGAGATCGGGGATCGCCTCTACGAGATCTCCCGGCAGACCGACCTCATTTTTGAATACTCGGTGAACGAAAAAGTGGCCCTGGAAGTGGCTGCCGGGGCCGCCGCGGCGGGTTGGCGGGCCATGGCCTCCATGAAGCACGTGGGCCTGAACGTGGCCGCCGACGCCCTTATGACCCTCGGGTATGTGGGGGTCAGGGGCGGCCTGGTCATCATCAGCGCCGACGACCCGTCGCTTTTTTCCAGCCAGAACGAACAGGACAACCGCTACTACGCCAAAATGGCAGGCCTCCCCATGCTTGAGCCCACCAGCCCTCAGGAGGCCAAAGACATGACCCGGGCGGCCTTCGCCCTCTCGGAGGAGTTGGGCCTGCCGGTGCTCTTGCGCACCACTACCCGGGTCAACCACACCCGGGGCGCGGTGACTTTGGGGGACTTGGCACCCCGCCCTGGGCCGGGGCAATTCCTGAAGGACCCGTTTTCTTTGGTGATGGTGCCCGCAGTGGCCCGGGAGGCCCACGCCCGGCTCCTGGCCAAACAGGACGACGCCCGGGCCCGGGCCGAAGCCTCCCCCTTTAACCAACTCAAGGGCGCCGGACCCTGGGGGGTCGTTGCCAGCGGGGTGGCCGCAGACTATGTGGAGGACGCCCTCCTGGATTTGGGGCTGGGGGACCGGGTCACCCTCCTCAAGCTGGGCTTTACCCATCCTCTGCCGGAGAAGCTCATTGGGGAATTCCTTTCCCGGGTGGAGCGGGTTCTGGTGGTGGAGGAGCTGGAGCCCTATTTGGAAGTGAGTATAAAAACCATCGCCCAGTCCCGGGGACTGACCTTGCCCATCCAGGGAAAGGGGGAGGGCCTTTTTTCACGTCTCTATGAATATCAGCCGGCCCTGGTGCGTGAGGTAATGGCCCGCTACTTCGGAGTTCCTGGAGAGGCGCCCCCATCGCCGGCGCCCGCGGAGCTCTGGGACGGGTCGCTCCCGGAGCGTCCCCCCAACCTCTGCCCGGGCTGCCCCCACCGGGCCATGTATTATGCAGTAAAGATCGCCCTGAAGGACCTGGGGCTGGAAGGCATTTTCCCCACCGACATCGGCTGCTACACTCTGGGGCTCCTGCCGCCTCTGTCCATGGCGGATTACCTCATCTGCATGGGCTCCAGCATCAACACGGCGGCGGGCATCTCCCGGGCTACGGGTCAGACGGTGGTGGCTTTTATCGGGGATTCCACCTTTTTTCATGCGGGCCTGCCGGGCCTGGCCAACGCGGTGCACAACGGCCATGACTTTGTGTTGGTCATCCTGGACAACGGCACCACGGCCATGACCGGGGGCCAGCCTCATCCCGGGGTAAGTCTCACCCCGCCGGGGTATCCCGGGGTTCACGTGCCCCTGCCCCGGGTGGTGGAAGCCCTGGGGGTGACGCAGCTCTGGGTGGTGAATCCCTTCAAATACAAGGAGTCTTTGGCAGTCACCAAGGAAGTTTTGGGTTCCAAGGGGGTGAGAGTCCTCATCTCCCAGGCCCCTTGCCACCTCTACGAGGCCCGGGTCACGGGCAAGAAGCGCCGGGCCCGCTTCCAGGTGAAGGGCTTTTGCCAGGATTGCAGTCATTGCCTGGATTATTTCGGCTGCCCTGCCATGAGCCTGAAGCCGAATTCGGGGCAAACCCAGATGCTCATCGACCCGGATCTGTGCTCGGGCTGCGCCTTTTGCGTGCAGTTCTGCGAGTGCATCCGGCCGGTGAAGGCGGGATGAGATATATAGTTAGGGTTTATTTCGAACTTTCATTAGAAGGAGGTGGGTGATGAAGAAAACTGGCGTCTTGGCATTAGCATTGTTTTTAGTATTTTTCTGCCTTTCCGGGGCCTTGGCCCAACCCCCCGCGCCGTCCCTCCCCGGCAATCTGAAGATCGAACCGCCGGCAGCCGGAGTTTCACCGACCTTGGCTCAGTTAAGCGGTGTATGGGAGGGGATGTGGGATTACAAGCCGAAAGGGGCCGGCGGCGGCCTTGCAGTGGGGCCCATGGATGCTGCCGGGAGGGGGCTGAAAATCGCCATCGTAAAAATTAACCCCCCCAACGTCGCGGCTATTTATGCCTTTGGCGGTTCCGCTGAAAAGCCCGGAAAGTCTTTCCGGATCAGGGACGCTTCGGTGGCGGGGGATACCATCGTTTTGCGATGGGGTAAACCCGGTAAAAAAAGAACCCTGACATTGAGTCCTACGGGTAACCCAAAAATGGCGGATGCCAAATTGCAGTTTGAAGGCGGGGCCAAGGTACTTAAGGCCAAACTACGGAAAAAATAGTCACAGGAAACCCTTGGTGTCCATGGGAGGACAACAGTTCTATCGTTAAGAAAACAAAAGAAACCATGATCGGCAACAACCTTAGACTCCGTATTTTTCTCACCGGCGTGGGCGGCCAGGGCACGCTCCTGGCCAGCCGTCTATTAGGGGAAGCGGCCCTGGCCGCCGGATACTCGCCCCTGGTGAGTGAAACCCACGGCATGGCCCA
>CBFDAH010000244.1:0-3655 GCA_965602785.1 uncultured Syntrophobacterales bacterium
TGATTGCCAAACTTAGCGAATTTTAAGAAGGGGTTTTTATTCCCCCCTTTTTTAAAGGGGGGTTAGGGGGGATTTGTATATATGCTTGAAAATACTTTTACATTACCCTTTTTGAAAGGGGACTTTATGCTTTCCTGAACTTCGAGGAGGCGCCCAATTACTTAGGCTTATTTATATAATTAAATACTAACGGCGAGGAAGGTCAGGGCCCAGCCCCAAGAAAAGGCTGGGGCCCTCGGACGACCGGCCCGGGGCCCCTAAAAAACCAGGCAAGGGTGGGAATTAGGTTTGGCCTTCTAGTTCTTCGAGGTTCTTCCGCTTGTAGCGAAAGGCATAGTAGCTCATGTGGAGGAGGTCGGCGGCCAGGCGGCTGTTACCCTGGGCCTTTTGCAAGGCTTCTTTGAGGAAATGCTTCTCCAGGGCGGCCAGATCCAGGCCTTCGTCGGGCAGCGGGGGAAACCCGTCAACCGCAATGTTCGGGGGTAACGGGGACTGCGGCGCCGTTCCCTTGGAATTCAGATCGGTGAGCCATAATTGGGGGCCGTTTTCCAGGAGCACCCCTCTTTCGATGATATTCCGTAATTCTCGAATATTACCTTTCCAAGGATAGTTGTTGAGCAGGTTTTCCGCTTCCGGGGTGATGCCGCTAAAATCCTTCTGGTATTTTTGATTCAACTCCACCAGAAAGTATTTGGCAATGGGGACAATATCTTCGGGGCGCTTATTTAAGGAGGGCACCCAGATTTTGATGACCGCCAGCCGATAATAGAGGTCCTCCCGGAAGAGCCCCTGTTCGATCATGCTGGTGATATCTTTGTTGGTGGCCGACACCACCCGGGTGAGCACCTGGAGCTTCTTGGTCCCCCCCAGGCGATAAAACTCCCCCTGCTCCAGAAAACGCAGCAGTTTGGCCTGGGCCTCCAGGCTCAGGTCTCCCACTTCATCCAAAAACAGAGTGCCTCTGGCGGCCTGTTCCACCAGGCCTTTCTTGCCGCCGGCCGCGGCGCCGCTGAAGGCCCCCTTTTCATAGCCGAACAATTCGCTCTCCAACAATTCCCGGGGGATGGCGGCGCAGTTCAAGGTGATAAACGGACCTTGAAAATTCGGACTCTTGTAATGGATGGCGCTGGCGATCAGTTCCTTGCCGGTGCCGGATTCCCCTAAAATGATCACCGGGGTGTCCGGGCTTTGGGCCACCCGGTCGACGACCTTCATGACATCCTGGATGGCGTCGCTCTCCCCGATGAAGCAGGGCATATTCTCCCTCAGATACCTTTCCTGGAGGGCCTGGATCTCCTTTCTCATCTTGATGGTTTCCAGGGCATTTTTAATACTGACTCGCAATAAATCCAACTGAATGGGCTTGACTATGTAATCATGGGCCCCCAATTTCATGGCCTTAATGACCATGTCGATATCTTCATACGCGGTAATAATAATCACCAGGATTTCCGGGGGAATTTCCTTGATTCTCTTTAAGGCCTCGAGGCCGCTCATGCCGGGCAGCCCGATATCCAGCAGAATCAGATCAGGAGCATTTTCTTTAAGAGCTTCCAGAGCCTCTTCCGCGGCATCAAAGGTCTTTACCTGGTAATCCTTTCTCAGTACGAAGGATACCCCTTGTCGGATACTCTCTTCATCATCAATAATAAAGAGTGAAAAGGGATTCATCAGACCAGACCTCAATTCTCCCTGGGAATGCGGATAACAAATTGGGTGCCCCCCATGTCTGAGGAGGATACCTCGATATTTCCCCCATGATCGGTAATAATCCTCTGACAGAGGCTTAGGCCGATCCCCGAGCCGTCACTCTTGGTAGTAAAATACGGATCAAAGATCTTATCCCGGATAGACTGAGGGATACCCGGGCCGGAATCCTTAATGGTTATGAGGACGGCGCCCTTGGCCTCTTGGGTAGCAATATGGATGTGACCCGGCTCTCCCGTCCCGTGCAAAGCCTCCGCCGCATTGGTGATCATATTTATTATGGCCTGTTCCACTAACTGCTTATCAGCGTAAACCAGGGGCAGGTCCTCAGCCAGATCGCCGTCAACCTTTATATTATCTTTTCGTAACCTGGTAGCCGTAAGTTTAATGGCATCATCCACTGCCAGGTTGATGTCTGACCGGGCTAATTTCAACTCCGCGGGCCGGGAAAAGTCCAGCACCCGTTTGATGACTCCTTCAATCTTATTAGAGGTGACCTGGGCCGCCTCGATGATTTCCAGTACGTCTGCGGCGCTCTCCGGATCCTGGAAATTTTCCTTGATGCTTTCCAAAAAGACGTTGATCCCGGAAAGAGGATTTCTGATTTCATGGGCGATGCCCGCGGCCACCTGGCCCAAGGAAGCCATTTTTTCCCGTATGAGCATCAGGAATTCCAGTTCTTTCGTCCGGGTGATGTCCACCATGCTGATCAGCATGGCTTTCTGGCCTTGGTTTTCAATGAGGCCGGCCCGGCAGTTAACCCAGATTAAGCGTTTCTCCGGGGGAGCGCCGGCCAGAGGCAAAAACCTCAGGGTGACATCGGTCTGGGGCAGGTTTTCCATGATCCCGGTGCATAATTGCTCAGCCTTGGTCAAATCATCCGGGTGGACACATTTGAGAAAGTCATGACAACTTTGAAATTCGAGGTGATTGAAGAGTCTTTCCTGTTCCGGGTTTTGATAAACCATGTGACCATCTTGAACAATCGTCAGGCCCATGGGCACGTTTTCCACCAGGCCCCGGAAGCGCCGCTCGCTTTCCTGAACAGCTGCTTCCATGAGCTTCGCCTCGGTGATATCCCAAATCACCCCATCAATATGCAGGACTGTGCCATCTTCCCCTCGGATGGGTTTGCCCTTTTCGGTAAAGTAGCGTATGGAGCCATCTTTATGCGGGAAGCGATATTCCATTTCAAAGATTCGATCCTGGGCTATCGCCTGGTTTATGGACTGGTCCACCTTTTCTTTGTCTTCGGACAGAATCAAAGAATGGGGCGAATAGACCTCCGCGTGGGATAATTCCTGGGAAGTGTAACCCGTTATGGTCTGTAGCATATCATTGAAAAACTCTATTATCCTCCGCTTCTCCCCCAGGTGAACTCGATATACCAGTCCCGGCAGATTTTGGGCCATGGTCCGGTAAGAGATCTCGCTTTCCAGGAGCTCTTCTTCCATCCTTTTCCGTTCCGTGATGTCTTCATAGACTCCCAGGACGCCCATCACGTTGCCATCCGCGGACAAAAGCGGGATCTTGGTCTTATCCACCCAAACCCGTCGGCCATCGGCCAATTGCTTGGTTTCGGACTGATGATACTTGCCCTGCCTGGTTTGCATCACCTCCCGGTCCTCGGCCAGGTAGGCTTCGATGGCCTCCACCTGCCAGGGCAGATCATACTCAGTCTGGCCCACCACCGCTGCCGGCGTTTCTAAGCCCGCGGCCTGGGCATAATTCTGGTTGCAGCCCAGATAAACCGAATTGACGTCTTTCCAAAAAATGACCTGGGGCACGGCATTGATGACCAGGGAAAGCATGCTTTCCCGCTCTTTAATGGCCTCCTCCGCTTGCTTTTGCTCGGTGATGTCCCGGGCCACTTCCACCACCCCGGTTACCTGCCCCTGACCTGCCCCCCGAAAACTAGTCCACATGTTAAGTTAGAGTGATGGACCGA
>CBFDAH010000245.1:0-3640 GCA_965602785.1 uncultured Syntrophobacterales bacterium
CTCAAACTCCCCTCCCTACCCCCTTTAGGGGAGGCCGAGGAAGGCGAAGCCTTTGGCTTCGACGCTCCGACTTACTCGGCCAAAACATAACTACCCTAAGGGATTGGGGGTGGGGGAGGGGGTAAGGGGTCATGCCCCTTAGCCCCCTCCCCCACAACTGCGCGTCAAACGCTATGGAGCTCATTGTTCTGGGATCCGGCACGGGAGTGCCGTATGTACGGCGGGGGGCGCCGGCTTATGCCGTGAAGGCGGCCAGCCGCCTCATCTTGCTGGACCTGGGAAGCGGCGCCTGCCGGGCCCTGTTGCGTCATGACCTGAACTTTTCCCAGGTTGACCTTATAGCCCTGACCCACCTCCACCCCGACCATATCGGGGACCTGGTGCCCTTTCTCTTTGCCACGCATTACTCTCTAGGCTATACCCGCACCGAGCCCTTCTGGCTGCTGGCGGCCCGGGGCTTTGACGATTTTTACGCCCGCCTCCAGGGGGCCTTTGGCAGTTGGGTAGAGGCTCCCCCGGGTTTGCTGAAGCTGAGGGAGGTGGCCTCGGACAGCCCGGACGAAGTAACCTTTGAGGGCCTGGTCATCAGGAGTGCGCCCGTCAACCACATCGACAGTAGTGTGGCTTACCGGGTGGAGGCGGCAGGGCGCTCCCTGGTCTACTCCGGCGACACCGATGAGAGCGACTCCCTGGTGGAGCTGGCCAGGGGGGCAGATTTACTCATCCTGGAGTGCGCCATGCCGCACAAGGTGCCGGGGCACCTTACCCCTGAAGAGGCGGGACGCCTGGCGGCCCGGGCCGAGGTACCCCGCCTCATGCTCACCCACTTCTATCCCCCCTGCGACGAGGTGGACGTCGTGGCCCTGGCGGCCCAGGAATATGCCGGTGAGATCATTCGGGCCGAAGACGGGCTGCACCTCGAGGTAGGTAAAAGCCTCTGATTCCTTTTTAAAAAAAACTGGATTAATAAAAGCCGGCCTGGTCTCGGAAGAATGGCGGGGGGCGGGCAGCGCCGCAGTTCAGTGGGTCCGTTTGAGGAGTTCTTCGGTGATGGCCCAGAAGTAGCTCTTCTCCAGGGAGTCGGGAAAGACCTGGAGGTTCTCCTGAGCCTTCAGGGTGTAATGGCGGGCTTGCTCTCGAGCGTAGTCCAGAGAGCCGTACTTTTCCAAAAGGGCCAAAATCTCCGGGGCGGTCTCCGGTTTCACCTCCTGGGCCATGTCATGGAGGCGGCGATGGTCGATTTCGTTGGCCTGGGCCAGGGTGTGAATGATGGGCAGGGTGATGCGCCCCTCCTTCAAGTCGTTAACCACCGGTTTTCCTAACTCTTTTTCGTCTCCCGTAAAATCCAGGATGTCGTCTATTACCTGAAAAGTGATGCCCAGGTTCATGCCGAACTGGGTGAGGGCCTCTTCCTCGTCTTCGGAAACCCCGCCCAGGATGGCGCCGATCTGGCAGGCCGCGCTCATGAGGGCCGCGGTTTTGCGAATGGTGACCTCGAAGTACTGCTCCTCTGTGAGGTTGAGGTTTCTGGCATGGAGCAGCTGGAGGATTTCCCCTTCCGCCATGAGGGTAGTGGTATGGGCCAGCACCTTGAGGACCTTAAGTTTGTCAGTGTCCACGGCCAGGGAGAGGGATTTGGCGAGGAGGAAATCTCCCACCAGAATGACGGCCTGGTTGCCCCAGATGGTGTTGGCGGTGGACGTGCCCCGACGCACGGTGGCCGTGTCCACCACGTCGTCATGGAGCAGGGTGGCCGCATGCAGGTATTCGAAGATGGTGGAGAAGTCGGCGAGATGGTTGCCCTGGCAGCCGCACAGGCGGGCCGACAACAGGAAGAGGAGGGGCCGGATGCGCTTACCGCCGCTCAGCAGGATGTGCCGTCCCACCTCGGAGATGAAAGGCACGTGGGTCTGGAGGTTGGCCGCCAACGCCTGGTTGATGGCGGCGATGTCCGCCTCCAGCTCTCTTAGGATGCTTTTGGGGGCCCGGGGCTCCATATCGACAAGTGATTAAATAACTTAGTTGGCCGGTGATGTCAATTCTTTCGGGTAAGGCCTTTTGGGGGGGAGGGAGCCACGGAGCGTCGACCCCTGCCGGCTCCACCGCCCCCCCACCGCCAACCCCTTGGGGACGCAAATCATTTAGCCCACCGGGCGTGATAAATCACGCCCTTACAAAGCTTTGGGAGGGGAGATATAGGGGCATGGCTTGCCGTGCCCCGGGGCGGGGAGCCCTGTGGCCCCCAGGCCCGCCTCTTAAGCAACAATCTCCCCCACCAGGTCATAGGGCAGGGCTCGGGTGAGGCGCACCGGCTGGACCTCTCCCACCTGTCCCTCCCCGGCGGTAATGTATACCTGGCCGTCAATATCCGGGGCCTGGGTAATGAGGCGCCCGGTGAGGAGATATTCTGACTCCGGACTCACTCCATCCACCATTACGGGTTGCACGGTGCCCACCAGGGCCTTGAGCCTGTGCTTGACAATCTTGGCCTGGAGGGCCTTGAGGCGGCGGGCCCGGGCCTGGGCCTGGCGACGGGGCACTGGATCGGCATAGCGGGCCGCGGGGGTGCCTGCCTCGGGTTCGTAAAGAAACACCCCCAGATGCTCGAAGCGCACCTCCTCCACCAACTCGAGGAGGGCCTGAACATGTTCCTCGGTTTCTCCCGGGAAGCCCACCATCACCGTAGTGCGCAGGGCCAACCCCGGGATGGCGGACCTAAGGCGCCGGAACAGGTCCAGGAGTCGGCCGCGGCTATAACGCCGGCCCATGCGCTTGAGCATCTCGTCGTGGCCGTGCTGGATGGGGACGTCCAGGTAAGGGGCCACCCTGGGGAGGGTGGCCATGGCGTCGATAAGCTCCGGGGTGAGATGGGCCGGGTGGGTGTACAGGAGGCGGATCCAGGTGAAGCCGGGAATGGCGGCCAGCTCCTTCAGAAGCTCCACCAAGCCCGGCTGCCCGCCCCAGTCCCGGCCATAGGCGGTGGTGTCCTGGGCCACCAGGTTGAGCTCCTTGACGCCGGTGGCGGCCAGATGTTCAGCTTCAGTCACCAGCGCGGCCAGAGGCCGGCTGCGATAGGGTCCCCGTATCCCTGGAATGGTGCAAAAGGTGCAGCGGTGGCTGCAGCCCTCGGCGGTCTTGAGATAAGCCAGGTGTTTAGGGGTGGCGGGGAAGCGGGGCTGGGGCTCGAGGTAGTTAAAGCGGGGGGCCTGGGTATAAAGGCGGGGGCCGCCCCCTTCGCCGGCTTCCGCCAAGAGGTCGGCCAACCGGGGAAAATCGTCCAGACCCACAAAGAGGTCCACTTCGGTAAGGTTGGGCCGCAACTCCTCGCCATAGCGGGCCACCAGGCAGCCGGTGACCACCAGGCGCTTATCAGGATCATTCTCCTTGTAGCGGGCCAGCTCCAGGATGGTGTCCACCGCCTCCTGGGAGGCGGGGGCGATGAAGGCGCAAGTGTTGACCAAAAGCACCGCGGCCTCCTCCGGGGTTGCCACCACCTGCCAACCCCGGTGAGTGAGGTGTCCCAGCATGATTTCGGTGTCCACCAGATTCTTGGGACAGCCCAGGCTGACAGGGTAGAGGGTTTTCAGTTTTCGGTTTTCGGTTTTCGGTGTTGTGATTGCCGTAACTCCCTAAATATGTA
>CBFDAH010000246.1:0-3613 GCA_965602785.1 uncultured Syntrophobacterales bacterium
CGTTTCGGGCATCACTGTGGTCGTCTCTTCCTGGGACTTTTCTTCCGCCTCTGGGGTGTCCACCGCATGGGGCGAGAGGTTGTTGGGTGCGTCATGTCTGTGCGAAAAATCCATAAACAATTGTCCCCCTTTAATTAGGTATAAGGTTTTATGTGCCAGCCGTCCTGGCCTCCAGAATTTTCCTGATGGTGGCCAGGCATTGCTCTACCACCTCGTCTGGGTTGAGATTCGTAGTGTCTAACAAACGAGCGCCCTCGGGCACCGTGAGGGGCGCCACCGTCCGGCTCTGGTCCTGGTTATCCCGGGTCGCCATGTCTTTGAGGGTGCCTGCCAGGCCCGGTGCGAGGCCGTCTTCCTGCCACTCCTCTTGCCGGCGAGTGGCCCGGATGGCCAGGTTGGCGTCCAGGTAAAACTTGATCTCGGCGTCAGGAAAGACCACGCTTCCCAGGTCCCGACCCTCGGCCACCACCCCGCCGTCCTGAACTAAAGACTGTAAAATGTCGCTGACCCACCGGCGCACTTGGGGCTGTGCCGCCACCCGGGAAGCGTCCTGGCTCACTTCCGGAGTCCTCAGCCCCTGGGTGATTTCCCGGCCGTCCACGGACAGGTGGAAACCCTGGGCGTCTGAGGCGATGTGGGGCTGAAAGTGAGCCAGCAACCGGGCCACCGCGGCGCTATCCGCCGGGTCCAGCCCTGTTTCCCGGGCCTGCCAGGCCACAGCTCGATAAAGGGCCCCGCTGTCCACATAGCGGTAGCCCAGGGCCTGGGCCAAGCGGCGTCCCAGAGTGCTCTTGCCGGCCCCCGCCGGCCCGTCGATGGTAATGATGATGCTCTGCCCCACCCGTTCTGTTACAACCCCAGTACTTTTTTCAGCGCTGTGAGAAAGCGCTCGTTTTCTTCCGGCTGTCCTACATTAACCCGGATGTGCTCGGGAAACCCATAAGCGTCCATAGCCCGGATGATGACCCCAAGCCTGAGCATGGCCTGATAAACCTCTTTTCCTGCCCGGCCGAGGTAAATCAGGATGAAATTGGCCTGGCTGGGAACAAAGGTCAGCCCCATCTGCGTCAGCCCTTCTTCCAAGTATGCCCGACCCGTGCGCACCAATTCCAGGGTACGCTCCAGGAAAGCAGTGTCGGTAAGGGCCGCCCTGGCCCCCACCTGGGCCAGATGGTTGATGTTGAACGGCAGACGCAGGCGGTTCAGGTAATCCATGAGCTCGCTGGGCCCAAAGCCGTAGCCCACCCGCAGGCCGGCCAGGCCATAGGCCTTGGAGAAGGTGCGCAGGCCCACCAGGGGGCGCTCTTCTCCTATATAATCGAGGCTGTCGGGTACGTTGGGGTCGTCTACGAAGTCGATGTAAGCTTCATCCAGGACCACGGTAACCGTGGGAGGGAGAACCGAAAGAAATCGTTCCCAGGCATTTCGGGTGAATACGGTGCCGGTGGGATTGTTGGGGCTGTTCAGGAGGATGAGCCGGGTGTTGGGAGTGACCGCCTGGGCCAGGGCCTCGAGATCCACGGCCATATCTTTCAGGGGCAAGGTGCGAAAGACTCCCCCCACCGCCTGGGTCAAGAGGCCGTACATCAGAAAAGTATGGGTGGTGCTAAGCACCTCCCCGCCGGGAGGCACCAGGGCCCGCACCAGGAGGTCCAGGACTTCGTCGGAGCCGTTCCCCAGGATAAGCTGGCCTGGTTGCAGGCCCAGGTGACGGCTCAAGTCCTCCTTGAGGTAGTAGGCGTGGCTGTCAGGGTAGCGGTGCAGCGATGCGAGGTTTTCCTGAATGGCGTCAAGGGCCTTGGGAGAAGGGCCCAGAGGGTTTTCGTTGGACGCTAGCTTGATGGCATCAGTGAGGCCGAGTTCCCGGGCCAATTCTTCCAGGGGTTTGCCGGCCTGGTAGGGGGTCAGTTGAGCGAGGTGGGGCTGGACGATGGAGGCTATGGAAACACGAGACACCATAAAAGGGGTTGATTGCCGGGGGCCTGATCAGGCGTAAGAACCGATGGGTGGTTGGGGTGGAACCGGTGAGTGGTGAGAAGTTGCCAGAAAACTTCGGTGCAAGCCCACCTTCGCACTGGACCGGGCCGGGGCTGCCTCCTTGAAACGATTTATTTATTTATGCCAACCAGTTACTTTTGGTCAAAGTAACATTCCGCGCCGCTTCTGCCCAAATGGCAGAACACATTACATACATAGCGCAAATTCCTTTAAAATGCAAGTGTTTTTAACATGAGGAGCAAAAGGGAGCAGGAACTATTCACCGCCGTCGGATTGTCAAACATTGACCTCGGGTTTTATTCTTGTTATGGTGCGCCAAAGTTCATAACCCCTGAGGAAACTCATGCTCCACGCCAACCTTTACGTGGACCGGATTGAGGTGGCTCCCTACCTGACGCCGGAGGAGGTCAGGCAGAGCGGGGCCCGGGACGCCGGGGAGCTGGCGGCATGGCTGCGGGAAGGACAAATCAGTCCGGCAAACTGCCCCTTTTTCTCCGCGGCCAAGCGCCATGCCCTGTCCCTGGCCTTAGGCGCCGCCGAGGTCCTGCCGCCGGTGCAGTCCCTGGAATTCCCCCGCCCCATCCCCCCGGACCTGTTTGAACTCAACGAGCCCGGCCCCGAGGCTCCGGTCCTGGTATCAGGGAACAGCGAATTCACCCTGACGGTGATGACCGGCCTCCTGGCTGCCACGGTGAGCCCTTTCTACCTGCTGTTGGTGGACTGCCGGGGGGACACGGTGGACATGGCCATGGTTTACCGCAGCTTCACTCCCCAGCGCCTGGACCAGTCCCTGGATGTCCACCGGTTGGCGACGCGCCTCGCCCACCGCCGCCTCGTCATTCCCGGGATCCTGGCGCCCCTGAAGGAGGAGATGGCCGCGTATACGGGGTGGGACATCCAGGCGGGACCCATCTGCGCCGGGGAGTTGCCCCTGTTCTTGGGGGAGGCCTGGCAACCGCCGCCGGGGGAGGGTTAGCAAAATGTGGCCCACGGGCTTTCGGGGCCGGGGATAACGGCAACCGGATATCTTCCCTGAACACTCTCCCCTAGCCCCGTTAAATTAGCATGGGAGGCAGGGGCAAGATGCCCGTGCCACCGTTTAAGGGGGAAGGTGAACGGCAGATTGGCAAAACTTTTCAGAGTAGGCTGCAGATTATCCCCCAAGTGTTAAAGAGATGGAAACGGTCATCCACCCAAGTCGGAAACTGTTAACGGTTTTTCTTGCCTATCTGGGCATATCGGTGGTGTCGTTGGGATATGGTATTGTTAAAATGAGCTCCCTGCTCGTGGTCCTGGCCACCGCCACCCTGGTTATCTCGATAATTTTAATTCATTTTTTCTTAACTAAATACATCATTGCCGAGGACGGGCTCTATCAAATACGAAAGCTAACCGGGGTCTCCTTTGTGCCCTGGGACAAAGTTGGCCAGGTTTTCATCGAACGAGGTTTTATGGAAAAACGGTGGGGCATGGGAGACCTCCGCATCCTCGGGAAAAGCGGGCGGCAATTGATGCGCTGGCGGGGGGTCCCCGAACCGCAGCGCGTCTCTGAGCTCATACGCGACGCGTTCGCCCGGTACGCCATCCTGCACCAGTTGCCGGAGATGCCGGTAAT
>CBFDAH010000247.1:0-3585 GCA_965602785.1 uncultured Syntrophobacterales bacterium
AGTAATCATCTATTGCGGCTACCACCTTGGTTGATGGGGTCAATATCAATAATCTAAGTCCAGCCTGCCTTGGACTGAATTGCCTTTGAATAGTGGTGAGCTTTATGTAATAATCCCACTGGTACTTTTTTGCCCAGACGTTAATGCAGGTTCAACTCCTAAAAATCAAATCATTGGGGAAGACTTTGAAGGCAAGAGCACTCTCAGCAGTAATTCTGCCATTCGTTCTGGCAACCCTCCTGGCAACCAATCCCGTCTTCGCCGAGAAGAACCCCCTCAAGGAGGTTTATTTCGGCGAAACCCACGTGCACACCGGCTGGTCCTTTGATGCTTACCTCTTTGGCAACAAGCTCACCGGACCGGAAGAGGCTTATAAGTATGCGCTGGGCCAGCCCATCAAGCATCCCATGGGGTATACCGTCCAACTTAAGCACCCCCTTGACTGGGTGGCGGTGACCGACCATTCGGAATATGCAGGTACGGTCCGGCTGGCCAATGAACCCGGGTCGGCGATCAGCAAGCTGCCTATCGCAAAGAGGCTCAAGGTCCGCAACGAGGCCGATATTCAGAGAATTTTCGGTTGGCTGGGCGATTCGCAGGCCAAAAAACAGCCGGTAAAAGAATTGGTTGACCCTCAGGTGGCGGGCACTATCTGGAAGAAAAACGTGGCCTTGGCCGAGCAGTTCTATCGGCCCGGTAAGTTCACGACCTTCCCCGCCTACGAGTGGACCTCCACCCCGAACAATTGCAACCTGCACCGCAATGTTCTGTTCAAAGACGCCAAAAAGGTGCCGGAGGTGCCTTTCAGCTCCTTGGATTCCATCCATCCCGAAGACCTGTGGAAATGGATGGACGCCCAGCGTCAGGCGGGCCATGCAGTGCTGGCGATTTCCCACAACGCCAACCTGAGCGACGGCCTGATATTCCCAATAGAGGTAGACAGCCGGGGGCGGCCTTTAGACGCGGCCTGGGCCGAAGCCCGTATGCGCAATGAACCGCTCTCGGAGGTTAAGCAGATTAAGGGCCAGTCAGAAACGCATCCGCTGCTGTCACCCAATGACGAGTTTGCCAATTTTGAGGTCTTGGATTATTTGTTGTTTGTCAAGAAGAAACGGCCTATAAAGATTCACGGCAGCTACATCCGGGAAGGCCTGGAGAACGGTTTGGCAATGCAGGAGCGCCGCGGCTATAACCCTTACAAAGTCGGCTTCGTGGGCGGGTCCGATTCCCATGACACCGCGTCGCCGTACCGGCAACAGAACTTTTTCGGAGCCCATGGGGCCATCGATGGGGGGCTCAAGAAGCGGATGTCCGGCGTCAATATGGAGGGCCTGGATATTTTGCAGGAAAACCCGGCCGGAGTTACCGGGGTGTGGGCGGAAGAAAACACCCGGGAAGCCATATTTGCGGCCATGCAACGCCGGGAGACCTACGCCACCAGCGGACCCCGCCATAAGCTGCGCTTTTTTGGCGGCTGGGGGTTTAAAGGACTAAAGCTGCAAGGGGGCTTTGGCAACCAAGCATGGGTGAAGGCCGCTTATGAACAAGGTGTCCCCATGGGCAGCGACTTGGCGGCTCCTAAAGCCAAAGCGCCATCCTTCATTGTCTGGGCGGTGAAAGATCCCGACAGCGGCAATCTCGACCGTATCCAGATCATCAAGGGTTGGACCAAGAACGGCCAGATATTCGAAAAGATCTACGACGTGGCCTGGTCCGGCAACCGCAAGATCGAGCCGCGGACCGGCAAATTGCCGCCGGTGGGCAACACCGTGAATCTTTCGACCGCCACGTACCAGAACACCATCGGGGCCGCCGAACTCAAGGCGGTGTGGACAGATCCCGATTTCGACCCTGCCCAGGAGACATTTTACTATGCCCGGGTGCTGGAAATCCCCACTCCCCGCTGGACCACCATTCAGGCGAGGAAATTGGGGATGGCGCCACCCACCACCGCCAAGACTATGGGAGTCGAGCACCCGGTGCCCCCGACCGTACAGGAGCGGGCCTGGAGTTCGCCCATCTGGTACTCGCCTTCCGATGAGTTGCGGAAGAGTGCCAAGTAGGGCCTGACCGCGGACGACCTCAAACAGCAGGGCGCGGTGGCCCTGGACGATGCCCAGCTCAAGAACCTCATCGTGGGCAGGACCCTGACTATCCAAAATTATGTCACCGGAGAGCGATGCTCTATAGCTGCTATATATCTGCTATTCGGGATATATTAACATTCGTTGATAGTTCTCAGTCAAAGCGCCTTTCTATAAAGATCGCCAGGACGATTTAGGTGATTTCCTCATCCGTCAAATAACAGGCCGGGTCCGGGGCCCAGAGGTCGCCCGTCAAGGCTTCGGCCCGGACTCGGAAGTTGCCGCCGCACACCGCGAGCCACCGGCACTGGGCGCACCGTCCGGTGACGTAGCGTTTTTTGTCCTTGAGTTTGGCCAGGAGAGGGTGGGAAAGGTCCAGCCAGATGTCGCTAAAGGGACGCTCCCTGACATTGCCGAAGGAGTAGTGGCGCCAGAACTGGTCGGCGTGCACCGCTCCGTCCCAACTGACGCAGCCGATGCCCCTCCCGGAGTTGTTCCCTTCGTTCATCTGCAGAAGCTCCAGCACCTCCGCGGCCCGCTGAGGGTCTTCCTGCAATAATTTCAAGTAGATGTACGGCCCATCCGCGTGGTTGTCCACCGTCAGGACCTCCACGGGCTGGCCCTGCTCAAAAAGCCGCTTGGTGCGGGCGCAGATGAGGTCCACCATGTCCCGAGTCTCGGCGTGGCTCAGGGTCTGGTCTAAAAGCTCGCTGCCCCGGCCGGTGTGGACCAGGTGATAGAAGCAGATGCGGGGAATGTCGTAGGCCTCCACCAGGTCAAAGATGGCCGGCACTTCCCGGAAGTTGGCCCGATTCAGGGTGAAGCGCAGGCCCACCTTGAGGCCCACCTCCTGGCAGTGCCGCACCCCGGCCATAGCCTGGGCGAAGGCGCCCTTTTTCCCCCGGAAGCGGTCGTGGGTGGGTTCGATGCCGTCCAGGCTGATGCCCACATAGGAGAGCCCCAGGTCCTTGAGGCGCAGAGCCACTTCTTTCGTGATGAGGGTGCCGTTGGTGGAGATCACCGCCCGCATGCCCAGGGCCACGGTGCGGGTCACCAGGTCAAAGAGATCCGGGCGCATGAGGGGCTCGCCCCCGGAGAACAACACCACCGGCACGCCGAAATTCTTCAAGTCCTCCAGCAGGGCCAACCCCTCGGCGTGGCTCAGCTCATCTGGAGCCGCGGTCGCGTCGGCGTGAGCGTAACAGTGGACGCACTTCAAGTTGCAACGGCGGGTGACGTTCCACACCACCACCGGTTTTTTATCCAGAGAGAATTGTAAGAGATGGGACGGCAACTCCTGGGAATGACGCCGGTAACGCAACACGTCCCCAGGCTCCACCGCCCCACAATACAACTTAGATACGCCAATCATGAGTTTTCCTGAGGTTATTGAAAAAGTGGCTTTGAGGGGAGGGCCGGGGGAACGCGGTTCCCCCTCCCCCTACTCCTTACACAAATACGGTAGCACGGGCTTCCAGCCCGTGCTGCACGGGCAAGATGC
>CBFDAH010000248.1:0-3580 GCA_965602785.1 uncultured Syntrophobacterales bacterium
TCTGCGTCTTTGCTCCCTCCCGACCTCAGTCAGGACTAACGGTGGCATCAATCCTTTCGCCCGTGAGGGTATTGACCGAGAGATCACCACCGGGGTCAATTTCTACGTCCATGGCCACAACCATAAATATCAGTTTGATTACAGTTGGTTAACCCGGAGTTTTTACGGCGGCAATAACCAGGCAGACCACCGTTTCCGGTTTCAGGGGGTTTGGAGGTTCTGAGCGAAAACTTATGGCCCCCATGCGCTGGGGCGATTTCCAGCTACACATCAAGCCTGGCGGCAGCCACGGCGGCCTGCCTCCCATGGAAACCTAGAAGCCACTGCAAAACTGTAGTTCTCCTGAAATGTCATTCTGAGCGAAGCGAAGAATCTCGAATTTTACATGAGTTGAGATCCTTCATTTCGTTCAGGATGACAAAAAAAGGTTTCGCTATAGCTTCTAGAACGTCAGGCGTGATCCCGGTGAGAAGTAACGGTAATTGTATCCGTTAACTAGGGGGAGTGACGCCCTTCTAAAATTTAGTCAAAAAGTATATATTCAAGTTTCCCCATCGGGTCTCTAAAACCATGCCCCAGGGGACGGAAGTCACGCCGCACGACTGAGCCGTTGCCAAGTTTTTCTGGGGGTCGCGGGCAAGCGAGCTCTCAGCTCCATTCCTGGAACGATTTTAAAATTTGGGCAGGTCTTAATTAAGAGAAAACAGAACAACAGGAGATAATCATGAGCGAAAAAATTGACAAATTCTGTAATGACCTCCGGGACAAGTTAACAGCCGTCGAAGCTAAGCTGGCCAAGGCCAAGGAAAGCCTGGGCGCCACTCGTGAAACCACAACCGCCGCGGTGCATGAAAAAATCAAAGAAGCCAAAGAGAAACTTGCGGCTATGAAGCAGCAGGCAAAAGAAGCCCATGCTCACCTGGAGGCCTCGGCGGATGAGTGGGCTGGCGCCACCGGGGCAAAGATCGAGGAATGGAAAGCCAATCGGGATAAACAGAAACTGGAACACCGCGCCGAAAAGGCGGAAAAGAGGGCCGCCGCAGCAATTGTTTTGGCAGGCGATGCAGTCCAAGAAGCCCAAGTGTCAGTTTTGGAAGCCATCGTGGCCAGGAAGGACTCAGAGGACGTGAAAGGCTGAGGGCTCTGGTCGCCCGGAGCCGGCTGGTCGGTTTGCGCCTCTTAACCGCTGAATAACGCCACCAGGGGGGTCTGGCCACGATGGCCTCCCCCCAAGAGTTTTATAATGTCAGGCCAGACCCTGGGGAGAAGTACGGCAAAGGGTATTCTTTACTAGTTGCCGTAACCCAGTTCCAGAACCTCCTCGAGGCCCCAAAGCTCCTGATTCGCAAGTTCCCCGCACCGGGGGGTCGCCGAAACCACACGTAAAAGGGCGAGTTCAGGCCCTAGGACTGAAATATTCCAGGCTTTTCCCGGGGCTCGCCGGCAAATGGGCCCCAGGATTCCAAGTTAATTGATCATGAATCAAAAGGTGAATCAGAAAGACCATAAGTCCTCGGAAGAAAGTCCTCAGGGGGGCGATCCCGCCAGCCAGGGCCGTCAAGCAGTTCCGGCACCACGCCGGGTGGTCCCTCATGAAGCCTGGACTATAACAGAGGAATTGGCCGGGGACCGCAATCGCTTGGCTTCCGAACGCACCCTCATGGGCTGGATTCGAACCTCCCTCGCTATGATCGGCTTCGGCTTCGGCCTGGCCAAGTTTTTCAACTACCTGCAGGAGACCCAGCCCGACAAGGTCAGCCGGTTTGGCGAGGGGCCGGAATACATCGGTGAGTTTCTCCTCGTACTGGGTACTTTTTTGATGCTTGGCGCGGCAATCGCTCATTGGCGGCGACTTACGCGTCTCGATCGTGGGGAAGTCTCTTTCCGGTCTCGCTTCTCCCTGGGGCTCCTGGTGGCTTTCATTTTATTCGGCCTGGGGGTCGCAGCCCTCATAATCCACTATTTCCGGATTTAGCCAGAACCAAACAGAAAATCCTCCTGGTAATCTTTGCATGCCCTGCTTGCCAAACGACTAACAAATGCCGCATAATTCCGGGTTAAAAGAGAACACCAGGACCACACCCAAAAGGGTGGAAGTTACGCCACCTGACAAGCCGGTAGAGAGCCAGTGAATATCAAATATTTTCATATACGTGAGACCAAGCTGCTGGAGCCCGTGCCGGTTGACAGGCTTGCCTGGACCGACCTCCAAGACCAGCCCCTCGGCTGGCTGGACCTGGAGGCCTTTCAACCGGAGGAGTTGCGGCAATTTTTGGAACCGTTCAACCTTCACCCCCTGGTGCTGGAGGATTGCTTGCAGCCGGAGGATGATCCCAGCGTTGCTTCACATGAAAAGGCCCTGTTTATTCAGTTTCCCACGCCCTTCGGCCTGGATGAGGCTCGCCCCCCCTATCTTTCCATCGTCTGCCTGCCAAGGCTTCTTGTGACGGTTCATCAGGATTCAATTCCGGCGATAGACAAGCTGGCCCACGACTTGACCGGCAAGATGCGCTTGACCTCCGTCAGCCTGTCTTCCTTGCTGTACCGTCTCATGGAAGCCTTCGTCTTTCAGAGTGCCGCTTTTGGCTTGACGGCCCGGAATCGAGTGGACCGGCTGGCCCAAGTTATGGATGAAGAGCCGCACTCTATAGAGGTGGGGGATATTCTGGCCTTGAAACGGCAGGTGGGTCAGCTCGGCGTCACCTGGGATGATGAATTATACTGCGTGGCTGCTTTGGAGCATGCCGAATCCCCCGTCTTTAGCATTGCCGAGGACCGGGAGTACTTCCATGATCTCCTGGAAAATTTGCGCTATGGAGCGCGTTTTTACAGCCGTCTGGAAACCCGTCTAAAAGACATGCATTTTCAATACATGCTCACCTTACAGGACAGATCCGAAAAAAGACTGAGGCTCCTGACCGTCATTTCCGCAATTTTTCTGCCCCTGACGCTCCTGGCGGGCATCTATGGCATGAATTTCGAGGGCATGCCCGAACTCAAAAGTGTGTATGGGTATCCCCTGATCCTGGGGCTTATGGTGGCCATTGCCGGTGGTATGTTGGCGGTTTTTTACCACCGTGGCTGGTTTGAATGACCGGCGTATATTCAGGCGGCTTCTTAATCGGGACCCGGAAGGAAAACTTTTCAATCAACCTAAAGGCCCCTTTTAGTGCCAAAGTTAGCGAATTTTAAAGAGCGGTTTTTATTCCCCCCTTTTTTAAAGGGGAGTTAGGGGGGATTTGTCTATACCCTTGAAAATCCCCCTAAATCCCCCTTTTTCAAAGGGGGACTTTCTACCTTCCTGATCTTCAAGGAGGCTCGCAATCTCTTACGCTGATTTATGCACCTATGTACTATCCTCTATCTGCAGGTCGGGAAGGTGGTAGGGGAGGAGGACAGGCAGCTTCGGTCCCTGGCACTATCCCCACCGATTCAATTTGAGATTGTTCCTAATAGTCTTTTTGGGAGAGGGGGGTGCCCACGGGCTGGAAGCCCGTGCTACCAGGGTCGCGGACCCCTGCACTTCTCCCAAGCCCTTGTATGTTCTGGGTGTTTTTAAGGACCGGAAAGTCGGGCCTGT
>CBFDAH010000249.1:0-3544 GCA_965602785.1 uncultured Syntrophobacterales bacterium
CCTTACACAAATACGGTAGCACGGGCTTCCAGCCCGTGCTGCACGGGCAAGATGCCCGTGCTACCGGGTCTTTCAAGGGGGTGGGGAGGGGGGTTTGAGGGGAGTTAGGGGGCCATTGGTCCCTGGCCCCCTCCCCCAAAAACTCATGGCCCTCCCCTCAACTATCCTATTCTCTAAACAAAGTTTTTTGGTAGTAATCCCGGATTACCTGGTTGAGGTAGGCGTCCAGGTCGTCGATGGCCTCCCGGGTGAGGAGGAAGCTATCCTGGGAGGTGCGGTCCCGCACCAGTTTCAGGGCGTGCTCCAAATCCTTGGACAGGTTCTGGCAGACGCTCAGGGCCGGGACCTCCTGGGCCAGGGCCTCCTTGAGGATCCGGTCCACGGCCTCGGCGTCGAATTGGAGGGTCAGTTCGTGCTCCTCATGGAAGCGCTCTTCGAAGTGCAGCACCTGTTGATAGAGCCGCCCCATCTCCTCCAACGCGGTTTTCAGGTCGCCGTCGAAGTGGAGGTACTGCTCCACCAGCATCTCCACCCGGGCCTCGGTGAGGGGGAATTGGTGCAGGCGCAGGATTTCATGCTCCCGGCGCCAAATAGACTCCCGCAAGAGTTCTTGCTCCCTGAGGCTGGCCTGCTGGAAGCGCTCCTGCCAGGCCAAATCCTCCGGGTTTAGAAGGAGGCGGGCCAGCTCCTTTGCGGCCTGGGTCACCATCTCGGGGGTGACCACGAGTTCTCGGATATCGGTGGAGGGAATCCGCTTTTCGAACTGGATCAGGACCCGCTCAATGACGCTCACCAGACCCCGGGCCCCGGTCTTTTCCACCGCGGCCCTCTCGGCCAGCAGGCGCAGGGCCTCGTCTTCGAACTTGATATCCACGCCGTAGGCGGCGAAATCCCGCTTTTTGCTGGTGATGATGGGGTTGTTGGGGTTGACGAGAATCTCATACAGGTCGTCGGCGGCCAATTCATGCAGCACCGCGATAACCGGCAGCCGGCCCACGAATTCAGATTCGAAGCCGTATTTGATGAGGTCCTCGGCATTTACCTTGTGCAGAAGCTGCCGCTCTTCCGCCTTGGTGGTCACCGAGGCCCCGAAGCCGATCTCCTGCTTACTCAGGCGCTCCTTAACGATTCTCTCCAAGGCGTTGAAGGCCCCGCTGACGATGAAGAGGATGTGCCGGGTATTGAGGGTGCGCTTTTCTTTTTTGCCGGTGCGCCGGTATTGCTCGATGGCCTGGATTTGAGAGACCGGGTCGTGGGCCACTTTCAAGTCTACCTCGGTCTCCTCCATGGGCTTGAGGAGGGCCCGCTGCACCCCGGTACGGGAGACGTCCGGACCCCAGACACTACCCGAAGAAGCGATTTTGTCGATTTCGTCGATGTAGATGATGCCGTATTGGGCCAGCTCCAGGTCATCGCCCGCGGCGTACACCAGGTCCCGCACCAGATCTTCCGCGTCGCCGCCCACGTAGCCGGTTTCGCTGAACTTGGTGGCGTCCCCTTTGACAAAAGGCACCCCGAGTTTTTTGGCGATGAGCTTGATGAGGTAGGTCTTCCCCACCCCCGTGGGGCCGATGAGGATGATGTTGTTCTTTATGGCCCCCACCCCGGGCTCGGGCTCTCTGCCTTTCTCCAGGTAGTGGCGGATGCGGTTGAAGTGGGTGCAAACCTTGGTGGCCAGAACGCTTTTGGCGTCTTCCTGCTTGATGACGTACTCGTTGAGGTAGGCCTCCAGCTCTTCGGGTTTCAGGTCAAAATTAATGCGACTGAGCTTGCCGCCTTTGACACCCCCCTTGGCGTCCCCTTCCGGCTGGGCCATCCAATAGGGGGAGATCACTTTGATGCGGCTACCGTATTTCTTGGTGAGGTAATCGCTCAGTTCCTTTTCCAGCTCTTTTTTATCAGGAATCTTTTTCATGTTTAAGTCGGGTCGCTTCATGTGTGGATGTGAATGCTTGTTACCATAATTATAGACAGAACTCCTGGCACCCGCAAGGCAGACTGAAGGACAGGCAGGAAAGGCTGGTTCCTCCGTAAAAGCGCTGGTATCGAGGCGGCTTGCGCCCCTTGCCGGTCTGTGGTAAGGGTGTATATGGTATAATGGGCAGGAAGTAATTGGGGGAGGGGCCACGGGTCATGGATTCCTGGCCCTTCCCGCAAATCTACTTTTAAAAAAAGCCTCATACTGGTGCATAGTATCCCAAAGAGTCCTGAATCGGCCCTATGAGCAGTTCCTTTCTGATCAAGCTGGCCCAGGCCCGACCCGACCCCGGTGGGGGGGCGGCGGCTGCTTACAGCGCCGGCGTGGGGGTGGCCCTCCTCATCAAGATCATCCGGCTGGAAAAATCCCGACCCTATAATGATGATCTCCCCCCAAGGTTCTGGTCTAATATTTTAGCGGAAGCGCGGCGGCTTGACCGGACTCTCAACCAGCTGCGCCAGGCCGACGTGGAGGCCTACTTGGCCATGGCCCAGGCCCTGTCCATCCCGCTAAGGGGGCTTAGGCTGAAAAGAGTGGTGGAGGAGGCTCTGCGCTGTCCCTGGCAGATCATGGGGGAGGTTTTGTCAGCCCTCAGCCAGGTGGGCACGGTGGGGGAATACTGCCAGCGGCATCTCCTCTCCGACCTCCTGGTGGCCACCGAGGTCTTGGGCGGGGCTCTCCAGGGGGCTCATCACATCGCCCTGGCCAACCTGCCTCTGGTCGATTCCCCCTCCAGGCGGGAAGATTGGGCCAACCGGCTTTCCCAGGCCTCCCATCAGGGCCTCGAGGCCACATTAAGGTTGCGCAGCCGACTTCTGGCCCGGACCCACGCCGCCTCCGGCTCTGGATGATTGTAGCGGCGGACAATCTCACCGGTGCCAACCCCGCGGTGGCTCGGGCTTTGCGGTATCTCGACCCCCAACCTCTTAAGGACCTGGCCCGGCGTTGCTCGGCAGCCGGGGCCCGCATGTTAGATCTCAATCCCGGCTACCTGTCCCGACGCCACGAGGACCGTCTGGCCTTTCTGGTGGAGGCGGTGCAGGAAGTGACCAGCCTCCCCCTCATCCTGGACAGCCCCAATCCCCGCGTGCTGGCCCAGGGCCTCCCGGCCTGCCGGGAGACTCCCATCCTCAACGCCGTAACCCTGGAGGAGGAAAAGCTCCAGGAGATGTTGCCCCTGGCCCGGGAGCACGGTGCCCCCCTGGTCCTTTTACTCCTGGACGAACGTTCCTTTCCGCCCCCCACCCTGGAGGGCAAGGTGGCCCTGGCCCTGGAACTGCGGGAGCGGGCGCTGACTGCGGGTCTCACCGAGGAACAGCTGATCTATGACCCGGTTCTCCCCAACCTCTCCTGGCCGGACGCCATGTTCCAGGCGGGGGAGGCGGTGAAACTGGTGCGGGCTTTGGCCAGCGGGGTGGTCCTGGGGGAGCCGGCCCGAACCATGGCGGGGTTGTCCAATGTGCGAAGCGGCTTGAGAAGGCAATATCCCCCGGAACTGGAATACACCCTGTTGGCCCTCCTGGCCGGAGCGGGGCTGAGTCTGGCGCTGCTGGACGTTTTGCAGCC
>CBFDAH010000250.1:0-3509 GCA_965602785.1 uncultured Syntrophobacterales bacterium
GAGGAGGGAAGGGAGGCTTCGGTGTCAACCGGATCCTTTTCTAATGGTTAACACCTTAAGTTTCCTAAACAATTAACATCGACCTCTGAGAAATCGAGTGGAAGGACCTAACAGAAAAGGGCCGAACCAGTCCTGGATGATGAATCCCCGGGAGGGTTCTGCCTCCAGGGTCTCTTCTTCTTCCTGGTCGCCCCCCTCCCCCAAAAGCAGGACGCAACTTTCGGCCAGCCTGTCTTCTTTCAAAGTGTTGGCCGCCCAGACCGCCAGATATCCGTTCCCACCGATGTATGCCATAGCACCGTCCTGCTCAATATTTATGCACCAATTAGATGCAACAACTGTTCCAGGACGCCAGGGGAACTCATAATTGTGTTTTAAAAATAACCTGCCAAGCTTCCTATTCTTAACCCCCCCTCCCCCGAAGGCCCCTGTCAATCTCTTGCTAACCGGCAGCCTCGGGCCAGTTTTCCAGGGGACAGCCGACACAGCGGGGTTGAGGGCGGCAGAATTCTTTTCCCAGACGCACCAGCAGGGCGTGGAATTCCTGGTACAGGGACACCTGGGGAGCAACATGGTCCATGAACACCAGCCGCAGTTCTTCATAGGAACAGGGGTCTGCCACCAGGCTGTGACGGCTCAGGATGCGAAAAGTATAGGTATCCACCACAAAGGTGGGTTGATGAAGGGCGTAAAGGAGGATGCTATCTGCGGTTTCCGGGCCGATGCCCTTGAGGCGCAACAGTTCATCCCTGAGCGCCTCCCAGGCCTCCGCCGCCATATTCTCCATGGAATTGCCGAACCGCTCGGCAAAAAAGGCCAGGAAATTTTTGACCCGCTGAGCCTTGAGATTGTAATAGCCTGCGGGGCGAAAGCGCCGGGCCAGTTCGGCTGTGGGCATCTCCCCCAGGACAACGGGGTCGAGAATGCCATCGGCCTTCAGGGCCGTAATCACCCGGGCCACGTTCTGCCAGTTGGTGTTCTGGGTGAGGATGGCGCCCAAAGCCACCTCGAAGGGACTTTCCCCCGGCCACCAGCCCTGGGGGCCAAAGGTGGTCAGCAAAAGATGGTACAACTCACCTAGCAGTTCGGTTTTAAGAGCTGGCGCCATGACGTTTCAGGTGCATTGAGTCCGGAAAAGCTTTCACAATTTCTGCCCCCTTGCCCATATCAATCTAGCGATAATGATACAACAGCCTCCCCCCACCTGGGAAGGGGGAAACCCCTGGTGGCGAGGGAGGGCTATCCGCCTGGGCCGACATGCTACCCCATTTGCCGGGAAATATTTAGCCTGCCGCTTTCCTGGACGCCATGGCAAGGCTCCGGACTTTTTTCTTGACCCGGACTCCCCAGCCAACGCTGGCAGGCGTGAATTAAACATTTTTTTCCCCCACCCCCTGTGGTAGTATTTTTGGTTAATGAATGAAACCATACCCCCAATCTTACACTAAACACAGCGCTATCAGGGTCATATCTTGGGGAAAACAGTCACTTTTAAGCCGTACGATTTCGCCGTCGAGGTCGAGGCGGGGGAAAATCTTCTCAGAGCCGCCCTGAACGCCGGGGTTCACATCAACGCCTCCTGTGGCGGTGAAGGGGTCTGCGGCAAGTGCCGCATCATCCTGGAGGAGGGGGAGCTCGAGTGCCCCGACACCACCCTTCTCACCCAGGACGAGTGGAACCTGGGATACCGCCAGGCCTGCCAGTGCCGGGTCCTGTCGGATGTGGTGGTGCGCATCCCGCCGGAATCCCTCCTGGACAAAAAGACCATTACCCGCCGGCGGGCCGGGGTGTCCCTGCGCCCCAGCCCCATCGACGTGGCCTCCTTGAAGGAGCAGGGCCTCTATTATCCTGCCTTTCAGAAAAATTTCCTGAAGCTCCCTCCTCCCACCCTAGTAGACAACGTCTGCGATCTGTCCCGTCTGGAAAACGGCTTGAACCGTCAGTACCGCCTGAGCAATCTGACCCTGGACTTCCTGCTGACCCGCAAGCTGGCAAAGGTTATGCGCCAGGACGACTTCCAGGTGACGGCCACCCTGGATTATGCCCAGCGGCGCTCCCGGAACCCCCGCCTCGTCAATATCGAGGCCGGAGACACCACTCAGAAACATTACGCCCTGGCAGTGGACATCGGCACTACCACCGTCTGGGTGCAGCTCCTGGACCTGGCTTCGGGGGATATCATCGGGAACGCCGCCGATTACAACGGCCAATTAAGTTACGGAGACGATGTTATCACCCGCATCGTTTACAGTCAGAAGGAGGGGGGGCTCATTACTCTGCAGAAGGCGGTGGTGAGCACCATCAATAATATCCTCCGCAAACTCTTGAAGCGGCACCGCCTCCCGGTGGAGGAAATCTCCCACCTTACCGTGGCCGCCAACACCACCATGACCCACCTGTTTTTCGCGGTGGAGCCCAGGTACATCCGCCTGGCCCCCTACACTCCTGCTGTCTGCCATGTGCCTCCCGTCCGGGCCCGGCACCTGGGGCTTGATTTGCCTGAGCACGTCTTCATTTATAACGTGAGTTCCGTGTCCAGCTATGTTGGGGGGGACATCGTGGCCGGGGTCCTGGCCTCGGGTATTTTCAAGGAGCCCAAACTCACCCTGTACATCGATATCGGCACCAACGGGGAGATCGTTATCGGCAACCAGGAGTGGTTGGCCTGCGCCGCCTGCTCCGCGGGGCCGGCCTTCGAGGGGGGCGGCATCCGCTACGGCATGCGGGCGGCCAAAGGTGCAGTGGAGGAAGTGAGCGTCAACCCGGAAAACGCCGAGCCCATGCTCCTGACCATCGACATGGTGAAACCCAAAGGCATTTGCGGCTCGGGCCTCATCAATCTATTGGCCGCTCTGATGGAGGGCAACATCCTCGAGCCCAACGGCCGCTTCCGGGAAGACCTGGATACCCCCCGCATCCGGGAAAGCGAAGACGGTCGGGAATATGTGCTGGCCTGGGCTGACGAGACCGCCAGCGGCGAAGACCTCACCGTGAGCGAAGTGGACATCGAAAACCTGATGCGGGCCAAGGCCGCCATGTTCGCCGGCTACCTTACCCTCCTCGATAGCGTAGGCCTGAAGCTTCAGGACATCGAACAGGTTATCCTGGCGGGGGCCTTCGGGAGCTTCATCAACCTGGAAAACGCCATCGCCATCGGCCTGATGCCCGACCTGCCCCGGGAACGCTTCCACTTTGTGGGGAATGGCTCGCTGGCGGGCGCCACCCTGCTGGCCTTCTCCCGGGAACTCCTGGAAGAAGAACACCGGGTGGCCGACATGATGACCAACTTCGAACTCTCCGAAACTCCCGGCTTCATGGACCAGTACATCGCCGCCCTCTTCCTGCCCCATACCCAAGAAGACTACTTCCCCACCGTCACCGAACGCCTGCGGGGTGGCAGGGACTGAAAAGAGTTGGGGGAGGGAAGGGAGCCAGGCTCCCTTCCCTCCCCCCAAAACACTTACTGCAACTTCTTCAGCAGCCAGGCGATGTTTTCGGCCAGGGTGGCG
>CBFDAH010000251.1:0-3490 GCA_965602785.1 uncultured Syntrophobacterales bacterium
CTCCCCCCAAAAACCAGGTTCCCCCACGCCCCCTCCTGCAAAAATGAAGTAATATGAAATAATTATATGTAGCCGCAGGCTTTAGCCGGCGAGAAAATTTTCACCCCCGAATCCCGTTACCAAGGCAATTGCCAGTTAAGGATTTCTTATGCTTGTCATGATAGATAACTACGATTCCTTCACCTATAATTTAGTGCAATACTTCGGGCAGTTGGGGGTAGAGGTGCAGGTTTTTCGCAACGACCAGATCGCTCTCGACGACCTGGAGGGCCTGGAGCTCAGCCACCTGGTCGTCTCCCCCGGTCCGGGTTATCCCCATGAGGCGGGCATCTCCGTGGCCGCCATCCGCCGCTTCGCCGGCCGGGTGCCCATCCTCGGGGTGTGCCTGGGACATCAGGCCATCGGCGCGGCCTTCGACGGCGAAGTGGTCCGGGCCCCCCGCCTCATGCACGGCAAGACCTCCCTTATTTACCACGACGGCCGGGACATTTATCAAGGCGTCCCGTCTCCCTTTGAGGCCACCCGCTACCATTCCCTCATCGTCAGCCGGGAGACCCTGCCGGACTGCCTGCAAGTGTCGGCCCATACCTCGGTGGGGGAGATCATGGGCCTCAGGCACCGTGAGCACGCCTTGTTCGGGGTGCAGTTCCATCCCGAGTCCATCCTCACCGGGGAGGGCCTCAACATCCTCAAGAATTTTCTCAGACGCCAGCGGGGGTGATGCCGGTGGGTGCATTTATCCGCACTTTCCTTTATGCTGGGAATATCTCCCTTCTCGTCCAGACCTGGGCGGGTTGAGGAGAAACCGGGAGTACTGGTGCATGTCCCCTGAAAAAGAGCCAGCCACAGGCCAGCCGCCCTCCGCGGCAACCGAGCCCGGCCCCCGCAAAGAGTTCGAACACGACATCTACCGGGCCTGGTGCAAACAGTGCGGTCTGTGCGCCGCCTTCTGTCCCAAGGGTGTTATAGAGCTGGACGACACCGGCGCCCCAGTGATCGCCCACCCCGAGCGCTGCACCGGCTGCGGCTGGTGCGAACTCCACTGTCCCGACTTCGCCATCAGCGTCCGGGAACGTCTGCCAGAGCCTGCTGAGGAGGCAAAAGACTAACGGGGTGGCCGTGAGTCTTCCGCTTAGCAGGAGCGAACCAGTCAATAAAATCTGTAAAGTTTTTATTCCTTTGGTTAGGTGAGGAAAACCATGGTGCGGCCACCTCCCCAGCCATTGCTTATCCTGGGCACTGGCCTCTTCTCCGAGGAGTTGGCCGATCTGGTGCCGCAAATCCCTGGCTTCCAAGTAGCCGGGTTTGTGCATTGCGACGAGATTCCCTTACCTATGCCTGACCATCTCCGTCGCCTGGTGGGGAGCGTTCGCCGCCTGGTAAGGAGATGGACCGGCCGCAATATGGATTACTGGCGGCAAGTTTTTCTCCCGCTGAGGTGGCTGGACCGGGTTATACATAACTCTCCCAAGGGGGAAGGCGAGGCCTCCCTAGAAACGGAAGGCCCGCGCCATACCTTAAATGGGCTGCCCATATTCTCGAGTCGAGAGCTCTTTGACCTGTCGGGGAACCATCTAGCCATTTCCGGGATGAACCTCCCCGGCTATCGACACCGCTCCACCGCCCTGGCCGACGCCACCGGCATTGGCTATGCCACCCTGGTACATCCCACCGCGAAACTTTCCCCCACCTGTAAATTAGGGGAGGGGAGTTTCGTGGGCGCAGGAGCCATCATCGCCTCCCGCACCTGCATCGGAAGGCACGTCATCATCAACCGCGGCGCGGTCATCGGCCACCACGTGCAGATTGATGACTTTGTGAGCGTGGGGCCGGGAGCCAAGATCGCCGGCAACTGCATCATCGAGGGGAAGGCATACATCGGCATTGGCGCCGTGCTTATCAATAACATCACGATCCAAACCCACTCCGTGGTGGGCGGCGGCGCGGTGGTCACCCGGAACGTCCCCAACAATGTTCAGGTGGTGGGGGTGCCGGCCAAAGTGGTCAAGAAGAATATCACGGAGGCTTGGGAACGGGAGTCCTTTTACGGCTAACCGCCGCACTGGCGAACACTTTTGGGGGAAAACAACGCTGGATTTTAAGCTCTTAGCTTTGAACTTTGAACCTTGAACTTTAAACTTTGAACTCAGGGGACCTTGGAGTTAAAAAATGACCGGCCCTGAAAACCCAGGACGCCCTATGCTCTTGCAGGGCAATGAGGCCATGGTGGAAGGGGCTCTGGCCGCAGGCTGCCGCTTCTTTGCAGGCTATCCCATCACCCCGGCCACCGAGATCAGCGAGGCCATGAGCCTGCGCCTCCCGGCCCTGGGGGGCGTCTTCATCCAGATGGAAGATGAAATCGCCTCCATGGGCGCGGTCATCGGCGCCTCTCTGGCCGGGGCCAAGGCCATGACCGCCACCAGCGGCCCGGGTTTCTCCCTCCTCCAGGAAAACTTGGGGTTCGCCTGCCTTGCCGAAGTCCCCTGCGTCATTGTCAACGTCATGCGGGGCGGGCCCAGCACGGGGCTTCCCACCCACGTCTCCCAGGGCGACGTGCAGCAGGCCCGCTGGGGCACCCACGGCGACCACCCCATCATTGTGCTCAGCGTCTCCACCACCTGGGAGTGCTTCGAAGTTACGGTCAAGGCCTTCAACCTCTCGGAAAAGTACCGCACTCCGGTGGTCATTCTGTCCGACGAAATCGTGGCCCACACCCGGGAGAAGATTGTGCTGCCCCACCCCGAGATGATCGAGGTGGTGGACCGGGTCCGGCCCACCGTGCCCCCGGAATGGTACATCCCCTATGAGGATACCCCCCGGGGAGTGCCCCCCATGGCCCCCTTCGGCGCCGGCTACCGCTACCACGTCACCGGGCTCACTCATGATGTACGGGGCTTCCCCACGGAGCGCCCCGACGAAATCGTGCCCTTTATGAACCGCCTCTTCCGCAAAATCAACCAGCACTTCTTCGACATTCAGATGGTGGAGGAATACCTTACGGAAGACTCGGAGGTGATGGTCATCGCCTATGGCAGCGTGGCCCGCTCAGCCAAACGGACCGTGACGGAGGCCCGCCAGCATGGCGTCAAGGCCGGGCTGGTAAAATTGATCACCCTGTGGCCCTTCCCCCGCTGGTCCCTTGAACCTCACCTGCGGCGGGTGCGGGCCGTCCTGGTGCCGGAGCTGAACGTGGGCCAAATCTCCCGGGAAGTAAAACGCATCAACCAGGGGATGACCCGGGTGGAGACCCTGAACCGCATTGACGGCAGGCTCATCACCCCGGAGGAGATTGTGGAGCGACTGGTAAAGTTGTGAGGGGGCCAACTATGCCGACAATTAAAGAAAAAGTCATAGAAGTTTTTCAAGATAGAATTGGAGAAGAGTTTTTAAGAAAAGAGATCATCGATTTAGTAGAGGATCGATATCGCGAAACCAATCGAAGGAGCGTCATTCCATCCGATTATTGTTACAATATGATCAATGCTGGCAT
>CBFDAH010000252.1:0-3473 GCA_965602785.1 uncultured Syntrophobacterales bacterium
AGGGGGTTGGGAGGGGAGTCGTAGGGGCACGGCTTGCCGTGCCCAAGGGCGGGGGAGCCGCGCTCCCCCGCCCTCCCCTCAATTTTAGGCTCAATTGAGATAGGAGTGGAGGCCCGGCAACAAAAAGCTCACTCCCAGGTAGGTAAAAACCACGGCGCCGAAGCCCGCCACTGCCAGCCAGGCAATGGGCCGGCCCTGCCAGCCCTTTACCAGCCGGGCATGGAGGAGGGTGGCATAGATGAGCCAGGTGATGAGGGAGGCAGTTTCTTTGGGATCCCAACTCCAATAGCGGCCCCAGGCAGTTTCGGCCCACACTGCGCCGGTAAGGATGCCCAGGGTTAAAAAGATAAAGCCGATGACCGCGGTCCGGTAAATGAGGCGGTCAAGGAGGGTGGGAGTGGGGGTCTGAGGCTGGCCCGTGAAGGCCTGGACCAGATAGAGAAGCGCGGCTCCAAAGGCCAAACCGAAGGCGGCGTAGCCCACAAAGCAGGTGATCACGTGAATCAGCAGCCAGTTGCTCTTTAAGGCGGGCATCAAGGGTTTGATGCGGCTGTCCACCCCCAAAGAGGCATACGCCAAAACCAGGGAAGCCAACAGGCCCCCCACCACCCCGAGGAAACCTTCGGCATAGCGGTGGAGGAAAACTAGAGCCAGACAGGCCAGGCACCAGGAAAAAAAGACCAGGGATTCGTAGAAGTTGGACAGTGGCACCTGGTAGATGACCAGCTGGAGCGTGGCCGCCAAGTCAGCCGGGGGCGTGGCGGCGGCGGCCTGGGTGTAGGATTGCACCCAGCGGGCGAAAAAAGCCAGGGTGTGTGCGGCCAAAGCGCCCCCCATGAGCCCCAGGGCGAAGCTCCTAAGGCGGGGAGAAGACCACAGGATGGCAGCCAGAAAGAGCAGTCCGGCGGCCAGATAGGCCAGCATCACCCCACCCAGAATCTGGCCGATCATGCCGTGCCTCCTTTGTCGAGGAGTTCCCGGAGGCGCTCCAGCCGGGCCGTAAAAGCTTCCTGGGACCGGGGCGCGACGCCCATGAGGCGTGCCTCCCAGGCGCCTTTGGGGGTGCGGCGCAGGATCAGGGCCCCGCGCTCCGGGGGCCTTAAGAAAGCCAGGTAAAAGCCGGGCAGGAGCAGGATAAAGCCCAGGTATACCCACCACACCCCGGGGTCCCGCTTTACCTGAAGGACGGAAAAAGGTTTGGCACCCTTGAGGAAGAAGCGATAAGGGCCCGGCTGTTTGGCAGCCATTTCCGGGCGGTTCTGCAGCACCATAATAAGGCGGGGATGGCTATTGCCATCCCAGAAGGCCAGGCGGGCCACCGGCCCCAGGTGCTTCCCCCGGCCTCGAACGGGCATCACCAGGTCCGGTATATACTCCAGGACTCGGAACCGAGCCTGACCGCCGGCAAGCTCCACCAACTGGCCCACCGGGGCTTCCACCATCCGGGAGTTCTCTCCTTTCTTGACCTCCAGGCGGACTGCGTTCCCATAACTGGACTGGTAAAACGTAAGGCCCCCGAAGGTCACGGGGGCGTTCACCCGGCACACCGCCTGCTCCGGGTCCCCGCCGGATTTCACAAAGGTCAGATCAGAACGGAACTCCCGGGGAGTGCCGTCAGGATAGTAGAGCACCTGAAAGCCGTCCAGGCGTATCTGGAAGGGAAGGGGCCGGTCTTCTGCCGAGACGGCGAACTTCTGGGCCGTCTCCCCCTCCATTAGAGTCAGCCGGCCCTGGAGGCCAAAAAACCGGCCCACCAGGGCTCCGGCCAGGATAAAGAGCAGAGCCAGATGGACGACATAAGGACCCAGGGGGCGGAAGCGGCCCCGCTCCCAGAGATACAGGTCTTGATCAGCCTCGGGGAACTTCTGCACCGGCCCCAGTTCCCGGCGCAGGGCGCTTTCCACCTGGGCATGAGGGTCACGGTCCGCAGGCCAGGTGAAACAAGCCCGCTCCGGCAGATCCAGGACTCCAGACGGAGTAAGCCGATGGCGGGAGCGGCGCACGGCCTTGGGCAGACCCCTGATAAAACAGGCGGTCAGGTTAAGGGCAAACAGTCCCAGGGGCGCCAGGAACCATACCGTGGCAAAGACCTGATGGCGCACTGTCCCCACCAACCCCACCACCGCCAGGATAATGAGGAGCACCAGAGTCAGACGCAGAGAGGTGAGCGCCCCCCAGAGCCGGTCCAGGAAGGAGGGGGACGCGGAGGATCGGATCATGCGGAATACTATACCATGGGGGCAAAGCCTTCGCCAGGTGCGGCCCTGAACCCGGCTAGGCGCCTGAGTTTCCAAAGGATGGGCAGAGGGAATAAGGCAGGAAAACGGGGTTAAAGTATCTCTGAATCTTCCCCTTCGGACAGATAGTCCTGGTACTCTTCCTCGGTGAGAAGTTCGTCGAACTCCTGACTGGGGGATATGCCCACCTTGAGGAGCCAGCCTTCCGCCAAAGGGTCTTCATTGATGAGTTCCGGGACTTCCAGGGTGTCGTAGTTGAGTTCAGTGACTTCCCCGGAAATGGGGGCAACGAGTTCCCGACGCCCCTGGCGGGCCTCCACGATGCCGAAAGGCTCATCCTTGATGATCTCTTCCCCTTCCTCGGGGAGGCGCAGGGAATGGATCTCTCCAAGCTTCTCCTGGAGATAACCAGTAAGTCCCAGGGTGGCCTGGATATCATCTTCCAAGCGAACCCAGAGGTGGTCCCGACTGAAACGGATCTCGCCGATGGCCATACCCTCCCTTGCCGGTTTGGTATTCCCTACCAGACCTTTACGCGGGGGAAATATAATAGGCTCAGACAAATTTGGCAAGAATTTTTTGGTAGCAATTTTCACATGGGGGGTAAGAGGCCTGGCAGGGGGCCGCCGGGAGCAGAGGCTTTTTATCTTGACAACAGCCGGGGTGGTTGGTAGAAGTTTATGAGAAATTTCACAATATCGCGGGTTTGGGCCAAAGGGAGGCTAGCTGCATGAAAAAAGTTGAGAAAATTTTGTTTCCCATTGATTTTGCCGAAAAATTCGAGACCCTGCTCCCCTGGGTCTCCTCCTTTGTAAATACATTTGATGCCACTCTGTACGTCCTTTTCGTCGCCCAGGACTTGGGAGACTTTTCTTCTTTCCACGTGCCCCACGGCAATCTGCAGCAGTTCCAGGAAGAAGCCCTGGAGGCGGCCAAGAAAAAAATGAGCGCTACAGCCAAGGAAGCCTTTAAGGCCTTCAAAAAAGTGGAGGCCCGGGTGATCCAGGGCTCGCCGGCAGACAAGATCGTGGAGACTGCCAAAAAAGACGGCATCGACCTAATCATCATGGGTACCCACGGCCGCAAGGGCCTCGAGCGGGCCATCTTCGGGAGCGTCTGCGAAAAGGTGGTGCGGACCGCCCCCTGTCCAGTGGTGACCATCAATCCGGCCCTGGGCTAACCAGCCAAATTGCCACTGCCACCCCTCCCGCCCCCGGCGGGAGGGGTTTTTATATT
>CBFDAH010000253.1:0-3452 GCA_965602785.1 uncultured Syntrophobacterales bacterium
TTCACATGATTATCTCCCGGCCGCTTTGCGGCGGCCTGCCGGCCTCAGTTCACCAGCCGGGGAGAGCCGGACGCCAAGCCAAAGTCAGTGCCGCCGCCGGGGATGGAGGTGGGCGCCAGCTGGTCATCCAGGGTTTGGAACTCGATGCGCTTGTCCCCGCCCTTGGGCTCCACCAGGGTGAGGCGCATGGCGGCGAAACCCAGCACCTCGGCCCAGCCGGTGTGGGAATCCGCCGGGATCACCGGCAAGACCACATCCCAGGTGCCCCCATGTTGCTGCAGTTGTGTATCGAGGGCCTTGAGAGCGGAGGCGGCCACCCCTTCTTTCACTTTTATGTAATCTCCCACCTTGATGGCGGGTGGGGCTTCGGTGCCGTTGATGAGGTCCCGGAGGAGGGAAGCGGAGGGGTTTTGCCAGAAAAAGGTATGCCAGCAGCCATCGTCCCCCGGGGTGGGGTTGAGGCGCATCACCAACTGCTCGCCGTTGGACGGCAGCTTGTCATCGTCGATGGCAATGGGCAGGGTCCGATACCCCGGCGGCAGGCCCCCGGTGTTGCCCACCAACACGGTGGCCAGGGCGGAAAGGTTTATGGTGTTGCTGCCGGTGAAGATGTACCCGAATAGGATATCGGCGGCCTTGCTGGCCACCGCCTGCACGGCGTTTACCAGGCCGGGTGTGGCACAGCCTGTGTTCGTGAAGGCGCTGCCATTCCAGGTGCCCAGGTTGACTGCCACGTTGGCCATGGTGATCGGCTGGCCGTCGGCATCATGTTTTATACTGACGGCCTGGGCTGCGGCCAGGGCCCGGGCACAGTCCGGGGAAGCCGGCGTGACGCCGGGAGTCACACCGGAGACGGGCGTCACCAGGCGCAGGGCTCCGGCCAGGGCGGCGGCATCAGCCACCCGCTGGAGTTCATTTTTCACCAAAAAGATGTGGCCCAGATCAAGGGCCAGGGCCAGAACGCCTATGCCCACGATAAGATAAACGGCAGTAACGGGCAGCACGGCGCCGTCCTCCCGGCGATGGAGTTTGCTGAGCATCCTTGTCCTCCGGAGACGAGAAAAGTTTGTTCCTGTCGTACCGACACTCATGGAGCCAGGTCCTATAAGAAAAGCCCCTCCTTAAACAGGAGAGGCCCGGTTCCCCGGCCAGGGGTGGTTTACCCGAACAGGGGTTAGGGGATTATTTCACCAGTCTGGGCACCGAGGCAAAGTTCCCCACCTCGCTGGCGCTGGGGTTCATGTCCTGATAATCCCGCTGCACCGGTTCGGGGTTGCTGCTTTGGTCGGTGGTGACGAAGTTGTCGTTCAAGGGCACCTCCACCCGGGCATAGCAGGTGTTGTAGCAACTGCGTTGATCCGGGTAATTGTAATTCTTACACTCTCTCTCACAGCTTATCTCGGTGATGTCCACGGTAGCGAATCCTTGGACATACACCGCGGGCACGGTATAGGAGGCGCAGGCATAAGCCGGGGTCGGCCCTGGCAGCAGCCGGCGGGCCAGCTTGAGCCAGGGGGTGGGGGCGGACGCGGCAGTCACCTGGGTGGGGGAATAAACCGCCGCAGTGACCCGCCACTTGCCGTTGACCTGTTCAGCAGTGTACCGGTTTTTCAAATATTTGAAGTTGTTATAGACGTTCCGGGCCCAGCGGTATTCGCTGATGGGATACACCTTCTGGCCCACTTTCACCTGGGGATAATGGAGACCTCCCATCTCCGGCCCTTTGATGTACTTCTGGAGCTTGCTGAGGCTGGTGCGCTCCGAATATTTGGGCATGACGAAGGTAGCTCTGGAGGTATCCAGGCTGGAGCCCCCCCGGTCCTTCCACTGGTAAGTCTGGGGGGCGGCGGCGATGGCCGGCCGGGGCCCGATCCAGTCCAGGAGGGGCCGGGAACGGGCATACGGGGACTGGCCCGCAGGATAATTAGTGGACACCGCAAAGGGGAGGCTGAGGGAGCTGGTCCCTGCCAGCCCCAGGTAAGCGACCGCGGTGGCCGCGGAGGCCATTTCAGGTTTCCCCAGGATGCCCCCGAAGAAGTTAGTAAGCGTTGGATTTTCAGTACCATCCCGGCGCACCGTGACCTGCATGGCGGTGACGTCCATGGGATTGCCGGAGCAGCCGGTGCGGGTAAAATTGTTGGTGTTAAGGTCCCACCGGCCTACCACCACGTCGGCTCCCGTAACCGTCAGAGTGGCCCCGAGGGAGCGGTTTTCGGCGGCTACGGTCTGGGCCGTAGTGACGGCCTCGTCACAGTAGACTGCCACCTGTTGGGGGTTGTTGGGGTCCTTGGCCTGGATGAGTTTCTTGGCTCCGGCCAGGGCCGCGGCGTCGGCAATGTTCTGGAGCTCGTTTTTCGCCAAGTAGGCTTGCCCGAGGTCAATACTCATGGCCAAAAGCCCCAGCCCCATTGCCAGGCACATGGCCAGGATGGGAGTAATGGCTCCCCGCTCGCCCGGGGACCCGTGGATTTGTTTGAGACCTGCCATTCTCACGCCTCCTTTTGGGGTTAATGGTGTATGTCCTTGAGAAGGACGGATTTTCCGGCATTCCTGACCTCCCCTTAGGGACTTGGCGGCGTGTTCCACTCTGCGGCCATGCTAGTTTGGGCACTCAGATAAAAAGCCTCGTCTCCTTCGATGCGGGTGCCGCCGAAGAGGGTCTGGACATTGGGCATCAGCATCATCTTGTAGGGGATCTGATTCAAGGTCACGGTGAGGACGGTACCCGAGGAGGTGGCCGTCCAGTTATAGCTGAAGGTGTTGCTGTTCAGCACCAGGGGTGAGCCGTCCAGGGCTTTGAGCGAGAAATGGGTCACGTAGTCCTGGACTATCTGCCTGATCTGGGACTGGGTCAGTTGGGCCGTCACGTTGGTGCCGTTGTCCACGGCCTTGACTGCAGCTCGGGCCCCCTCCCGGGAGGCGTTGGTGATGATGTGCTTTTCATAGAACAGCATGCCCAGATCCAGGGTCCCGGCGATGATCAGGAGAAAAAGGGGCATGGCCAGAGCCAGCTCCACGACGATGCTGCCCTTTTCCCGACGACCCTGGGGGTCTTTGAACTGCCGGTTTTGCATGGTGTTCTCCCACAACCTTCAGAAGTATGGCGTTGGGCGCCGCGGCCAGGGGCCTTGTCCGGCGCACCTTGGCCGGGCCGCTAATTGGGTACATGATTGGCCGGTTCCCTCAGAAAGCCCCCCAAGTCTGGGAGGTGGTCAGAGCACCACGGCGCTATGGCACCTCAGGGGGGCCCTTCTAAGGGGGAGAACCGGCTGGACACCGCAAGACAAGAGGGGAAAGGGTATGGAAAAATCACATGGGAGAAGCCCATCACTTCGACGGTCCCGCTGCCCTGGCCAGGAGGCTGTAGGCCGGTGACTTTGCGTCCTACCCTTTCGAAGTAGTTTGCCTTTATCGGTGACTTTATGGTTCTACGTTTACCTTATCGGCAATTC
>CBFDAH010000254.1:0-3369 GCA_965602785.1 uncultured Syntrophobacterales bacterium
TGGGGGTTTTCGGCTCCTGGAAACTCGGGCTTCCAGAGGGGGCTAAACTTCATTTGGAGTCAACCGCTTTGACTCAGGCCAAGGGAAGCGAATACTATGCGCCTCACCACAGGGGGGTATATGGAGGCGATTTGGGAAGCTGTAAGAACTGACCTGAAGGAGCACATTTCTCCTTCAGGTTTTTCTTTGTGGATCCAGCCCTTGCGGGTGAAGCCGGGACCCGACGGGGAACTCCAGCTCACCTGCCCTAATCCTTTCGCCCTCCGTTGGGTTCAGTCCAACTATTATCCCCTCATCCAGCAGGTGTTGGCCACCTTGGGCCATTCCCTACCGGTGAAGCTCCTGGCCGCCCGGCCTCTGCCCCGTTCCCTGCCGGCACCCGCTAACAGCCAGCCCCCTCTGCCCCTGGCCGGACAGGACCGCACCCGAGGCCGCCGTCTGAATCGGGAATACACCTTCGCCAAATTCGTGGTAGGAGGCTCCAACCGCCTGGCCTACCGCGCCGCCGAGGCCATGGCTCAAAGCGATACCTTTTACAACGGCATCCTCTTTCTCACCTCCGGCCCCGGGCTGGGTAAAAGCCACCTCTCCCAGGCCGTGGGGAACTGCCTCCTCAACTCCTCTTCGGATGTTTCCGTGCTCTATCTCACCGCCGAGGACTTCACCAACGACATGGTGCGGTCCTTGAAGCGCGGCCAGATGAACCGCTTCAAGGAGCGTTACCGGGGAGAGTGTGAGGTGCTGCTTTTGGAGGAAGTGCAGTTCTTCAGCGGCAAGCAGAAGATCCAGTCTGAACTGTGCTACACCTTAGATACCCTGCTCGACCGGCGCAAGAAGTTGGTGCTCACCAGCTGTTACCATCCGGGGGAGATCAGCCAGCTCTCCCAGGAGTTGCGCTCCCGCCTCACCGGGGGCCTCATCACCCCCATCGGTCCGCCGGACTACGCCACCAGGGTGGAGATCCTGGCGAGGAAGGCAGAGGACCGGGGCGTAAGCGCCTCCCCCCAGGTGCTGGAGTACCTGGCTGAACACGTCGCCGGTGACGTGCGTCCCCTGGAGAGCGCCCTGGACTGTCTGGTGGCTCGCTCCACCCTTTTAAGGAGGCCCCTGACCCTGCGCCTGGCCCGTGAGGTCCTCCAGGACCTGAAGGCCATCACCCCCCGCCTGAGCGTCAGTCAAATTCAGAAGATTGTCTGTGCCTATTATCAGTTGAGTCTTCCAGATTTGCTAGGGCGGGGCCGGCAAAAGAAGCTGGTGCGTGCCCGGCAGATGGGCCTGTACTTCTCCCGCCTCTACACCCAGAAGACCATGGTGGAGCTGGGGCGTCACTTCCAGCGGAGCCACGCAGCCGTGGTGCACGCCCTGCAAACCCTGGAGCGGGACCGGCAACTTCAGCCCCGTTTAGAAAAAGAAGTGAAATTCCTGGAAGAGAAAATGGCGCAGGCCCAGGTCAGGTTGGCGGACCGATCAGAGCCCAGTCTTCACAGCGATGCTTGATGACCCGGCCCTCGACGATGAAAACAATGTCTTCGGCGATGTTCGTGGCCAGGTCGGCGATGCGCTCCAAATTCCGGACAATGATGATAAAATGATGCAGGCGGGTGACCCAGCGGGATTCGGCGATCATGGTATCCAGAATCTTCTGGGTGTATTCGTCGTCCAGAAGGTCCACTTCCACATCCCGCTGGCACACCTGGATGGCAAGCTTGGGGTCTTGCTGGACAAAGGCGTCGATGCTGGTGCGCACCATGCCCAAGGCCAGATCCGCCAGGACCTTGAGGTCAATAGGCAGGTCCAGGGAGGGGCTGCTGTTGAGCTCCAGGGCACGCTCGGCGATGTTTACCCCTTGATCGCCGATACGCTCCAGCTCGGTGGCGATGCGCATGGCGGCCGTAATCAGCCGCAAGTCGGTGGCCATGGGCTGGCGTAAGGCCAGGAGCTTAAAGGCCTGGTCCTCGATCTCCAGCTCCATCTTGTTCAAGTTGATGTCGTCGGTGATCACATCCCGGGCCAGGTCAGAATTGCGGATGGTGACAGAGGACACGCTTTTTACCACCGCATTTTCCGCCATGGCGGCCATGCGCAGGAGTTTCTGCTTAAGGCCTTCCAATTCCTGATCAAAAAGCCTGGGCATTGACACAGGCGGCGCCATCAACCTACCTCTATTACCGCATTTTTTACAACTATATAATATATTACTGGAAATCGGTGTAAAATGGAATATTCTTAACAAAATTTCTGCTAAGTATAAATTATTGGTGAACTTTTTTCCTTAAGAGGCAGAGGCTATGTTCATACCTGCCGTCCATGTTCCCAAAGGCTTGGAGTCCCAGACGTGAAGGTGGCCATCATCGGCCCCGGCGCCCTGGGGTGCCTTTTGGCGGCCAGGTTCAAATTGGCGGGGGAGGAGGTCCGGCTGGTGGATTATCGGCCGGAACGGGCCCAAGCCATAAACCGCCGGGGGCTCCTCCTCAAAATGCCGCAGGGGGAAGAAACGCAGGTGCAGGTGCCCACCGGACTGGCGGCTGAGGTGGGTGCATCGGACCTGGCCATCCTGACGGTGAAGGCCCACCAAACCCGGGTCGCAGCCCAGAGTCTGCCGCAGCTCCTGGCTCCGGGGGGGGTGGCCCTCACCCTCCAGAACGGCCTGGGGAACGTGGAGGAAATGGCCCGGGCGATTGGGCCTGAAGGCCTGCTGGCGGGAGTCACCATCCTCGGAGCCACCCTAACGGGGGAGGGCGAAGTGCTCCTGGCCGGCCTGGGCCCCACTTACGTGGGCGCCCCCCCCGAATCCCGGGTGTCCCCCGCCCACGTCGAGGCGGTGGCGGCTCTCTTCCAACGGGCCGGATTCCCTTGCGAGCCCCGGAGCGACATCGAAGCGGTGCTCTGGGAAAAACTCCTGGTGAACGTGGGGATCAATCCCCTCACCGCCCTCCTTACGGTCAAAAACGGGGCCTTGCTCACCCTGCCGTCGGCCTGGGAGGTGGCCGTGGCTGCCGCCGCCGAAGCCCTGGCCGTGGCCCGGGCCAGCGGCATCAACCTGAGGGTGGACCCCGAGGCGCGCCTTAAAGAAGTCTGCACCGCCACTGCGGCCAACCGCTCCTCCATGCTCCAGGACGTTCTGGCCGGCCGCATAACCGAAATAGAGGCCTTAAACGCCCAGGTGGCCGCCCGGGGCAAAAGCCTCAGTGTCCCTACCCCGGTTAACCACCTCCTCACCCAACTCGTCAGGGCGTTGGAGGGGGCGAGCGTCGCGGCTGGGGGAGGGGGATAAGGAGCATAGCCCCTTACCCCCTCCCCCAGACCCCCTCCCCCAATCCTTTAAGGGGAAGAAAAATTTGGTCGAAGCCGGGGGCTGCATAGCCCCGG
>CBFDAH010000255.1:0-3325 GCA_965602785.1 uncultured Syntrophobacterales bacterium
ATTTAGGGGGAAATTCAAGAAGTTATAAAAATCCCCCCTAACCCCCCTTTAAAAAAGAGGGGAATAAAAACCGCTTTGAAAAATTCGGTAACTTTGGCAATTAAGTATTAGTCTTGGGGACCAGGAGGGCCTGGAGTCTCGCAGCCCTGACCTCAAGAGACTTATATAACAGTCATTCATCAGGGGGAAGAAATGAACGGCGAATCCGATGCCCTGTCTTACCGCCGTCGATATCGAGGCCTCATCGGCGTAAAAAGCAAGATGCCCATCCGGGATATGTCGGTGATGAGCCGCATTTATACGCCGGGAGTGGGGGCAGTGTGCCGGGAGATTGATAAAAACCCGGTGGCCTCTTATCAGTACACCTGCCGGGGTAACTCCATCGCTCTTATTTCGGATGGCAGCGCCGGCTATGATTTCGGCAACATCGGGGCCCTGGCGGTACTTCCGAAGCTCGAGGCCAAAAGCGTCATCTACAAAACCTTTGCCAACGTGGACGCCGTGCCCATTGCGCTCACCACCCAAGACGCGGATGAGATTGTGGAGATCGTGCGCATTCTGGCCCCCACTTTTGGGGGCTTTTGTCTGGAGAGTATTGCGGCGCCCAAGTGCTTCACCATCGAAAGCCGCGTAAGGAAGGCCGTGCGGGTGGCGGTGCTGCATCATGAGTTCCACGCGGCAGGCATCATCGTCCTGGCCGCGCTTATGAATGCCCTCAAAGTGGTGGGCAAAAAGCTCGAGGACGTGCGGGTCGTCATCAACGGGGCCGGGGTGGCAGGCATCGGGGTGGCCAAGGGTCTGTATGTGGCGGGTCTGGACAACGTAGTGCTGTGCGACCGGCACGGGGCTCTCAGGGTCTACCGCATGGAGGACATGGACTGGGCCAAGAGCGAAATTGCCCGGCTGTTGCGGGGACACAGCTTCAAGGGGGCTCTGTCGGAAGCGATCAAGGGGGCCGACGTGTTCATCGGTCTCTCCGACAAGGACCTGGTGACCCGGGAGATGGTGGCCTCCATGGCCAAGGACGCCATCGTTTTTGCCCTGGCACTCCCTCAACCGGAGATCAGCGAGGCTGAAGCCAGGGCAGGTGGGGCGGCGGTGGTGGCCGCGGCACTGTCCAGCAGCGACAACCAGATCCGCTCTTCCCTGGTGACCCCGGGATTCTTCCGGGGCTGCCTGGACGTGGGGGCCGATCGGGTAAACGTGCGGATGTATCTGGCCGCGGCCCGGGCTTTGGCAGACATGATTCCCGATGACAAACTATCGCCCACCAACATCATCCCCCGACAGATGGACTGGCACATCTCCCCGGTGGTGGCCGAAGCTGTGGCTCGGGCGGCCCAGGAAACCACCGTGGCGCAGTTGGGGCCGGCGGAAATGTCGCCAGAGAAGGTCCACGAACGCACGGAACGTTACATTTATGAAGGGGAGCTGGCCTGGCTGCCTCGGGAGGGCCAGGACTACGGCAAGCTCTCCATCAACGAAGAAGCCCTGGAGCTGCATCGGCGCTATCAGGGGGTGATCCAGGTCTACACCAAGGTGCCCATCAAGGACGAGGTCATCTACCGGCAACTTTACGCCCCGGAGGCGGTGGCGGAAGTGATCCAGAAGGTCTTGTCCGACCCCATGACCGCCTATGACTACACCAGCAAGAGCAACCTGGTGGCCATCGTCACGGACGGCAGCGCGGTCCTGGGCCTGGGGAATATCGGTCCCCGAGCGGCTCTCCCGGTGATGGAGGGCAAGGCGGTGCTGTTCAAGACTTTCGGGGGCGTGGAGGCCTTTCCCATTTGCATCAGCACCCAGGACACAGACCTGGTAGTGCGTCTGGTGGAGACCATCTCCCCGGCCTTTGGGGGGATTAACCTGGAGGACATATCCTCGCCCCGGTGCTTCGAGGTCGAGAAAAAGCTGGTGGAGCGCTTGGACATCCCGGTGTTTCATGACGACCAGCACGGCACGGCCGTGGTGGCCCTGGCGGGCCTGTTGAACGCGCTTAGGATCGTGGACCGGAAGCTCAGCGAGGTGAAAATCGTCTTCAACGGGGCAGGGGCCTCGGCTATTGCCACGGCCAAACTGTTCATCCTGGCGGGCGCCCAAAACATCATTGTCTGCGACACCAAGGGCGCGGTGTTCAAGGGGCGGTCTGTGGGTATGAACGCCATCAAAGAGGAACTGGTGCAGATTACCAACCCGGACCTGGAAAAGGGAAAGCTGGCGGAGGTGCTCAAAGGGGCTGAGGTTTTCATCGGTCTGTCCGGGCCCGACGTGCTCAATCAGGAGATGGTGAGGTCCATGGCGCCTGAGCCCGTGGTCTTCGCCATGGCCAACCCGGACCCGGAGATTCTCCCAGAAGAGGCCAGGGCAGCGGGTGCGGTGGTGGTGGCCACGGGGAGAAGCGACTTCCCCAATCAGGTGAACAACTGTCTGGCTTTTCCGGGCATCTTCCGGGGGGCTTTGGACATCAGGGCCCGGGCCATCAACGACGCCATGAACATCGCGGCGGCCCATGCCATTGCGGAGTTGGTGGGGGATGACCTGACACCCGGGTACATCCTGCCCAATGCCATGGATTTTCGGGTGCCCCCGGCGGTGGCCGAGGCCGTGGCCCGGGCGGGTCTGGAGACCGGCACTGCCCGGATCCAACTGGAGCCGGAGCGGGTGGGCCGTCACACCCGGGATTTCATCTATGACGAGCGGCTGTCGCTGATATAACCTCAGGGGCTGCGGAATTATTGAGATTGATGCAAATAGTCTTTTGGGAGAGGGGGCGGGGGCGCGGTGGGTCTCCGTGCCCGCCATGGCCGGTGTCGGCCAGGGACGGCCGCCCACCAAGTTAGAGCCGCTTGAGGAACTTTTCGAAGCAGTCTCAACCTACGTACTTAGTTGCATAAATCAGCGTAACTAATTGAGCTCGTCCTTAAAGATAAGGAAGGCATTAGTCCCCCTTTGAAAAGGGGAATTTAGGTGGATTTTCAAGAATATAGAGAAATCCCCCCTAACCCCCCTTTAAAAAAGGGGGGAATAAAAACCGCTTTGAAAAATTCGCTAACTTTGGCAATTAAGTACTAAAGGCCATAGAGGCCTTTTCCCAAGAGCAGGTGAGAGGCGGGTGGAAAACCCGCCTGTTCAATTTATCCACTATATGAATACCCAGCCTGGGTGAGGCCGAGATGCCTTGGTAAACCTTCTTTTCCCACCCCAAACTGGACTTTCAGACAATTAGGAAATATTATTTTAAAATCCCCATAAATAATTTAAAGCCTCTGCAAAAATCGGTTCTAGAAGCGACGGCGACGTTGAATAACCGCCCGGGGTTGTATTT
>CBFDAH010000256.1:0-3294 GCA_965602785.1 uncultured Syntrophobacterales bacterium
CCGAAATGTGTTAGTGTCGATTCTGATAAAACGAATTTATCCACAACATCATAAGGAGAGAAACATGGCAAAGGCTCAAACGATTACGCAGAAGATATTGGCGGCGCATTGCGGCAAAAATTATGTGCCCCCGGGGGAGTTGATCCTGGCGAAGGTGGACATCGCCCTGGGGAACGACATCACCGCGCCCATCGCCATCAAGCAGTTCCGGGAGTCCGGGGCGAAGGCGGTGTTTGACCGGGAGGGGGTGGTGTTGGTGGCGGACCATTTCGCGCCCAACAAGGACATCCCCTCAGCCATCCAGTGCCAGACCTTGCGGGAGTTCTCCAAAGAGCAGCATATCACCCATTTCTACGAGGGCGGCGACATGGGGGTGGAGCATGCGCTGCTCCCGGAGCAGGGCATCGTGGGGCCGGGGGATGTCATCATCGGCGCGGACAGCCACACCTGCACCTACGGGGCTTTAGGAGCCTTTGCCACCGGGGTGGGGTCCACGGACCTGGCCGCGGCCATGATCACCGGGGAGTGCTGGTTCAAAGTGCCGGAGAGCGCCCGTTTTGTGTATACCGGCGCCTGTCCCCCCTGGGTCACCGGCAAGGACCTGATTCTCCACACCATCGGCGACATCGGCGTGGACGGGGCCCGTTATCTGGCCATGGAGTTCACCGGCGAGGCCATCGAGGCTCTTGCCATGGCGGAACGCTTCTCCATGGCCAACATGGCGGTGGAGGCCGGAGCCAAAAACGGCATCATGGTCCCGGACGCCACCACCCTGGCCTATATCCAGGGCCGGGCCTTGCGGCCCCATCAGCTTTACGAGAGCGACTCGGATGCAGAGTATGTTTATGAAAAGATGTATGACGTCAGCAAACTGGAGCCCGTGGTAGCCGCGCCGCCTTCGCCGGAGAACGTAGTGCCGGTGCGTGAGGTGGGGCAGGTGGCCATCGACCAGGCGGTCATCGGCTCCTGCACCAACGGGCGTCTGGAGGACCTGCGCCAGGCGGCCAAGGTGGTGGCGGGCCGCAAAGTGGCCAAAGGGGTACGCCTCATCGTCATTCCCGCCACGCCCCTGATCTATTCCCAGGCCCTGGAGGAAGGCCTCCTCAAGATCTTCATGGAGGCCGGCGGGGTGATCGGCCCCCCCACCTGCGGGCCGTGCCTGGGGGGTCACATGGGCATTCTGGCGCCAGGGGAAGTGGCCATCGCCACCACCAACCGGAATTTCACGGGGCGCATGGGGCACCCCCAGTCCAAGGTGTATCTGGCCAACCCGGCGGTCACCGCGGCCTCGGCCGTGGCCGGGCGTATCGTGCACCCCGAGGAGGTATGCGGCAGCCGGGTAGCCGCGTAACTGAAATACGACAGGATAATCTCAGGTTGGCGTCAACGCGGACGGAACAGAGGAACCTGGTCAGAGGGCGGCTGCTAGAAGCTACTCCAGGAATCTCCAGGATCGGTTCCCCCGTCTTAACTAAGTCACGGTTAACAGACAACTAAAAGGAGATCACCGATGAGAAAGTGGATGGTCATGGTATTCGGGGTTATGTTAGTTGCTTCTTTGTCTGTGAATGTTGACGCCCAACAATACCGGCAAGTTCCCGGCAAAGTCACCATGTACAATGATACCAACAGATCAATATCACTGGACATTGTGGGGCAAGAGTCGAATCTGAGGATTGTTGAACGCAAGCGGCTGGCCTACCGATTCAATCCCAAGGCCCCCACGGAGCTAAAATTCTGGTATACCGACGATCGAAACAAACGGGAAATCGGCCGGTTATCGGTTTTTAACGGTGACGTTTACGTGTTTACTCCCGGCGGCATCAGAACCATAACCAAAGTCCCGAGACCCACCAAGCCCGCTTACGAACCCAATTTCAACAGTCCGGCCGCGGTCATCGCTGATCTGAAAAGGATGAAAAGAGAGGGCCAAGCGAAAAAGGCTCAATTGGTGGTGGTCAAGTGTAACTATGCCATTAAAGTTATTAATAATTTTATGAGAATCAATCCGGGGGGAGACCCGAGCATCCTCAAGCAGCGCTGGCAAGAAGCCTATGACGAGTACAAAAAGATAAAATAAACCCCGCGGCGGAGTGCCTAAGCACCACAGAGCATTTCAAAACCGGGTTTGCCTGTCATCCTGAACGAAGTGAAGGATCTCAATCTATTGATAAGAAGAGATTTTTCGCTGCGCTCTGGATGACATTTTTTTTGGCTCGAGGTTCTAAAATGGCTTACAGGTGTGGTTTGAATGACATTATTTTTTAACGTTTAAGAATTATCATTATTCTAATAACTATCAATTACTATACTTTTATTGGGATAACCGCATAATAACGACACGTGCAAGGGGGGAAGGGGGAGAAAACCATGTCTGGGGGACGGTGGCAAAGGTTTGTGGCCGTGGGGATGGCGGTTCTGCTTTTCGGGGGGTGTTCGACAAATATTCTGGTAGAAAAGCGGCGGGAGGACGGCAAGGCCGAACGGGTCCGGATGGAAAGCCTGGGTGGTTGGACCAGTTGGGACCACCGCTTTACTGATGATCACAAAGAATTGGGGATTGTTTTAAAAGGGGAGTCTACTTTTTAACTTGTAAGTGATGGCGACTTTCGGGGTCAAGAGCTGGGAGGAAATCGGCCTGTCATGAAGCTACCCCAGGTTACGGGTCGGGAATCACCACGAGATTGTTCCTACCTTCCTTAACACCTTCCCGTCAATCACTTTCTTGCCGTCTGGCCAGCACCACCCGCGGGATACCCTGATAATCAGCCACATCTTTTACCGCAGTATAAGCCTCGGTCCGGCCCAAGAGCTCCATAATCATTCCTGCCTGACCCGCCCCGACCTCCAGGGCCAGCCAACCGCCGGGCCGTAAATAATGATGCGCCTGGCGGGCCAGGGGGCCAAGGAGGGCCAGGCCGTCCTTGCCGCCCAGCAAGGCCTCCCGGGGCTCATGATCCCGAATGTCGTTGGGAAGCTGCTCCCATTCCGCCTGAGAAACGTACGGCAGGTTGGCGACGATAAGGCCAAACCAGGGCTCAGGTCTGAGTCCGGACAGTAAGTCCCCCTGCAAAAAACAAATCCGCGCCGCCACCTCATGCCGCCGGGCGTTCCCCCGAGCCACCTCCAAGGCCGCGGCCGAGACGTCCACCGCCACCCAAACAATCTCGGGCAACTCCTTCGCCAAAGCCACCACCACCGCCCCGGAGCCAACGCCCACATCGAGGGCGAGGAGTGATTTGAGGGGAGGGCCGGGGGATTGCAAATCCCCCGCCCTCCCCTCAAACTCCCCTC
>CBFDAH010000257.1:0-3254 GCA_965602785.1 uncultured Syntrophobacterales bacterium
CACTAAGGGATTGGGGGAGGGGGTGTGGGGGAGGGGGTAAGGGCCCACTGGCCCTTAGCCCCCTCCCCCGCATAAACCTTACGCCACGATCTCCGTGCCCACGCCGCTGTCGGTGAAGATTTCCAGGAGTACGGCGTGGGGCACCCGACCGTCCAGGATATGGGCCTTGGTCACGCCTTCCTCCAGGGCTTCCAGGCAGCATTTGATTTTAGGGAGCATGCCGCCGGCAATGGCGCCTTCTTCCATCAGGGTCACCGCCTGGTAGCGGGTAAGGCTGGAAACGAGTTGGCCTTCCCGGTCCAAAACTCCGGCCACGTCGGTGAGCAGGATCAGCTTGGCCGCGCCCAGGGCGCCGGCCACGGTTCCGGCCACGGAGTCGGCGTTGATATTGTAAGTCTCCCCCTGATCGCCCGCCCCCACCGGCGCAATGACGGGGATGAACTGCTGGTTCTGGAGGGTCCGGATCAGGTCTGTGTTGACCCGGGTGACTTCCCCCACCAGACCGATATCGATGATCTCCGGGGGTTCGTCCTCCCGGGGTCGGTAAAATTCAAGTTTTTGGGCTTCAAGCAAACGGCCGTCCTTACCACTCAGCCCCACGGCCCGGCCCCCGGCGCCGCTGATGAGGCTGACGATTTCTTTGTTAATCTTGCCGGCCAGGACCATTTCCACCACGTCCATGGTGCGGTTGTCCGTGACCCGGAGGCCCTCCACGAAGCGGGTGGGGATGTTCAACTCTTGCAGGAGCTGGCCGATCTGGGGGCCGCCGCCGTGCACCACCACCACGTTGATGCCCAGGTACTGAAGGAGTGTGATATCCTGAGCGAACCCCTGTTTGAGCTCCGGCTCCTTCATGGCGGCGCCGCCGAACTTGATCGCTACTGTTTGTCCCTGAAAGCGGCGCAGATAGGGGAGGGCTTCCAGCAAAACCTCCGCCTTGGCAATCCATTCGTGGGTCATGGGGGCTCCTGAGTGGTGGGGAAGGAGGCTAGGGGCCGCAGGCCCTCCCCCCACAACGAATCTACAAAATATACCGGCTTAAGTCCTCGTCCTCGATGAGGTCGGCCAGGCGGTCCCGGACATATTGGTCGGTGATGGTAATCTTCTGCTCTCCTAAGTCCGGGGCATGGAAGGAGATGTCCTCCAGGAGCTTTTCCATCACGGTGTGCAGACGCCGGGCCCCGATGTTCTCGGTGCGTTCGTTCACCCGGGTGGCCAGGGCCGCCAGTTCCTTGATGGCTTCCGGAATGAATTCCAGGATGATTCCTTCCGTCTCCATAAGGGCCCGATATTGTTTGATCAGGGCGTTTTGCGGCTCGGTGAGGATGCGTTCGAACTCCGCCGGCCCCAGAGAATGGAGCTCCACCCGGATGGGGAAGCGGCCCTGCATCTCGGGAATGAGGTCCGAGGGCTTGGACATATGGAAGGCCCCGGAGGCGATGAACAGGACGTGGTCGGTGCGCACCATGCCGTACTTGGTGGTGACGGTGGTGCCTTCCACGATGGGCAACAGGTCCCGCTGCACCCCTTCCCGGGAGACGTCCGGCCCCCGGGTCTGGTCCCGGCCCACAATCTTGTCGATTTCATCCAGAAAGATGATGCCGTGCTGCTCCACCTTGCGCCGGGCATCGTTCACTACCTTATCCATGTCGATGAGGCGCTGGGACTCTTCCTGGTAAAGGAGTTCCCGGGCTTCGGCGACCTTGACCCGGCGCTCTTTGGAGCGGGACGGGAAGAGGCTTCCCAGCATCTCTTTGAAATTGAATTCCATTTCCTCCATGCCGCTGCTGGAAAAAACTTCCACCACGGGGGTCACCCGCTGGCTCACCTCCAGCTCCAGGAAGCGCTCTTCCAGGCGACCTTGCCGGAGCATGGTGCGGAGCTTTTCCCGGGTGGGCTGGCTTGGGCCTTCCTCTTCCGGCTTCTCTCCGCTGCTCGGCAGCAGGAGGTCCAGGAGGCGCTCCTCCACTGCTTCCTGGGCTTTGACCTTAACATTTTCCCGCTCTTCGTCCTTCACCATGGCTACGGCCAGCTCCGTCAAGTCCCGCACCATGGACTCCACATCCCGGCCCACGTAGCCCACCTCGGTGAACTTGGTGGCCTCGATTTTGAGAAAGGGGGATTGGGCCAGTTTGGCCAACCGCCGGGCGATTTCGGTTTTGCCCACCCCCGTGGGGCCGATCATGATGATGTTTTTGGGGGCGATCTCGTCCCGGAGATGTTCCGGGACCTGCTGGCGCCGCCAGCGGTTCCTCAGAGCAATGGCCACGGATTTCTTGGCCTCTTCCTGACCAACGATGAATTTATCCAGCTCCGCCACGGTTTCCTGGGGGGTCAGGTGGTCCCTGGGGCCGGGGAGCAATTTGCGCATTATCATGTCGGTATCCTATGAATAAAAAATTTCCCTGTCCATTCCCTAATTTCTGGAAGGTGGGAAGGTAAAATCCCTGGGTGTATTTTTAGTCTTTCAAAAAGAACATCTTTCGCCAACGATGGTCCCCCGCCAAGGCGTGCAGGCAGACCGCAGCCACGTGCACAACCAAAAATATGGGGACCAGCCATTCTCCGAGTTCGTGGAGTTCTTTTAGCACATGCATGAAACCGCGAGTTTTGTGGCCTGGGGCCAAGAACAGAAACATGCAGGAGCCGGTGGCCGCCATCCAGGTGAAAACCGCCAGCCCGAAGGCCTCCCACAGGCCGGCCAGCCCCTGGCGGGGGGGCCGGTCCGGCAACTTCAACGTGAAAAGATTGCGGAGATCTTCAAAGACCAGCTTCAGCCGTTCCGGGGTAAAAGGCGCCCAGTTGGCAAAGCGGGCCGACTCCGGCCCCCAAAAGCCGTGGAAGAGGCGCGCCCCCACAAACAGGGCGGTGCCAATACCCAGCATCTTGTGAACCGTAAACCCCAGGTGATGCATCTTTTTGTAGTCCCCGGCCCATTCCGCGGTGAACCAGGCCAGCACTCCGAACAGCATGAGGCCGAGATGCAAGAATATGGTAAAGCTATCCAACTCTTCTGACGTGGTGGGGGCTGTGGTCTGCTCCATTTAAATGGTCCCTAGAGTTTCTCGATGACAATTTCCCGGTTTGTATAATTAAAATATAGGGTGGTAATGCCCATCATTTTTTATTCAAAATCTGCTAAATCTTCAGCAGTTGGTTTAGGAATATTTCTTTCCCTAATAGTTCTTTTCCTATTGTCCATCACTGCTGTCCGGCATGCTAATTGAATAGCAAAGGTTGTCGGTTATCAGGTG
>CBFDAH010000258.1:0-3227 GCA_965602785.1 uncultured Syntrophobacterales bacterium
AGGACAGCCGAGGGCGGCTGTTCCTAAGCCAAAAATGCCTGTCATAATTTACGGATGAGTTCAGGGCTCATGAGCACCTGTTGCAGGAAGATACCCGGGATGGTTGTTTCCCCTGCATCTGAAAAAATAGCACGGGCACGAGGCCCATGCCACTAAAATACCAGGTGGTTTGTTTGGCAGGTGAAGTCTCACAGCCCCACCTGCGCCAGCGTTCGCCCGGAGTGGAGGGGGAAACCGGCGGGAAAGAGGGAATCTATTTTTTGATTTCACCTAAAATTCTTAGCCCCTCCTTTTCATATTCTCCCAGCAGCTCCCGGGCCCGGTTTTCCTGGGCCAAAAGGGCCAGGCCGCGCTCTCGCAGCTTTTCGGGAGGATTTAGCTTGAGGAGCTCCTGAACAGCCAGCCGCTGCTCGTCATGGCGGGCTGACAGAAGCCTCAGGCGCAGCACCAAGAGCTGGGTCAGGAGAGGGTCCTGGGCAAAGGGGAGCCACTCCAGGGCCTTGGCAAAATCCTCTTCTTCCAGGGCTTCCAGGGCCAGGTGGCGGTAATAGCCCGCCGGCAGCAGCCCTGTGTCGGCCAAAGTTGCGGCCAGGAGCCGGCGCCCCAAGGCCACCATCACGCCGATGCCTATCATGGTATGGTCATCGTGGTATTTTTGAGGGGAGGGCCGGGGGAGCAGGCCGGGACACCTGCGCAACTCCCCCGCCCGCCCCTCAAGCTCATCTCCCCCCAGTCTTTAGGGGAGTCGAAAAAGGCGGTCTAAAAAAGCCCCGCCTTTCCTGACCTTTAGCACGGGATAGGTAGCTTTTTGGGGACGGCCTGGAAGCCCGTCCTGCCGTGCTTATGTAAAGGGTTGATTGAGAAGGTGGCGGAGAGAAAGCACCGGGGTCAACCCCTGACCCCCTATCCCCGAACTCAATCCCTAATCTTCCCTTAAGCCTTCTGGGCGTCGATACCCGCGTCGATGAGGTCCTGGAGGATGTCTCTCAGTTCCGGCAAGTCCTCGGTTAAATTGTTGATGCGCTGTTTCACCTGGCGATAGTCGTCGTCATCCCGGTCCCGAGCCTTTTCCAGGGTGCCTCTAAGGGCCTGGCCGAGGCGCTTGTCCATGCGCATGAGCCCGGCCACCGCGCCGGCGATTTCCAGCACTCCATGGGTGATATGATGGCCGGTGATTTCCTGGATGGTGATTTCCGTCACCAAGCCCGCCAACGCCCCCACCAGGGCTCCCGGGACGGAGAGTTCTCTGTTGGCCATCGCAGCCTCCTTGATAAGGGTTTGTTAGATGTGGTTATGCGGGGTAAGGGCCCGTGGCCTTTAGCCCCCTCCCCCACTTTGTTCCTGACCAGGGACCTTGCCCTGGGCCAGTTTCTCTGCCAAGCGTTCGGTTTCGGTCAGCATGCGGCTGACGTGCCGGTCCTTTTGCGCCAGGCGCTGTTTGAGCTCCCGATTTTCTGCGGCCAGGCGCCCCGCCTCGGAGCGGCCCAGCCAGCCCCGCACCCGGATTATTAACCAGATCAGGGCCAGACCCAGGCCGAGCCCAAAGCCCAGACCGAGTAAAAAATCCAGGAGGTGAATTTCCATATCCGATTAGACAAGGCTCAGAAGGGAAAGTAAAAAAAATCCCGTAGTTTGTCCCTTCCAGGGCCGGGAAAAGAAAAAACTGTCTCTTACCATGCAATTTTATTACAATATTATCACCTGCCGGCGAGATCGTCAACGTGCCCGGCCAGGCGCCGTGTGGCCGCCGGTCCGGGTTCCAGGCCGAAAAAATTCCCTTTCTTAAGGAGAGCTTAGGCATGAGCGACACCAAGGCCATGTACCGCACCATCCTGGCGGACCACTTTCCGCCGGAGATGACCATCACCTTCGGCGACCAGAAGCTCGTCTACCGCAAGCGCACCTGGAAGATCCCCGATGCCAAGACGGGGGAAGTCATCGAAAGCGGGCTGCGTTACGGGGAGAACCCGGGCCAGGAGGCGGCGCTGTATGAACTGGTGGGGGGCAACCTCACCCTGGGGAACTGCCAGTTCATCGATCCGGGGTCGGGCCTCGCCAGCGCCCTGGACGAGGCCGGCATGCTCCAGGCGGGGAAGCACCCGGGGAAGACCAACCTGACGGACCTGGACAACGGCCTCAACATTATAAAATTTTTGGATAAAAAGGCTGCCTGCGTCATCCTCAAGCATAACAACCCCTGTGGCGCCGCCTGGGGAGCCACCCCGGCCGAGGCCTACGACAAGGCTAACATGGCCGACCGCATCGCGGCGTTCGGGGGCGCGGCAGTGTTCAACCGAGCCCTGGACAAAATTGCGGCCGAGCTCGTCAGTAAAAACTACCTGGAGGTGGTGGCCGCGCCGGAGTACGAGGCCGGGGCCCTGGATATCCTTAAGAAATCCAAGGACCTGCGTATTATACAAGTGCCCCGCTTTGACCGGCTCAAAGACCTGGTGACCAAGCGTTTCGTGGACTTCAAGAGCCTGGTGGACGGGGGCCTCATCGTCCAGCAGTCGCCCCAGAATGTAATTTTGAAAAAAGAGGATCTTAAGCCCGCGGTGGCCGTCTACCAGGAGAAGGAATACCGGTGTAAGCGGGAGCCCACTGACCGGGAATATGAAGACCTCCTCTTCGGCTGGTGGGTGGAGCAGGGGGTGACCTCCAACTCCATCCTGTTCGTCAGGGACGGCGTCACCATGGGCATCGGCACCGGGGAACAGGACCGGGTAGGGGTGGCGGAGATCGCGGTTTTCAAGGCCTACACCAAGTATGCCGATAAACTTTGTTTCGAGCGCTATGGAATGCCCTATAAGGACCTGGAACTGGAAATCCTCCTGCGCCAACGGGACACCGAAGACAAAGTGGAAATCGATAAGGAAACCGAGGCAGCCAAGGGGGGCCTCATCGGCGCGGTGATGATTTCGGATGCCTTCTTCCCCTTCCGGGACGGCGTGGACGTGGGGATCCGCCAGGGCATCAGCGCCATCGCCCACGCCGGGGGCTCCATGCGGGACTACGAATCCATCGAGGCCTGCAACGAAGCCGACCCCCCGGTGGCCATGGTCTTCACCGGCCAACGATGCTTCAAGCATTAAGGAGAGATGTGGAGGAAATGTTTTGAGGGGAGGGCCGGGGGAGCGCGACACCCCCTCCCCCACAAAAACTACAGACAACCAGAGACAACCAGCTTGGAACCATGACACTGCGTGAGAAAATTGACCAGCAAGAAG
>CBFDAH010000259.1:0-3224 GCA_965602785.1 uncultured Syntrophobacterales bacterium
TTTCGTTGTACACCGTCAAGCCCATAGAGTTTTTCATCTTCCCTTCCCTCCTGCTGGTCACCACTCTCTTTCGCCTATCTCTGGGCTTGGCCTCTACCCGTCTCATCCTGCTTCACGGTTGGGAGGGGCTGGAAGCCGCCGGCCGGGTGATTCACACCTTCGGCAGCTTTGTGGTAGGGGGAAACTTTGTGGTAGGGGGGATTGTCTTTGTCATCCTGGTGATCATCAACTTCATTGTCATAATCAAAGGCTCCACCCGCATCGCCGAAGTGGCCGCCCGTTTCACCCTGGACGCCATGCCGGGGAAGCAAATGAGCGTCGACGCCGACCTCAACGCCGGCTACATAGACGACCAGGAAGCCCGGAAGCGGCGGGCCAACCTGTCTCGAGAAGGGGAATTCTACGGGGCCATGGACGGGGCCAGCAAATTTGTCCGGGGGGAGGCGGTGGCGGCCCTCCTGATTATGGCCATCAATATTATTGGCGGACTGATTATCGGCGTTCTACAGCATGGTCTCCCCCTGAAAGAGGCCGCCCAAACTTTTACTCTGCTTACCATCGGGGAAGGTTTAGTAAGCCAAATTCCGGCCCTTTTCGTGTCCACCGCTGCCGGTTTGGTAGTGAGTAAGGCAGCCTCCGAGGCCAGTCTGGGGGAGGAATACGCGGCCCAGTTTGCCTTGAAGCCTCAGGCAGTGACCGTGGCTGCGGCCATCATCTTTCTGATAGGGTTGCTGCCGGGGTTACCGCACCTGCCCTTCCTCATTCTCTCGGTTCTCACCGGCGGCCTTGCTTACGCGGCCCACCGCGCTCGGGAAGAGAATCTCCGGGAAGAGGCCAAGGCCAAAGAATCTCCCTCCCGAACCAGAGAGAGGGATCCCATGGAAAGCCTGCCCTCGTTGGACCTCCTGGAGCTGGAAGTGGGGTACGGCCTCATCCCTTTAGTAGATGAGGAACAGGATGGGGAGCTCTTAGAGCGCGTCCGGGCTCTGCGCCGCCAGTTCGCCCAGGAGATGGGGGTGGTCATTCCCCCCATCCATATCCGGGATAACTTGCAATTAAAGCCGGGGGGGTATGCCATCCTTATGAAGGGAGTGGAGGTAGCTCAAGGGGACCTTATGCCAGGGTATCTGCTGGCCCTGCATCCGGGGGAGACCCTGCGGCAGATTGAAGGCATTCCCACCCGGGAGCCCACCTTTAATCTTCCGGCCCTGTGGATACCAGCCTCCCGGAAAGAGGAAGCACAGCACCTGGGCTATACCGTGGTAAATCTGGCCAGCGTCATAGCCACCCATCTGTCCGAAGTCATCCGGCTTCACTGTGATGAGTTTCTGGGACGCCAGGAGGTACAGAAACTCCTGGACCGCCTGTCCATAAACTATCCCAAGGTGGTGGAGGAACTGGTCCCCGGCACCCTGTCTCTCGGGGCCATCCAGAAGGTCCTTCAGAACCTGGTGCGGGAGCGGGTTTCCATCCGAGACTTGCTCACCATCATGGAGACCCTGGCAGATTACGGCGCCTACACTAAAGACCCGGATATTTTAACGGAATATGTACGCCAGCGCCTGGGTAGGGCCCTCAGCAAGGCCCTGGAGACCCCGGACCACAAGATTCTGGTGCACTCCCTGGACCTCTTTATTGAGGATGTTCTGAAAGACAGCCTGCAGAAGACCGAATATGGTGTGTACCTGGCCATGGCCCCGGAAACTGCCGAGGAGATCATCCAGGCCCTAAAAACTGCAGCTGAGAAATCTTTGGCCCAAAACCTGCAACCAGTGGTTATATGCTCTCCTGGAGTGCGGCGCCACCTGCGGCGCTTGGTGGAGCGGCATCTGCCCAACCTCTTAGTATTGTCACCCCATGAACTGGTGACCGAAGCGAAAATCCAATCCCTGGGAGTGGTGAGTTTAGGCAATGAAGCTTAAAACCTATGTTGGTGGCGACCTACAAGAGGCTCTGGCCCGGGTGAAACAGGAGCTGGGCCCAGAAGCGATTATCCTCTCCACCCAGTCCCATCGCCGGAAAGCCGCAAAATCAGGTTGGGGGCATCGTCGGGGTGTGGAGGTTACTGCGGCCGTGGACCTCGCTGCTGCTCCTGACTCTCTCCCCACCGCCCAGGCTTGGCCGGTAAACTCCTTGGAGTATGGCCCGGTCCTTTTCCGCCTTCAAGAAGAACTGGAAGATATGAAGGCCCTGCTAAGACAGTGGATGGGGGAACAGGGTCCCCCCTCCTGGCTCGTGCCTCACCGGGAGCTGACTGCGTTGCACGAAGACCTGATGAGGGCGGGAGTTCATGAACAGGTTATTCACCGTTGGCTGGAGAAAGTTAAAAAACTCCTGCAGGGGAAGGATCAACAAAAAAACAACCTTAAGGAACGGGCCCTTAGACAGCTGATGCAAGCGGTGGAGGTGGTAGATCCCTGGAAAACCCCAAAAGCCGGGCCCCATCGCTGGACCTTCCTTGGTCCTACCGGGGTGGGCAAGACTACTACCATAGCCAAGTTGGCGGTCCGGGCCGCTTTCATGAAAAAAAAGCAAGTGGGGTTAATTTCTTTAGACAATGTGCGCCTTGGGGGCCATGATCAGCTGGCCGCCTATGCCCGCATCACCGGGTTGCCTCTGGCTGCCGTCCAAAATCGGCGCGAACTGACGGAAGCCCTGGAGAAGATGACTGATATGGATGTGATCCTGGTGGACACTCCCGGACGCAACCCCCGGGCTCCGGAGCTCTCCCGGGAACTGCACCAACTGCTGGGTGAGCTGCCGGGTCTTGAACATCATCTCGTGCTGAGCGCCACCACCAAGGAGGGCAACTTGGCCAACACTCTTCAGGGCTTTGGTGGACTGCCCCTGGCCTCCTGCATTGTGACTAAGGTGGACGAAAGTCTAGAATTCGCCGGGATTTTCAATCAGCTCAGCACCAAAGGGGTACCCGTTTCTTACCTGAGCACCGGACAGCGGGTGCCAGAGGACATTGAACAGGCAACCCGCCGGCGCCTGGTTGGACTCCTGCTCAACCCTCAAAACGGCCAATCGCCGACACAGTGAGATGGGGATGAATCGGTCAGTCCTGGAAAAACTGGACAACTTACCCTACGCTGAGCCTGTCTCGGAGTCCTTAAGCCAGCCGTCTCCCAGGGTCATCGCCGTGACGTCTGGCAAGGGGGGGGTGGGGAAGTCGAACGTCGTGGTAAACCTGGGGCTGGCCTTGGCCCGGATGGGTCAGA
>CBFDAH010000260.1:0-3204 GCA_965602785.1 uncultured Syntrophobacterales bacterium
TTTATGTGCAAAGGGCAGACCAAATTCCCCGGCTGGCAATTTCCCTTAGTTTTATGGAAAAATCCCCTTATTCTAAGAGAAAAACACCCTTGGCAGCCTTCTGGCCGAAGAATAAGTTATTGCCCAATAATAATTTTCCCGCCTTATGATAAATTTTATTGTCTTCTCTAGAAGTTATTGCACAACCTATTTTTTTGTCATCCTGAACGAAGTGAAGGATCTCAAGTCATTGGTAATTTTAAATTCTTCGCTTCGCTCAGAATGACCTTTCAGGAGAACTGCCGTCTTGCCATGGCTTTTAGTAAAGAAGATCAGCGGATGGGAAGTAGGGACCGGATGTGGCGGCAGGCCTCGGGAAGAGCTCGGGCCACGGCATCAGAAAGGCCCGGTTGCACTGCGTCGGGGAGATGGGCCACCTGGGCCACGATGATGTGGATGGCGATGTCGGTTTCCTCTTGAAGCTCCTTCAAGATATTGACGGTGGGGAACTGGTGCAGGGAAAAGTCCATAGTTTTCTTGGCCGGGATGCCCTCCACGGAAATTTCGAAAACCTCCCCGGGGGCGCGGTCCGGATAGTCCACCGCATCCACGATAATGAGCATCTGGGGCCTTCTGTCGCTCAGAGCCAGGTCGAAGAGGATCTCCCGGATGCCGGTGCCCACGTTCTGCACCAAAACGGTGTCTGGCAGATTAAAGTTCTCCTGAAGATGCTGCACCACCGCGGGGCCGAAGCCGTCGTCGCCGAAGAGGAAGTTGCCGCAGCCGAAGATGAGGATGGGTTTTTCCAAGGCTTCAGTAAGCATGGGGATATTATCTCAGAGAATTAGCTTACCGGGAACCTCCTTTAAAAAGTTCACTTAATCCCCCTTCCCCTTTGTAGGGAGAGGGCCGGGGCGAGGGGAACTGCAGCTAAAACAAAAAATCATTAATCATGTGGAATTTTGAAATTTAACGAAAATATTTTATTTAGCGTGGAATCTGGCCTATATAGCAAATAGCCTGACCCAATGAATTGACGGGGGTAGTAGAAACGGTCAGCTTATATAAACCGCATTTAGGCGGCACCGTCTCAAGCCACCACTTTTAGTCGGTTGAAATTGACTTCGATTAATCCGGCATGGTGCGTATTACCGGCTGCGGCTGCTTCGGTTGAAGGAGAACGTGACCGCTACCTTTACTGGCTTGCCGCCGATTTCCAGCACGGGATAGGCCAGGAAATTTATCGGGCCCGAAGTGGGCCCCGGTTCGACAACAAGGTCGCGGCCGCGGCTGAGTTCAAAGCGGTTTGCCGGATGGTGGCCAAAGTAGTAGGTGGCCAGACTTGAATATTTGTCGCCCTCGCTGATGTCCACTGGCCACCACTTGCCGTCGGCAAAGAACTCCGCCCAGCAGTGATAGCCGTCCACCCCGCCATCGTTGCGCTCCGAAGGGATAGCCGCGCCGATGGCGAAGCGCGCCGGGATGCCCACCGACCTGGCCAGGGCAATGAAGTAGGAGTGGAAATCCGTGCAATTGCCGGTGCGTGCGTTACAGGCGTAAACCGCGTCGCCCTTGCCCCAGCCTTTGCCATATTTTGCATAGCGCATGCGGTCGACGACATGGTCGTAGAGCGCCCGGGCCCGCACCAGATCGCCCTTCTTGCCCTTAACGACCTGCTCTCCGATCCGGCGGAAATCCTCATTTGTCGGCACCAGACGCTCCGGGTTGAGGTATTTACCCTGGGCGGGCTTGGGCGCCGCATAGGCGGCCTTCTCAAGGCGCTTTACCTGATAGCGGATCTCGATGTTTTTGCCGCTGTCCTCCGGACCGAGCTCAAGTAATAGGACTTTGTTGCCCCGTTCCCGCTCCTTCAGTGTGCTTTGCTTCCCCGGAGCCTTGATGGATTTAATCTCCACCGTCTGGAACCGGTCCGAGGTCGCCAAAGGAAGCCACATGCGGGCGGTACCGTTTATCTCGGGCAGGGTGGCCCGGTAGAGAAACTCGAACTCGTCGCGCTCTTTGATGACCCCGAGGTGGCCTTCTGAAGCTTCCTTCAGGGAGATGCGATGCCAGGTGCCATCACTTTTTTGCTCCCAGGCGTAATAGGGCTGGCCGTTTATCTTATGGACGGTGGTCTCAGTGACCTTCATCGCCCCCGGCTCACCGGCCAGAAAGAAGTCAACGTCATACACATCGCCGCTGGTGTCCACCAGATCCACGCAGGCGAAAAAACGGCGAGGCCCCAGTTTTGACAGGTATTCGGTGTGGACTTTGACCAGCTTGAGACGGAGTTCCTTGTCGCCAAAGGGAAGCTTGAAATATCCTCCACCCAGGCGGACCTGCTCCGTGATGTGATTCTCGATGCCTGCCTGGATATCGGCAGTTGGTGCCGATTTGGGCCCGGGCGGGGCAGACGCGGCCTCTGCGCCTTGCCCCCCTTGCCACCCGCCACCCGCAAACACCAGGCAAGCTAGTATTAACGCCGACATTATCGTTCGCCAGCTCATGGAAATTCCTTACCTAAACCATTATCCCGCAGTCAAGAGACGGACATTACTTCGGGTGATCCGGCTTCTTTGGCGCCGCCTTTGGGTGCTCCCCCTTCGGGTGCTCCGCCTTTGGTTTCTCGGCCTTCGGTTTCTCCCCCTTTGGGTGCTCTGTTTTTGACGGATGTTCCGGCTTGGCTGGCTGAGCCGCCATGCTCCAGCCCGACAGGAACACGAGAAGTGCTGCTGATAGTAACACCCTTCCTATAACCCTGATCATGGTCTGCCTCCTTTTCCTTTCGGTGGGGTCCTTCCCCGCCACCGAGCTAGTAATGAAGTGGTTTAACGTCCCCGGCGCCGCCTGGCGCCTCCAAGAGACCTTATTATCAACTAAGATAATCGTTTTTGATCATTTATCAACCTTGGCCGCCGCAGTCCCAAAAAAATTTTGGGAGAGCCCTCTCACCGAGTTTAACCCCGAGAAGGTTGCTCTTGTTGGAGCCAAATTGTCTTGTGGGAGGCTTGATAGAACAAATTTCGCTGAAAAAAGTAATTTTTCCTAAATTTTTGGCCGCACCTTTGCCTGGAAATCCAAACGCAACCCTAATTGCACTAGGGGCAGATTGCCCTTGCGACAAAACAAAACATGCTCAGTTGAATACATCCAGGAGAAAGGGGTAAACCCGACATTCTTTACCCAGGTTAAAATACATTGATATTTAAACCCCCAATGGGCGGC
>CBFDAH010000261.1:0-3191 GCA_965602785.1 uncultured Syntrophobacterales bacterium
GTTTTTCCAGCATGACTAAGGGCCGCTAAACTGAGTTCATTGTCTGCAAAAACGAAAAACTTTGCAAGAATTCTTCCGGGGGATTAGGCGCTACCCTGAGCCACGGCGGTGAAATTCTCCCTAACTCGCGAGCCATCCCCCCCCCAAGTACTTAATTGCCAAAGTTAGCGAATTTTTAAAAGCGGTTTTTATTCCCCCCTTTTTTAAAGGGGGGTTAGGGGGGATTTCTCTAGCCGCTTGAAAATCCCCCTAAATCCCCCTTTTTCAAAGGGGGACTTTAGGCGTTCCTGATCTTTAAGGATACTTGCAAATATTTACGCTTAATTTTGCAACTAAGAACTAGTCTAAAAACGTGCTGAGATAATTTGCATTTTGGAATAGGGGCAGGTTAGAAACGAGGGATGGCAAGGCGGTTTGGGACCATTTTTCATAGAGGACGTATGCAAGTGAACCAACTTTTGCCGTACGCCGGATAAAAGGGCAGGAGATTTTCCCAAGAGGTGAGATATGGATAAGCATCAAGTGTTGTGGAGCGAAAAGGTTGCCCGGAGCATCATCGATCACCTGGAGAAGCGACGCCTGGAAGGGAGCTACACCTCCAGCGCGGCCCAGGCGCGGGACGAGGTTGTGGCCATGATCCCGCCGGGGGCAGAGGTTTATCGGTGTGGCTCGATGACCACCACGAACCTGGGGCTGTGGGAGAAGATTGCGGCGCTCCCCGGCGTCAGCCTCCTCGACCCCTACCTGCCGGGTCTCTCCCCGGAAGAAGGCATGGAGATAAGGCGTCGAGGCATGTCAGCAGATGTGATGATCGCCAGCTCCAACGCCATTACCCTGGATGGCAAGCTGGTCAACCTGGATGGCATGGGAAACCGGGTGGCCGCCATGATTTTCGGGCCCACCAAGGTAATTCTGGTGGTGGGCGTCAACAAAATCGCCCCGGACCTGGAATCCGCCATGGCCAGAGTCAAACACTATGCCGCGCCCATCAACTCAATGCGGATCAATTACCAGAACCCGTGCGTCGAAACCGGGTTGTGCGCCGACTGCAGATCGCCGCAACGCATCTGCAATATGTGGAGCATCATTGAAGGTCAGATGATTAAGGGGCGCATTCACGTAAAGCTGGTGGGAGAAAATCTGGGCTACTAAACCAGGAAAAGCCTCAAAGGGCAGCTTCTCTTTGGGGCCCTCGGGCTTTATTCTACACATCATTGCCGGCGCGGGGACTCAGTGACGCACGCTGGCCAGGAGACGGCCCAGGCGGGACCGGGAGAGGGCCACGGCGCCGGTGGGGCAGACCTCGTTGCAGCACCAGCAGCGGATGCAGAGATCCAGGTCCACCATGGCCTTGTCCTCCTCCAAGTGGATGGCCTGCTGGGGGCAGGACTGCTCGCACAGGGTGCAGCCGGAGCAGAGGTGGGGATTGACCGCAGGGCGAGGCAGGAGTTCTTGGCCCAGGTAATCCTTCAGACGTTGGGGGAGCCACCAGAGGCCCTCCAGGCCGTCCTCTAGAGTATTGGGGCTGGGGAGGACAAAATCCGGTATCCGAGCTTGCCCCAGGGAAACGCCCCAGACTTCCACGGGGGGCGGCGGCGCTACCTGAAACAGGGGCACTGCCTCCGCGGCAAAGCCCATCATCTGGCTCATGACCCAGTCCACCGCCAAAGGGTTCACCCCCGCCACGAGGTATCCTACCTGCCGGGGCCGCCCCCAGGTGGGGCCGTCGCCCTCCATACCCACCACCGCGTCCACCACGGAGAGCCGCGGCTTCAGATAGTCCACCAGGTCCAGAAGGAGCAGGGCGAAATCACGGGGGTCTTTCAAACGGGTGTGGTAGGCCACCTTCATGATCCCGGAGACCGCGCCGTAGAGGTTCTTGACGGCTCCGGTGAGTCGGGCGAAAAGGTGCGTCTTGAATTTGGGCAGGTTGAGGAGGGCCGGGGCGCCGACGAAGGTTTGGTTCAGGGTGAGGACCCGAAGACTGCGGGGGTGGGGGATTTTCACTTCCACCGGGGCGATATCCAGGTCGAGCTCCAGGCCCAACTCCTGGGCCAGGTTTTCCATGCCGGTGCGGCGGTAGAGAAACTTGAGATAGCCGGGGCGGGCCGGGCCGGCGGGACTGTCCCCCAGCACCACATCCCGGCCCGCCCTCTGGAGCAGGCGGGCCATGGCCTTTACCACCTCCGGGTGGGTGGTGACAGCCCGCTCCGGGGGGAAGGGGCCGGCCAGATTCGGTTTGAGGTAAATGGGGCCGCTCTCGGGAAAAAGCGGCTCCCAGCCACCCAGGAGATCCAGGGCAGTCTCAAGAGCCCGGGTGACTGTGGCCTCTTCATAGGACTCGCACGGGACCAGGGCCACGGGCGCCGGCCCAGGCTTCGACTCCTGGGTGGTGATAGAGGCCGACTGTGTCTGTAAGGTTTTGGTCATTAGTATGCCCATTGGAAAACGAGGATACCGCTTTCATGCTGACCAGGTAAGCCAGGGGACATCCCCATCGGCTCACTATTCTACCATAAAGGGGAACCAGTTTTCAGGGGCCGGTTCAGTACCTCCAGGTAGCCGTTATATTTCGCACCTTTCTCGCTAACCATAGCTGAGGGTTAGGCTGATACCATTTCCGAGATGCCTTGCCGAACTCAACCCGCATCGCCCGGCCTGGAAAATTTGCCTGGATGATCCGCCTATCTAAAAGGGCCACCTAGACGTGAGGAAATTCCCGGAGGGTGGGTGGGGAGAAAGCAGGTGAAAAAGGAGAAATCTCGGCAAGACTTGGGTCAAAAAAGGTGCTGGGGTGGCGTCCCAGGTTTTCCTTTCAAAAGGTTTCTGGGTTTAACTCCCCCTCTCTTGGCGGGAGGGGGAGTTTCAAGCGGATAGACAAATCCCCCCTACCCCCCCTTTAAAAAAGGGGGGAATAAAACCGCTTTTAAAAATTCGCTAACTTTGGCAATTAAGTACTAGTCCCTTTTCTCTGCCCCCCCAGCCCTGTCCGGCGGGAAAGTTCGCAGCCTTACCAATCTCCACCTGCATCCTGAACCAGCCGCAGGTTTGCCGTCATACCCATACCACCATTCATCGTCGGTAAGTACTAGTCCCCTTATCCTGCGAAACTGGGTTCCGGCAGTCCTTGCACCCTGGGCTTATGGGCAAATAAGCTCCCCGAGAGGGGGGCCTGAGCAATCTGTTCGGGG
>CBFDAH010000262.1:0-3190 GCA_965602785.1 uncultured Syntrophobacterales bacterium
CATCTTAGACATTTAAGTCCTTCCTTCCCCGGCCGATAAGCTTGGTAAGAGCCAACTCTAACGGTTTCGGGGAAAAGGTATGGACGCACCCAACATACGAGAACAGTTTCTCAGTAAAAATCTAAAAACTCTCCTGCGTCCCACCCCCAAACAGGTAAACACTCCCTACCTGCCCATTCTCCTCAAGGTATTGATGGTAGAGGAAAGGCTTACTTTTCCACTCCACCTCAAGGTAAGCGAAGGGGAAGAGGGGGAGGTTAAGTTCCTCCCTTATCTGGAAGAAGGGGAGATGCTAAAGCCCTCCTGGTTGGAATCTCTGGAGCAGGTAGGAATCCAGTGCCTCTACTTCCATGAACAGGAAGTGGACCGGGTGGTGGCCTACCTCAACAACCACCTGCTCCTGGCCAGCGCCGAATCAGGGCAACAGCGGGAAAAGTTCTGCATCTTACGGGAACACCTGTCTCTAAACCTGCACCGGGCCTTCCAAACCCCCCACTTGGGGGCCCACGTGCAGCTGGCCAAAAAGTCCCTGGGAAATCTCTCCACATTCCTGGGCCAGGAGAACTTTCCCTGGAAGCTTTTCTGGGAGATGCTCTACCGGGACTACACCCTGTATAATCATTCCGTGAATGTGGGGATTATGGGCATGGCCCTGATGGTCTATCTGGGCAAACCCAAGCGGGACTGCTTAACGGTGGGATTGGCGGGCCTGTTTCACGACTTTGGCCTCACTCATCTCAATGAAGAGCTGGTGCTCAAAATAGAGCCACTCAGTCCTGATGAATGGGAAACCATGAAAAGGCACCCTGAATTAGGCTACCGGTTACTAAAAAGCAATACCCAGATTCCTATGAACACTCTCCGCCTGATCCTGGAACACCACGAACGGGCCGACGGCTCCGGCTACCCCCAGGGGTTGGAGCTCTCCCGGCAACACCCCTACACCAGGATCCTCTTTATCCTGGAGGCCTATGACGGTCTCACCACCTTCCGTCCCTACCGCCCAGCCCTCAGTCCCTTTGCCGCCCTGAAGGCACTCCAGGAACAGCAAGGTGAAGGGGAGCTGGCCTGCGAACCTCTCACCATGAAGAAGTTTATCCAGTTTCTGGCTCTGACCTAAGGTAAGCCACCCAGTTCTTGACAATACTGTACCAGGATGTCGGTCTCGGTAATCAGGCCCACGAGCTTGTGGTCCTGCACCACCGGCAGGCAGCCGATCTTGCGCTCCACCATGAGGGCCACGGCATCCTTGAGGTCAGTGTCGGGGGAGATGCTGATCACCTGCTTCACCATAATGTCCTTGATGCGCAGGGTCTTCATGACCTCTCGGGTGTCCTTGTTCCCGTAGCCCAGGGCTTGTGCCAGGGAACTGCGGAAGAGGTCACGCTCCGAGATGATCCCCACTACTTTCTCCCCTTCCACCACGGGTAGGTGCCGTATACGTCCCAGGCGCATGATGTCATTGGCCAGGCTGAGTTCATCCTCAACGTCCAGCGTGGCCACTTCTTTTACCATGATGTCCTTTACTTTCATGCTCCCCTCGGTGCTTATCAGGCCGAAACTTTATGAATCAAGGTATTACTGGGTAGCCAGCCACTGGCGCGCCCGGTGGCCCATCTCGCCGAGAATTTCCAGGGCCCGGGTGGCCGCTTCCGGGCTAAGATACCCAAGGCCGCAGGCCGGGGTCAGAAGGGAGTGGTTAAGCACTTTGTGCAGCCCCAGGCCCGTGTCCGCCAAACGCTCCACCTGGGAAGTGAAGCGCTGCCAAAGACTATCCCCCGTTTCCTGAGCCAAATCATCCCCGGTGGGCACCAGCCCCCAAGCCAGGTAGCCCCCCCGGTCCAGGAAGGCGGCCAGGGACTTCTCGAACAGGAGAAGATGGTCAAAGTAGCCGTAGGAATCAAAGCTCAAGATGTCTATGGGGGTGTCAAGCAACAGGGCCCAATCGGTGTTGCCGCAACAGTGCACCCCGACAGTTACCGGTCCGGGCTCCCGCACGGCGTTCAGGACTTCGGTGAGAATGGTGGTGATCTCCTCCCGGGAGACGGGGAGAAAGGCCGAACCGAAGCCGGTAAGAAAGGGCTCGTCGAAGAAGATGACGGCTTCCCGGCCGGCCTGTCGGAACTGCTCGGCCTGCCAGGCAGCCTTGCGGGCCAGTCCCAGGGAGACCGCCTGGGTCAGCTCCCGGTCATAGAGGATAGGCTTGCCGTCCCCGGCTTTCACTATACCCGCGAAGGTTACCGGCCCCACTATCTGCCCCTTGAGGGTCGGGGCGCCGTTGCCTTGCTCAGCCAATCGGGACAGAAGGATATGAAAGCCTTGGGCCTCCTCAACTGTCAGGGCGAAGGGGGCCAGGTCCCCACTCCACACGGTCTCGTAAAACTGAGCCAGGGCCATCTCCCGGGAGACCTCCGGATCTAAGATCACCTGCCGGGCCTCCAGGTCCACCTTGAGGGCCGGCATGCCTCCGGCGCCCTGGGCTACCATCTCTTCCCGGAAGCCCAGCCGGACGAACTGGGGCCAGAAGGGTAAATCCGGAAGGTGCCTGAGGATCATGGTTACAGTCTCCCCAGGGTCATCATAAGGGACGGAGCCGATGCCGGTGACAGAAAGGGGTGCAATGGTCGTCATGCTTGCCAATGTAGTCACTTTCCTCTTTCCTGTCAACTTTGTTTGTTCGGGACTCAAGACCGCACGGCCAGGCGGCCGGAGATGCTCCCCAGGCGTTCGGTGACACACCTCGTGGAACAGGCCTTACTTCCATCAAAGCTCCTATAAAGAAAAAGGTCGGGGTTGCCGACGTATCTGGTTATAAGGGGAAAACTGGGGTGAAAAGCAATATCCTCAGCGCCGTTTTGGGCAGGTGGGTAGGAAAAATTGCCCAGGGATATTTTTCTCAAGATACGAAGATTCTAATTGTTCTGGCGTTCTTTGGCGTAATTATTCTTCTGATTGGGGTCAAGGCCATCTCCTGGTGTCTTAAAAAGGCCAGCCAAAGCAAACAATATAAATATCAATATGCCGCCTGTAGGAAGGAACTGGCATTAAATCCACACAACGCCTCGAGCAATTTTACAATGGGCCTATTATCTCAAACGGTCAAACAACATGCTGAGGCCATTAAATATTTTCAGCAGGCGATTTGCTATCATAAGAACGAAACCTGGCTGGAGGAGGCGCATTTCCGTCT
>CBFDAH010000263.1:0-3183 GCA_965602785.1 uncultured Syntrophobacterales bacterium
CACCCCTTGTATGGGGGGAGCATGGACAACAATGTGGTATGGACTGCGGCCCGGGCCTTTGGGGGCCGGGGCTGGTCCACTCTGCGCTTCAACTTTCGGGGGGTGGGCCGGAGCACCGGGGTGCATGGCGGCGGTCTGCAGGAGGTGGAGGATATTGCGGCCGCGGCGGCCTTTCTGCAGTCCCGGATTTCAGGCCCCTGCTTCCTGGTGGGGTATTCTTTCGGCGCCGCGGTGGCGGCCCGGGCCCTCCATAAGGGCCTCGAGGTGGCCGGCGCGGTCCTCATCTCGCCGCCCATCGCCTTCATGGAACTGACGTTCCTCTCTGAGACCCCCCGCCTGGCCCTGGCGGTGGCCGGAGATCGGGACGAGCTCTGCCCCCTGGCCGACCTGGAGAAGCTATGCCGCGACCGGGAGCCCCCCCTGGAGCTCAGGGTAGTGCCTGGGTCGGATCACTTCTACGCCGGTCGGGAGCAGGAGTTGTTCGACATTTTGCGGGAGTATCCGTTGCCGGAAGAGGCTGGGGAAGGTTAGCGCTTCGGGCCGATTGCCCTTTGGGGCCATTTTGCCGTTGTCTCTTGTGCTTCCCTGGAATATGCTTGTAATATGGCCAGAGTCCTTTACGGCGTCCACGGCACCCTCCACGGCCACGCAATGCGGGCCCTTACCATCGCCCGCCACTTTTCGGAACACGAGTTTCTCTTCATCACCCACGACCGGGGGACCGCGGTCCTCAAGCCCGAATACCCGGTGGTGGAAATCCCCGGTCCCCTCACCGTGTATAAGGGCCACCGGGTGGCCGCGCTGCCCACGGTGTACCATACCCTCCGCCATCTATTGGCCAAGCGGGCCCGGCTCCGCCAGGCACTGCAGGTGATAGAGGACTTTCAGCCCGACGTGGGTATGAGTGACTATGACTACCTGGTGCCCCGGGCCTGCCGGCAGGTGGGGCTGGCCTGTCTGTCCGTGGACCACCAGCATATCATCACCTTTTGCCATCACCCGGTGCCCTGGCAGCAGCGCCTGGCGTATCTGAACCTTTGCCTGGTGATCCGCCTCCTGTTTAGCCAGGCCAGCCACTATCTGGTCATCTCCTTTTTCCGGCCTCCCCTGAAACCCGGGGAGCGGGCCAGACTGGCGCCGCCCGTTCTCAGGGAGAGCGTTATCGGCCGACAGGCCATAGATGGCGACCACGTCCTGGTTTATCAGAGTATTCCTCCCTTTCCGGGCTTTTTTACGTTTTTACAAAACCTCCCCCACCCGGTGGTGGTTTACGGTTTTCACCAGGACCGCCAGGACGGCAACCTGCTTTTCAAACAGAACTCCGAAGACGGGTTTCTCGATGACCTGGCCTCCTGTCGCTATGTTATCTGCGCCGGCAGCCACACCCTCAGCTCCGAGGCCCTCTACTACGGCAAACCCATATTGTCCATACCCTTTCAAGGCGCGTTTGAGCAATTTCTGAACGCCTTTTACCTGGAACGGCTGGGGTATGGCAAAGCTCTGCACAAACCACCACCGGGAAAAGACCTGATGGCCGGGTTCGAAGCCCGCCTGCCGGAGATCCGGGACGCCATCCGGCAGGGTGAATTCCTGGGGAACGAGGAGGTCTACACCTCGGTGGGGGAATTTATCCAGGAGAGGGGCCAGGTGGCCTGGTGAGACGGCCTGGATTGGAAAGGAAGCATGTTGACCGGCCGTGAGGATTTATCCATGAGCCAGCCCCTACAGTTGGCCATCACCCTCGATGTGGAGGAAGAAGGCCTGTTTTCCGGGCGCTATGCCCGCCTGCCGCATGGGGTCACCAACGTGGCCGAACTCAAGCGCCTCGAGTTCATCCCTCGGGAGTTCGGCTTTCCCCTCACCCTCCTGGTGACCTATCCCGTGGCCCGGGACCCGGCCGCCCGGGAATTGCTGGCTTACTGGCAAGAGGAATACGGGGCGGAGATCGGGGCCCACTTGCACCCCTGGAACACGCCGCCCTTCTGGGATTTGCCCCACCAGGAGCCCATCCCCTCCAATCGGCTGCCGTTGGCCCTTCTGGGGGCGAAGTTAGGCACCCTGTCAGCCACCCTGAAGGAGGCTTTCGGGACTGCACCCCGCTCCTTCCGCATGGGGCGCTTCGACTGGACCCCGGCCCTCCTGGAGCTCCTGCCCCGCTTTGGCCTCAGGGTGGACAGCAGCATGGTGCCCTTGTCTCAGAAGGTGGGTGGCCCCCCCCACTTTTTGGCTCCTCCTGATCCTTTCTGGCTGAGCTCTCCAGGATCATCCGGCGAGCCTTTGCTGGAAATGCCCCTCACCACGGTGCCGGTGTGGGCCGGGGCTTCCCGGGGCGTGCACCGTTTTTCCAGCCTTCTCCCCGTGAAGCTGGGGGAGACTCTCCTATCCTGGTTTCGGTTTGTGGGGGCGGCGGGTATTCACCCTGCCTGGTTTCCCCAGGTCTCTATGCGGCTGGCCGCCTTCCTGCACCGGCGTCGGGGTGGTGGGGTTTTCACCATGTTTCTCCATTCCTCGGAGCTGTTACCCGGAGGGGGCAACCCCAATTTCTCCACGGCCCAAGCGGTGGACCGACTGGTGGTCAAGCTCCGGGCTTTCCTGGCCTGGCTGGTGAAGACCGGCCCGGTCTCGGGGGTGACCATGTCAGGCCTGTATGAATCCCTGGTGCAAAACCGCCCCGCTACCCCGGGTTGGAACCCTCCGGAACTCCCGGCTCCCAGCAACCTGCGTCCATTCTGGTGTCGAAGGTAATTCCAGATTCCTAGAACTCTCATGAAATCCAAGCAGGTTGAATGACTTAGGCACGATTACCAGAGCTTCCGGTAGTATGTCCGAATATCCTATTTACTTTTTAATAACAATTAGTTATAATTAAAAACTTTAAATAATATAATTATTGACAGTTCGGTAAGGGAAAGATAACTCTTAATTGGTTGTTAACCTGCCATCTTGCTTAAAAAGATTATTAATTTATTGAAATCATATTAAATTCTTCCGCTGGTTATGATTAAAGTATCTAAAACCAATACCAAACAGGCCTATAAGTAATTCATTATAAGCGAGGGTAATCTAACAGCATTTTTCCTGATATCCAAAAGTAGTAGCCATCTGAAGGTCTCTCATGTTGTTCAACATTAAGGGAACCTGGTAGTTCCTGAGCTCAAGAACCAGGGGAGGATGTAAGGCTTG
>CBFDAH010000264.1:0-3089 GCA_965602785.1 uncultured Syntrophobacterales bacterium
TTTTCCGACAATTCAAAGATTACCAGGATGTGGCGTACGGGGCCCTGCTGGTGGCGCTCCTCATCTGGCGTCCCCAGGGCCTTCTGGGCCGGGGCAAAATGAGTTTGAAAGTTGTGGTGAGAAAGGAATGATAGGATGGGGGAGGGGGCCAGGGACCGTGGGTCCCTGCCCCCTCCCCCAAACCCCCTCCCCCAACCCCGTAAAGGGGGTTGGGAGGGGAGTTTGAGGGGAGGGCGGGGGATTCGCAATCCCCCGGCCCTTCCCTCAAAACACAACCTAAAATGCTTACCTTAAAAAGTATCCAGGCCGGGTATGGGCAGCTGTCGGTGCTCAAGGGCATCTCCCTGCACGTGCGCCCGGGGGAGGTGGTCACCCTTATCGGGGGCAACGGAGCTGGCAAGAGCACCACCCTGCGGGCCATCTCCGGTTTGTTGCCGGTTTGGGGGGGCCAGGTGGAGTTTGCCGGTCAGGCCTGTGGCCGCCTGTCCCCCGAGCAGATCGTCTCCCTGGGGCTGGCCCTGGTGCCGGAAGGGCGCCGGGTGTTTAGCACCCTATCGGTCAAGGCCAACCTGGAGTTGGGAGCCTTTCACCGCCAGGATACCCGCCAGGTGCGCCGGGATCTGGAGGATATCCAGGAACGTTTTCCCATCCTCAAGGAGAGGGCCAACCAGCACGCCGGCACGCTGAGCGGCGGTGAGCAACAGATCCTGGCCATCGGCCGGGCCCTGATGTCCCGGCCCCAGCTCCTCATGCTGGATGAGCCCTCCATGGGATTGGCCCCCCGTATGCTCGAGTTGGTCTATGATATCCTGCGGGAATTAAAAGACGCCGGCACCACCCTTCTCCTGGTGGAGCAAAACGCCCGGGCGGCCCTCAAGCTGGCGGACCGGGGGTATGTCATCGAGACCGGCCGCATCATCATGGACGGCACCGCGGCCGAACTCCAGGAAGCTCCAGAGGTGCAGCGGGCCTACCTGGGTAAAGGCTATCGGGAAGTGTGGGAATGACCCTGTTAACGGTGGAATCCCTCAGCAAGAAATTTGGCGGGGTGCAGGCCCTGGACCAGGTGGACTTTGACGTCCGGACCGGTGAGATTCTGGCCCTCATCGGCCCCAATGGCGCCGGTAAAACCACCTGTTTCAACGTCATCAACGGCCTGATCCCCCCCACCGCCGGGTCGATATTCCTCGAAGACCGAGACCTTTCAGGCGTGCCCCCTTATCACCGGGCCGGCTTGGGTCTGGCCCGCACCTTTCAGAATATCCAGCTTTTCGGGGGCATGACGGTGCTGGAGAACGTCCTCACCGGCAGCCATCTGAGACAACCGGTGGGGACCCTGAGTGCCCTGCTGCCTCTGCCGGGGGTCAGGCAGGCTGAAGCCAGAGCCAAAGACCAGGCCCGTGACTGGCTCGACCTCGTGGACCTACAGGACAAGGCGGACTGGCCGTCGGAGGCCCTGGCCTACGGGGAACAGCGCCGCCTGGAAATCGCCCGGGCCCTGGCCCAGGAGCCCAAACTCATGCTCCTGGACGAACCTGCCGCGGGCCTTAACCCCCGGGAGACCGAAGACCTGATGGGCCTCCTCATGAGGCTCCGGGACCTGGGTATCACCCTCTTGGTCATCGAACACGACATGACCCTGGTCATGGGCCTGTGCCAGCGCATCGTGGTTCTGGACCAGGGCCGGGTCATCGCCGAGGGGCTACCCCAGGATATCCGCCGCAACCCCCGGGTCATCGAGGCGTATCTGGGGAAAGAGGAAGGAAATGAGGGTGGGGGAGGGGGCTAAGGAGCGCGGCCCCTTACCCCCTCCCCCCACGAACAACCGCAACCCAGGAGGACAACATGGCGATCTATGACAGGGACGCGGAGCAGATGGATCGGGCCGATTTGGCCCAGGTGCAATTGGAACGCCTCCAGGCCACCCTCCACCGGGTTTACAAGAACGTCAAGTTCTACAAGAAAAAATTTGACGCCATCGGCTTTTTACCTGAGGATTGTTTATCCTTGGAAGACATCAGACGCCTGCCCTTCACCACCCGCCACGACCTGGCTAAGGCCTATCCCTACGAGATGTTCGCCGTGCCCCTCAGAGAAGTGGTGCGCATCCACTCCTCCACCGGCAGCCCTGGGGCCCCTATAGTTATGGGCTATACCGCCCGGGACCTGAAAAATTGGGCCAGGTTGGCGGCCCGAGTCCTCACTGCCGCCGGGGTGGATAGGGACGATGTGGTGCAGGTGACCCTGAGTTACGGTCTTCTCACCAGCGCCTTCGGCCTGCACTACGGCGTTGAACTCCTGGGGGCATCAGTGATCCCCACGGGACCTGGGAGCACGGCCCGCCAGGTCCAGATCATGCGGGACTATCGTACCACCGTCCTCATCAGCACCCCCGGTTATGCTCTGGTCATCTCCGACGAGTTGGAGAAGATAGGGGTGGAAGCCAAGAATCTGTTCCTGAAAGTCGGCCTCTTCGCCGGGGAACCCTGGACCGAAGCCCAGCGGGCCGAAATCGAAACCCGCCTTTTTCTAACGGCCCTCGACAACTACGCCCTCTCCGAGGCCATAGGGCCGGGGGTGGCCGGGGAGTGCGAACACCGCCTGGGCATGCACCTGAACGAAGACCACTTCCTGGCGGAAATCATCGATCCGGAGACCGGCGAGGTCTTGTCCCCCGGTGAGCTGGGGGAGCTGGTTATCACCACTATAAGCCGGGAGGCTACACCGCTGGTGCGCTTCCGCACCGGGGACCTGACCAGTCTCGACTTCAACCCCTGCCCCTGTGGGCGCACCCTGGCCCGTATCAGTCGCATCCAGGGCCGGGCCGACAACGTGGTGGTGGTGAAGGGCATCAACATTTTTCCGGAGCGGGTGGGGCAGATTCTGGCCGGCTTTGCCGGGGAGGAGGCCGTGTACCAGCTCGTCATCGGCCGGGAAGGGCATCTCGACTATCTGGAGGTCCGGGTGGAGGTGCGGGAGGGCCTGTTCTTCGACAAAATGACCCTGCAGCGGGAACTGGTGTACAAACTGTCCCACAAGCTGGCTCAGGGCATCGGCGTCACCCCGAGGGTGAAGCTGGTGGAGCCCCA
>CBFDAH010000265.1:0-3070 GCA_965602785.1 uncultured Syntrophobacterales bacterium
CTTCGGTCCATCACTCTAACTTAACATGTGGACTAGTTTTCGGGGGGCAGGTCAGCTACAGAAACTGCATTAGGAAATGCATCGGGTTCCAGTGCACTTAATCCGCGATTTGTCATACTCACTTGATCGGGAACGGCAACATCGACTAACTTGAGATCTCCAAGCAGATCAATTAGGCGACCTATTACCTTCTCTGAAATAGGTTGGGGAACAATTCCCTTGTCTGTATTACGATTCAATATGAACTCAGGTAATTGCTTCATTCCAATAGCTATTATAAACGCGTGAAGATCTTTTTTGTTCTCCAATTTGTCGTTTTTTAGGACTTCGTGAAGTAAGATGCGTATACGATCATAAGTAGTGGCCATAATAATCCTCCCTTTTTTGACTCATGGGGTGGAATTGTAAATTTAATTGTATGTAATCCCTTAACTGGAGGCAGTTATACGGTTGATTCAAGTACGCCTCCGAGCTAAACGATATGCTAGAGTATTTTAGTTATAACCTCTAAATTCCTTCATGATTCAGCCGTTAAATCAACTGTTCAATGATGATTTCCTAATTTGTATAGACATATAAATACCCAGTAATTCCCTGGCGTTGGCGAGCATTATAGTAAAATGTTTCATGTCCCCTTATCAGCCCGTTTAGTGAGAACAAGTTTAAATTTAAGCATTTTTCTATGGAAGTCAATTTTAACAAAATTTTGTTAAAAACAAATTTTTTATTTGAAAAATCGCATACCCCCAATTCGGGTAGCTTGGGGGACTTTAACCCCATGCCTTGTAGACAGGACGTGATTACATATAACGGCCAAATGGCTTTAATTACCCTGCTGCGCTCCTAAAAACTAGCTTGCCATTTTATGCAATTTGGTAATAGTTGCGATATTGTAATAATATTATAACCTTAAGAGGGAACAAATAACTCAATTAAGCCAGGCCGCTTTTAGAAAAGCCAAAGTAAGGGATACCCCCAGGAGAAAACGGGTCTTGATGGTGAGGGCCTGGAGGGGCACGGACTCCTCGGCGGTGGATCGTTTTTCCTGTCAGGGTAATTACCTTGATGAGTCTGAGTTAATGATACCGGCTATTATTACTTGGTATTTTTAAAAATAGACATTAGATCTTTTGTCCCAATATATATATTAACAATGGCTACCATAAATAAAAAATATACTATAAATTCTTGACCTTCCTTAGTTTCCATCGTCAATCCTAAATAAAGGCACAAACCACCAAGCGCAAAACTAAATATACACTTCATATACTTTTTCATAAGTTACCTTTCTATGAAACATTGACTGTTGGGTGGATGTGCTACTCCCGTTTGTTTTCTCGTTCCCAAGCTCAGCTTGGGAACCAGGATAAAGCTGACTGCCGACTGCTATCACTCTCACCCCCACCAGGCCGCATACAGGAAGGCCAGGGTCAGGGAGACGCCCAGGAGGAAGTGTGTTTTAATGGTGAGGGCCTGGATGGGGATAAACTCCTCGTCCGTGGGGGGTGTAACCCAGGCCAGGCGCACCGCCTGCACGGCCAGGGGCAGGGCCACCAGCCCGGCGAAGAGGTGGCCGGGGAGATGGAAAATTTCCATGAGGAACGGCAGGCTGAGAAAGGGGGCGAGCATCAGGCCGGCGTAAACCAGGCGGGACTTCTTGAGGCCCAGGCGGACCACCAGGTGCTCCTTGGCCGCGGCCGCGTCCGCCTCCAGATCCGGAAATTCATTGATCCACAGGATGGCGGTGATGAGGAAGGCCAGGGGCAGGCCAATATAAAAACCCTCCGGGGCCACCCGGCCGGTGAGGGCGTAGTAGGCCCCCAGGGTGAGGACCGGCCCGAAGGCCAGAAAGATGGTGAGCTCCCCCAAGCCCTTGCTCATGAGCTGCAGCGGGGAGGCGGAGTAGAGGTAGGCCGCGGCCAGCCCGAACAGGCCAAAAAGCGCCACCCAGGGGCGGCCATAATACATCAGGGCCAGCCCGCAGGCCACCCCTAGCCCCAGGCAGGCATAGGCCATATTCCGGACGGTCTCGGCTTCGAGCTCCTGGTTCTGGATTACCCGGCTGCCGCCGCTGAAGGGGGTGACGAAGCGGTTGATGGGATCACTCCCAAAGGAGTCGTAATAATCGTTGATGAGGTTGCCGCCGGTGTGCAGCCCGGCCACCCCCAGGGCGGTGAGGAGAAAATACCAGAAACCTCCCCAGGCGCCCCGCCAGCAGGCCAGGGCCGCCACCAAAGCCACTGGCATCAGCGACCCGGTGAGAAAGGGCAGCCGCACCGCCCGCATATATACACCCAATCTCATAATTTTCTCCCAATGATTTGAGATTATAGGGACTACCCCGGAAGCTGTCAACGCGGGGAGTGATTTTATGGGGCGCGGGGCGCACTACGGGGCTCTCAACGGGAGGGTCCGAGAATTTCATTGCAGTTTTGCCAGACAAAAATTACATTTATATTTTTATGGGCGAGGGGGTTACAAACCGCCTACCGGAGCCCCCTGCCCCACATTTTCCAAGGAGGACAAACATGGCAAGACCGAAGATCACCGTGGTGGGGGCGGGAAATGTGGGGGCCACCTGCGCCCACTGGGCCGCGGCCAGAGAGCTGGCGGATACCGTCCTGGTGGACATCGTAGAGGGCATGCCCCAGGGCAAGGCCCTGGACCTTATGCAAACCCGGCCAATTTTCGGCTTCAACGTGGAAGTGGTGGGGGCCAACGACTACGCGGCCACCCAGGGCTCGGACGTGGTCATTATCACGGCCGGCATCGCGCGCAAACCCGGCATGAGCCGGGAAGACCTGATCAACACCAACAAGAACATCGTGTCCACGGTGACCAAAGAGGTGGTGGCCCAAAGCCCCAACGCCTTTCTGATCATTGTCAGCAACCCCCTGGACGCCATGTGCTACGTGGCCTACAAGGTGAGCGGTTTCCCCAAGAACCGGGTCATGGGCATGGCCGGGATTCTCGATACCGCCCGTTACCGCTGTTTCATCGCCATGGAGACGGGGGTGGCGGTGGAGGAGATCCAGGCCATGGTGCTGGGCGGCCACGGCGACGAGATGGT
>CBFDAH010000266.1:0-3058 GCA_965602785.1 uncultured Syntrophobacterales bacterium
CGCTAAGTCTGCCATGGGTCGCTCCTTCGTGGTGGTGATTGCGGGGGAGGGGGCTAAGGGTCACAGACCCTTACCCCCTCCCCCAATCCCTTAGGGGGATTTTCAAAGGCCGGGAAAGGCGGGACCTTTGGTCCCGCCTTTACCAGCCCCCTAAAGGGGGTTGGGAGGGGAGTTTGAGGGGAGGGCATGCAGGGGCGGGTTTGAAACCCGCCCCTACTGTCCCTGGCCCTTTCTCCTAACCCCTTCTTAATAACTCTTCCAAGGCCTCTTCGTCCAGGATGGTGACGCCCAGGTCCCGGGCTTTGGCGAATTTACTTCCCGGGTCGGCTCCCACTACCACGTAGTCGGTGTTGGCCGAGACCGAGGAGCTCACCTTCCCCCCCCGGGCCGTCACCTGGGCCTTGGCCTCCTCCCGGGAAAAGCGCTCCAAAGCCCCTGTGAATACAAAGGTTTTCCCCGCCAGGGCGGTTTGGGGCGGCGGCTCGGGAGGGAGAGGTTGCACCCCCAGTTCGGTTAGTTTTGTCAGGAGTTCCCGGTGGCGCGGGTTTTCAAAGTATTCCCGGATGCTGCTGGCCACCTGGGGGCCTACGCCTTCCACCTGGAGGAGGTCTTCTTCACTGGCCGCACCCAGATTTTCCCAAGAGTGAAAGTGCTGGGCCAAAAGTTGGGCCGTGGCCTGACCTACATAGCGAATCCCCAGGGCATAAATAAAGCGGGCCAGGGAAACTTCCTTGCTTTTTTGAATAGCCTCCCACAGGTTCTCGGCGGATTTTTCCGCAAAGCGTTCCAAGGGGATCAGGTCGTCTGTGGTGAGACGGTAGAGATCGGGGAGTTCCCTCACCAGCCCCACCTCCAGAAGCTGGTCGATGATCTTTTCCCCCAGGCCATCGATGTCCATGGCGGTTTTGCTGGCAAAGTGGAGGATGCCCCGGCGCAAGGCCCCCCGGCAGTCCGGGTTGGGGCAGCGGGTCACTGCCTCTCCCTCGGGACGCACCAGGGGGGTGTCGCACATCGGGCAGATGGTGGGCATCTGGAAGGGTTTGGCGTCGGGGGGCCGGTTTTCCAGGATGACCTTGACCACCTCGGGAATGACGTCCCCGGCCCGCTGGATGAGGACTGTGTCGCCTACCCGTACGTCTTTGCGAGCCACTTCGTCCTCATTGTGCAGGGTGGCCCGGCTCACGGTGACGCCGCCCACCTCCACCGGCTCCATGACGGCCATGGGGGTGATGGCTCCGGTGCGCCCCACGTTCACCACGATGTCCTTGACTGTGGTGGTGGCCTGGGTGGCGGCGAACTTGTAAGCCAGGGCCCAGCGAGGGCTGCGGGTTTTGGTGCCCAGGCGTTCCTGGAGGACGAGGTCGTCCACCTTGATGACCACCCCGTCGATTTCGTAGGTGAGGTCGTGGTGCCGCCGGTGCTCCAGGCGCTGGTGATACTGGATGGCCGCCTCGATGCCCCGGCAGCGCTCGATCATGGGGTTGACCCGCAAACCCCAGGCCTTCAGGGAGGTGAGTATGTCCCACTGACTCTGAAAAGTCCGGCCCGCCACCTGGCCGATGCCATAGCAGTAGATTTTCAAGGGGCGGCCGGCGGTGATGGCGGGGTCGAGCTGGCGGAGGGACCCGGCCGCGGCGTTACGCGGGTTGGCGAAGGGAGGTTCTCCCCTGGCCAGGCGCTCCTCATTGAGCTGTTTGAAGTCCGGAAGATTTATGTAGACTTCGCCCCGTACCTCCAGGAGCTCGGGCACGGGCAGTTCCCGGGACAGAAGGGCCAGGGGGATGGAATGAACGGTTTTGAGATTCTGGGTGACATTTTCCCCCCGGTAACCGTCGCCCCGGGTGGAGCCCACGCGGAGATGGCCGTTTTCATAGACCAGCTCCACCGCCACGCCGTCCATCTTGGGCTCCACCACATAATCGAAGTCTTCCGTGGTGCGCAGGAAGCGCTTGAGGCGGTCCTCGAACTCCCGGGCTTCGCCGTCGCTGAAGGCGTTCTCCAGGGACAGCATGGGGATGCGGTGGGGCACGGTCTCGAATTTGTCCAGGGGCGCAGCCCCCACCCGCTGGGTGGGAGAGTCGGGGGTAACGAGCTCAGGATGGGCCGCTTCCAGCTTCAGGAGTTCCTGCATGAGCCGGTCGAAGGCCACGTCGGAAATTACCGGGTCATCCAGGACATGGTAGCGGTGATTGTGATAGTGGATCTGGTCCCGGAGTTCCTGCACCCGGACCAGGATTTCAGGAGAGGCATTCGTTGGTACCATCATAATTGACCCATCCGGGGATGAGGGGAGGGTCAGGCTGGCGTTGTTCGAGCCTGGCCGCCTAAGAGTCCGGGCGCGGTCCGGTCGATGCCATCCTGCCAAGTGGGCAAAAAATTCCCGGCGTGGGAAATAGAAAAGGTCCGCACCTCGGAGCCTCCCAGCATGATACCACACCGAAACCTAAGATACGATAGAGCTTTTCAATGAATGGCGCCAAGGAAGAAAGTCAACCGTAGGGGGAGGGGCCAGGGAGCTTGAGATCCCCAGAACCCCGAACCTCCAAGGGCTAGGCAGGGGATTTGGTGGCGCGACCGGTCAGGAATGGCAAAAAGCAGGGGCGGCCTATGATCCGCCCCTGTCTATGGAGGAAAGGAGAGTTGAGTTGAAGAAACAATCCTGCTAATGGGATCCAGAAGGCGCCATACCATCCGGATTTGCTGCCTGCGTTGAAGAGAACCTGGCCATTTTGTCAATAGATTAACATCATTTTATTATTGGTTTGAGATGCCTGGCAGTGCTTCGTTATACATGAATCTGCTTCAGTTCCTTCACGTCGCGGCCCGGGTGATGTCCCGGATGTGAGCGAGGATTTCCAAGACCTTTTCCAACCTTTCATTGATCATCTCGATGTCTTGGTATAAGGGGTTGTCTCCCTCCTTTTCCAGGAGCATCAGGTCCACCATCCCCGTAACCGCAGCCAGGGGTTGAGCCAATTCGTGCAGAGACTGCCGGATGTCAATTAATGCTTCATTAGATTTCATGGGCTGCACCAGTCAGGGAAAAGGGTCTGAAGGT
>CBFDAH010000267.1:0-3041 GCA_965602785.1 uncultured Syntrophobacterales bacterium
GAGACCAGGTCAGCCCCGCGCACCATGGCCTCCTCCGAGAGCCCATAGGTAATCACCGGGGCCCTGGTGCGCTCCCCCATGGCCAGCACCCGGGGATCATCGGCATTCAGGACAGCCGTCCCGCTGGCCGGCAACGCCTCCACCAGCCTGACCTTCTCCCTGGCCGTGGCCTCCAGAGAGCGGAAATTCCGGGAATGATCATAGGCAACCTGGGTGACGACGCCGATTTGGGGCCGGAACATGGCCACCGTTTTGGCGAGTATTTGAGGCTCGAACCCGCCAAGCTCGTGGACACAGAACCGGTGCCGGGGGAAGGTCATCAGCATGGTGCTGGCCACCCGCTGCGGCTCGTTCGTGATCATATTGCTGGTCCGGCCCGGGCCTTGGGCGCCCAAAATAGCGCCAATCAGTTCCTTGGTGGTGGTTTTGCCGCAGCTCCCCGTCACCCCGATGAACCTGGTGTGTCCCAAAAAACCGCGATAGCGGGTGGCAAGCCTGATTTTTAGATCATACCAGGCATACAGAACAAATCTGGTAATTCTGTGATCTTCGAGTTTCACGCGCTAACCTGACTTCTCCCCGGGCTGCTCAGTCGAGATTTTGCCGCAATCCTAGCTGCTCAGGTTGTCCAAGGCCGCTTGAACCTCTTCTCCGGAGTTTAGCCAAGATGAACTGGAGCCGCTGCCACCCCGCCACCCGCTAAACTCAGGACCGTTTCTCGCTGATGCATCCGTTGAGTCATCCCGGCTCAGAAACAGGCACAAAATGGCTGCGCCGCAACCGGCAATCATTACAGAGGATCATTAACCCGCAGTTCAGCCGCCAACAGGGAAATTCCCGTTCCCAGTCGAGTACCAGCCGGTCGAGATGATCAGCGCGATTGGAGCCTTTCAAGAGCACCAGATCGCCGGGAGCGATGAAGTTGCGCAAGAACGGCCGGAGCTCATAAATATTCTCGAAGGCCAGGAGCCGTTGCGGCGACTGAGGCGGACGCGCTCTTAAGGCATATTTTGCCCACCGGCTCACAAAGATAACCTGATCAGCAACCTCCAAGGCCTCTCGGGCTACTTGCCGGTATTTAGGTGAAGCCGAACCCGGATAATCTGAAATGGAGCCGAGAATAAAGATCTTCCGGGGGGCGCGGGCTGTTTCGAGAACGCGCCGTGAGGCCGGGATCGTATAGAGCGGCGCTTTCCAGGTATCCAGAATGAAGGTCACGTCATCCGCCATCCGGTGCACGCTCAGGCGATTGTAAACCGGCGGCACGCCTTTCAAAGCCGCCGCGGCTTCGGCCAGGGGCACTCCCATGGCAATCCCGGTGGCCAAGGCGGCCAGCACCGCAGAAGCCCAGAGCTCTCCCAGGAGCTGCGTCTCAACCCGCCGGCGTTCCCCCTTATACACCACCGACAGGGATAAGGGGTCGGGCCAGGCTGAGACTAGATCAGTCCCGCGCACCATGGCCTCCTCCGAGAGCCCATAGGTGATCACCTGGGCCTTGGTGCGCTCCCGCATGGCCAGCACCCAGGGATCGTCGGCGTTCAAAACCGCCGTCCCGTTGGCCGGCAGCGCCTCCACCAGCACGCCCTTCTCTTTAGCTGTGGCTTCCAGGGTGCGAAAAGAACTGTGATGATCATGGCCGACGTTGGTGACGACCCCGATGTGAGGCCGGAACATTGCCACCATTTTTCCCAAATCGTTGGGTTGGAACACCCCAAGCTCCTGGACACAGAACCGGTGCCGGGGTAACGTCTTCAGGATAGTGTCGGCCACCCGGTGTCTGATATTAGCGGACACACTGTTTTTCCGGCCAGGACCCTGGGTGGTCAAAATGGCGTCAATCAGCTCCTTGGTCGTGGTTTTCCCGGTGCTGCCTGTCACCCCGATGAAGGTGCACTGCCCCAGAAAACGGCGATAGATGGTGGCGAGCCCGATTTTTACACCGTGCCACCCAAAACGAATATATGCTCTTACTCCATGGTAGGGGAGTTTCATGTTCTCACGTATCCTATCCGAAATTATCCAGCAGTTCCGGCTGCCCAGGTGACAAACGGATGATCGGCCCTCTGCTGCCGACCCGAGGCTGCCTGAAATTACCTCAGCGGCTGGTATGGCACATCATCAGGTCTTGCCCTCGACACCGCCATTTTTTTAAGGTCTCGGGGCAATGCCGTTATTTCCCGAGCAGTTGACCACCACCACCTCATCAGGTTGGATCAGGCCGGCATTGACCATCTTGAATAATCCGGCAAAAGCCAGGCCGGCCGCCGGTTCCATGGAGATACCTTCGAGCTCTTCCATGACCTTCATAGCTGCGAAGGCCTCAGCATCGCTTACCGCCTCAAAGGTCCCCCCATATTTTAGAATCACCTGGCGAAGATAGGTGTAAGCCAGCCCGGGCTGGCAAGTAGCCACCGTGGTGATGGACGTCTGAGGATGGCCGACGGGTTCAGCCTTTTCCAAACCTTTCTTAAAGGAGTTTACCATGGGTGCACAACCAGAGGCCTGGATGCAGGCCAGTTTGGGCAAGTGATCTACCAATCCCAGGTCGTACAGCTCTGTAAAGCCTTTCCATACCCCCACCGGCCCCAAACCACCGCTGACCGCCTGGATATACCAGTGGGGGGCGCCAAGCGAAGGGGATTGACCAGCAGAGATGGGAGGATTTACCACCTGCCGTCTCCCCCCGACCTCTAAGAAATCCAGTCTCCCTGGTAATTGCTCGGCAATCTCAAAGGCCACGGTCTTCATGCTTTCCTTGGCTGCCAGGCTCTTGATACCCCAGTCAAGATGCAGCCTTTTGTGTCGAGCAAAGTCGGCGGCAACCTGCTTGGCATGGTCGTAAGTGCCTGGGACGCTAATGACCTCGGTGTCATAGCGGGCCAAGGTGTTCATTTTGTCCGGGGGCACGCGGCTGGGCAGAAAAGCCCATAACTTAATATCTCCCAGAGCCGCATAGGCCGAGTAGGCAATAGCGACATTGCCGGTGGAGGCCACCACAGCCTCGGTGATACCTTGTTCCTGCATTACTGAGATCGCCAGGG
>CBFDAH010000268.1:0-3023 GCA_965602785.1 uncultured Syntrophobacterales bacterium
GTCTACAGCCGACAATTGCCTCAAAAAGCCCTCTTTATAAAGGGGGGCGGGGGCAGGAGTGTCCGGTATGATAATAACTTGATCTAGTTGATGATAGGCGATTCTCCACCAAAAATTCCTAATTTTTAAAGTTTTTTAGGGTGGGCTCTGCCCGCCACCGTTCTCTGGATAGCAAATCCCCTTCATGCCGGGAGGCAATCCTCCGATTAAAGAAGACTTTGGTGGCACAGGTTTTCAACCTGTGCCGGCGCAGGCTAAAGCCTGCGGCTACATTTCTTCTTCTGAAGATGGTCCGCTCCTGTAAAATACCTGCCGGACACTACTGGGGCGTGGGGGAATTCCCTTTTCGAATTTGTAACCCCCTAAATCATTATCACTTTCCATACTGGACCCCACTGATTGAGAACGCTCCCCAAGTAAATCAATCTCCCCTAAAGCAATAACAGGGACCAGCGGCCCCTGCCGTCTCCCCTCGCCTGCCTGGGGTCTATCCCCGGCGGTGCAGGTCGAAGCGCACCTGCCGGTCGCCGCAAACTTCCCGGGCAAGCTCTTGCACCCGGTGTAACTCCTTGGGGCTGTGAATGATGCCGGAGACCACCAGGGTGTCGTCTTCCAGGGTCACCTCCAGGGTGGGGACCAGCACCCGGGGATCCATGGCCACGCGAGCCTTCAGGCGGTAGGCCAGGGCCACGTCCCCGAGCTTCACCCGTGCCTCGGGAGTGGCCAGGCGCTCTTTATCCGCCAGACCTTGCTCCAGGATGTCCGCCACCTGTTCGTAAGTTAAGCTGCTGGTATTCAGGGTCAGGTCGTACACCTGGTCAAGATCCCAGTCTTTGCCATAATTGGCCTTGACAAAGCAGGCCCGCTCCCCGTCCACCTTGGTGATAAGCCGCGCCGCGGCTTCCCGGCTCAAGCTTTCCCGCGCCATGATCCGCTCAACGCGCTCCTGCAATGGCGCCACCAGCCGCACCCTCAGGCAAAACGGCACCCCGTGCAGCAAAAAAGACCCGCCCCGGCCGATGATCACCGCGTTGTCAGCCGCGGCATAAGCCAGGATAAGGGCCTCCATCTGGGCCACGTAGCCCCGGTATTGCCAGTCATGGCGCTCCCACAGGGTGGGACAGACTTCATCCACTTCATGGGCCACTTGCCCCCAGCGGGTGCCGGCCTGTTCCAGGTCCTGGAAGAGCCGCTCTTTATCAACGTACTGGTAGCCCAAGCGCTCCGCCACCATCCGGCCGATATCCCGGCCGCCGCTGCCATATTCCCGGGAAACGGTAAGAATCGCCATATTCACCCCTCATCCGAAGGCCGGGTCGGCAAACTCGCCCCAGGGGGGGGTTCCTCCGCCTCGGCCTTACGCCAGACAAACCTGAGCCACAGCTTGCCCACCACGATCACCCCCACGGCAAACACTACCTCCATGGTATAGCAAAACCAGGTGGGCGGGTTGAACCAGCGCACCACGGCGGGGTCGGTGAAGATCATCTCCCCGGCCACCCGGCCCAAGACCGCGGCCCCGATGTAAATGATAATGGGATAGCGGTCCATGAGCATGGATAAAAGGTTGCTGGTGAAGACCACGAAGGGAATGGACAGAGCCAGCCCGAACATCAGGAGAAAAAAATTGCCGTGGGAAGCGCCGGCTACGGCCAGGACGTTGTCCAGGCTCATGGTGATGTCCGCCACCATGATGAGCCACATGGCCTGCAGGAGGGTCTTGGCCTGCCGGTCCCCCTGCTCGGGCGCGCCCTCAACGAACAGCTTCACCGCGATCCAGGTGATGAGCACCCCACCCGTCAGCTTGATGAATTGGATCTCCAGCAGTTGGGCCACGAAAAACGTCAGGACCACCCGTAGGACCACCGCCGCCCCGGCGCCCAGGATGATGCCCCACTGCCGCTGTTGGCGCGGCAGGGAACGCACCGCCATGGCGATGACCACGGCGTTGTCCCCGGCCAGGATGAGGTCGATGATGACGATGTTCAGGATGCCCAGGAAAAAAGCCCAATCCAGCTTTTCCAGGCCCCAGCTCGCCCAGTCCATAAAATTACCCCTGGGTGTAAGGTTTATACGTGATCAACAATACCACCAGGTGATTTAGGGAGTGTTAGCCCCCGGAAAAAGTGCTTTCCTGTCCCAAGCTAAAACTTTGCCTGAGAAAATCAACCTCAGTCGGGCCCACAAGGAAAAAGGGCTCCCTGGATAGGAGCCCCCTTATTTATTGTCAATCATTAACTAGTTAACCTTTAAAACAAAATCGCCGCAAAGATGAACCTGCCGCGCCGGGATGCCACCGGAGGGTGGCACCCTGATCCACAAGAGCAACAGGACGGGACACCGGCTAAAGCCATCTCGCCCCTGCCCAAAAAATCTCTTTTTTTCCGGGCTTTAGCGGAAAAGGGAAGACGAGGTGTATCGGCCCCCGAGGACTTGTCGGAATCTTTAACAAACGCGGAAATCTCAGGTCTCGCCGCCCAAACGACGCCAACCCTGAGGAGATTTTTCCCGCAGCCGACTTGTTATTACCCCCCAAACAGCTTTTGCCAGAAACCTGGAACCGGTTTCTGTTTCAGAAAATCCTCATGTTCGGCCTTGATGACGGATATCCTCTCCTCCAGTTCCTCAAGACTGGCATCCTCGGGCAGCCCCAGAGCGGCCTTGAGGTCGTTGATCACTTTCGTCTGAGCCTCCACCGCTGCCACGACGCTGCCGGCAAAACCTAACCCCATAATCTGCTTGAGTCTTTCTACTTCATGGGACATCCCAGACACCTCCATCTATTCCTTCCCCTGGCAAAGCCAGAGGCGTGCTGCCGCCATGAGCTTTTCATGCTAGTCTGAGCTTGGCAGGGAGATCGGGCCCATTTATCTCTTCTGTTTCTCCCGGACGGAAGCTTTAGACCGGGAGGGTGGTCCGGTCACCAGGAAATGGCCGTCTCCTTAGAAAGCTAATTTTAACAATATGTTTTAATTATCGCCATTGTAAAACCACAGCAGGGTTTATACAACTGGAAAAACCTC
>CBFDAH010000269.1:0-3003 GCA_965602785.1 uncultured Syntrophobacterales bacterium
AGTGATCACAACTTTTTCTAGATCCTAGCTACCCCCCTCTCCCAAAAAAATATGTACAACAATCTCCAGCTAAGCCATAAAATTTGACCTCCTGCCCCGGTCAAGGTAATTTGGTGACCAGATCGGGTTCATGTCCCAGCCGTTGTGGTTCTGGGCCCTGAACCTGAGCCTGACCTTGCCCCGGGGGGTTTACCATGAGGCGCACCTGGTTTTATGCCGGGGTGTTCTGCATCACTGCAGCCACCCTGATGCTGCAGCTCATCGAAACCCGCATCCTTTCTGTAGTCCTCTGGTATCACCTGGCTTTTTTTGCCATCAGCATGGCCATGTTCGGCTTGACTGCCGGAGCTGTCTGGCTTTACCTGAGGCGGGAGCGCTATACCCAGGCCACCATGTCCTACGACCTGGCCTACTTCAGCAGCGCCATGGCCGTAACCATCGTCTTGTCCCTAATCGTCCAGATGACCCTGGCCCTCACCGTCACCCTATCCCTCACCGGGCTGGCCGTGTGGGTCCTGCTGGCCGCGGCCATGGCGGTGCCCTATTTCTTTTCCGGCATAGTCATTAGCCTGGCCCTCACCCGCAGCCCCTTCCCCATCGGCCAGGTTTACGGCGTCGACCTCTTCGGCGCCGCGGTGGGCTGCCTGGGCGTCCTCCTCTTACTCAATCTGACTGACGGCCCCTCGGCGGTCATCTGGGTGGGGGCCTTAGCTGCAGGCGGGGCCCTGTGCTTTGCCGGCTCCGGCCTCGGCGGCTGCCCCCTGAAAAAACCCCGGCTGGCTGCCTGGCTCCAGCGGCGCAAGACCCTCCTCATATTGCTCGTCCTGGGCGCCCTGGCCAATGGCCAAACCATATACGGACTGCACCCCCTCATGGTGAAAGATCACCTCGAAGGCCGGGACCCTGCCCGCTTGGAAAAGTGGAATTCCTTTTCCCGGGTGTCCGTGTTCCTGAATACCATCCAGGAGGCGCCCCAGCTCTGGGGACCGTCATTGAAATTGCCCCCGGGATTGAAAGTGGAACGCAAGTACATGGAAATTGACGGCTTTTCCTCCACCAGCATGTACCGCTTCACCGGCAACCCTGCCGAAGTAAATTTCTTAAAATATGACGTCACCAATTTGGCGTATTTTATACCTGCTCTGAAAAGGGCGGCCATCATCGGGGTCGGCGGCGGCCGGGATATATTATCGGCCTGGGCCTTTGGCTTGAGGGACATAACCGGCATTGAAATCAATCCGGTGTTTATTTCGCTCTTAACCACCGACCCCCGCTTCACCGACTTCGCCGGCCTCCATCGCCTCCCCGACCTGCGTCTGTTCGTGGACGAAGCCCGCAACTGGTTCGCCCGCAGCCGGGAGTCCTTCGACATCATCCAGATGACCCTCACCGATACCGAAGCGGCCACCGGCGCCGGCGCCTTCACCCTCAGCGAAAACGGCCTCTACACCGTGGAAGCCTGGAAAACGTTTCTTTCCCACCTGACCCCCGGGGGTGTTTTTACGGTGAGCCGGTGGTACGCCCCCGGCCAGGTGAACGAAACCGGCCGCATGATCAGCCTGGCCGCGGCCACGCTGCTGGACCTGGGGGAAAAGCGGCCTCGGGACCACATCTTTGTGGCTGCGGCTCAAAGAATTGCCACCTTGATCCTCTCCCGCTCGCCCCTCTCCCCCAAAGCTCTGGCCGCTCTGGAGATGGCGGCGGCCAAATACGGCTACCAGGTGCTGGCCAGCCCCACGACCCCTTCCGACTCTCCGGTGCTCAAAACCATTTTCGCCGCCACCAGCCGCAAGCAGCTGGAGCGCACCCTGGCGCCCCTGGAGTTGGACCTGAGCCCGCCGGTGGATGACCGTCCCTTCTTTTTCAATCAACTCCCCTTTTACCGGCCCCTGCAAGTCTTCAAAATGGCTGTTGACCAGGTCCCCGGAGGGGTGATGCGGGGCAATCTTCTGGCCGCCGCCACCTTGCTCATGATCCTCCTGGTCTCCCTGGCCCTGGTGGTGGGGACCATCATCTTGCCGCTGCGACCGGCCATTAAAGAGGCCGGTTTGCGCTTGGTGGTCAGCGGCTCGGCCTACTTTTTTCTCATCGGCATTGGCTTCATGACCGTGGAGATTGCCCTCCTCCAGCGGATGAGCGTCTTTCTCGGCCATCCCATTTATTCCCTCAGCGTGGTGCTGTTCAGCCTGATCCTCACCACCGGCGTGGGCAGCCTGATCTCCGACCGGCTGCCTCTCACCCGCACCGGCACCTTTGCCCTGTGGGCCCTTATGACCGGAGCCTATCTCATGTTGTTGCCGGCGTGGATGCCCACCCTCTTGGGGGCCTTTGACCACGCCGGGCGGTTGTTAAGGTGCGTCCTCTGTGTGGCGGTGGTGACCCCGGCGGGTCTCCTGATGGGTTTTGGCTTCCCCACGGGCATGCGCCTGGTGTCCGCCGTGGACCCCAATCCCACCCCCTGGTTCTGGGGCATTAACGGCGCCGCCGGGGTGTTGGCTGCCGGAGCCACGGTAGCCCTCAGCCTGGCCTGGGGCATCAGCACCGCCTTGATCCTCGGGGGTCTGTGCTACCCCCTGCTGATCCCCACTGCCCTGGGCATCGGCTTCCCAGAGCGGGGCGCCTGGCTGGCAAACCCCACCTGAACCTTCGGCCGCACCGGTGGCGGAGTCCGGACCCCCTGGGCCCTTGGAGGTCGGGCAGTCTCCCCCATCCGTTTTTAGATATCAAATCCCCTTCATGCCCAGAGGTGATCCTTCGAATAGGGAAGACTTTGGTGGCACAGGTTTTCAACCTGTGCTGCCGCAATCTCATGCTTTGGCAACCGCTCCGTCATGTAGTATTCTGAGAGGAAATGAAGGCTGGGGCCGCCGGATGATGGTGGTGCACCAGTAAACCATGCCTGCACGCGAGGTGACGCCATGAAACGCATCGGTCTGGCTCTGGGCGCGGGCGGAGCCAAGGGGCTCTGCCATATCGCCTTTCTCAAAGTCCTGGATGAACTGG
>CBFDAH010000270.1:0-3002 GCA_965602785.1 uncultured Syntrophobacterales bacterium
CCGCCACCTGTGTCTGGATATCAAAGCCCCTTCTTATTGAGAAGGGTTCCGCAAATGAAAGAAAACGCTGGTGGCACAGGCGTCTCGCCTGTGCTGGCGCAGGTTAAAGCCTGCGGCTACATTTTGCTCTCCTGAAGATGGTCCGATACTGCAAATTCTTTACCGGACACTACTGGGTCCGGGGGCTTCGGACCCTCGCCCCCCCTCAAACTCCCCCTACACTCTTCTGAAACTCAAAGGATATCAATGGCTTAGTTTTCGGTTGGCATGAACCAATCTGCGGAGTTGGGAGGGGGTGTGGGGGAAGGCGGGGGGACCGCGTTCCGTCGGCCCTCCCCGCCCAGGACAGGGGCCCTCACGGCCGGCGAGAGCCTCAGTGGGCGGCGGGGCTCAGCTCTGCCGGTCCCGCCACAGGGCTGCCATGATTAACAGCAGCGGCCCCAGGAGCAGGACGGGCACCAGCCACCACACAATGAGGGGCGGGGAAAATGACATGGTGGAAAATTTCGGGGTGAGGTAATATCCGCTTTTTCGAAAGGCGCGCAATGGGGTTATAATGATATAAGAAAATATCAACAGCGCGGCAACTCCCGGTATCCACAAGAATCGATATTTCCTTAACAGCGTTAAAAAAAAGGCATACAAGACCACAAATAGGAGAGCCGCACTGGAAAACCAGTCGCCATATTGCCAAAAGGGAATGCTATATCCATGAAGTTTATATAGGGTTCGATCTTGCAGGATCGGCAAATTTACTGACACAATCAACAATGCCGTGCCCACTAATCCGAGGGCTACCCTCATTGCCTAATCCTTTCTTTTCTGCCAAGCCCGAGATCGCACGCGCTTACCTCAAGATTAACTGAAGGAATTTCCTGATTAATTGCATGATATAAGCCTCTGGTGACCTTGTCAAACGTGTTTTCTTCACCGACAGTCTTCACTTCCCGTGTCGTTATAGGGGGCTGCCATGACCATCCGCAGGTATCTCACCGCCTCATACCTGATTCTGGTCATCCTCATGACCCTGGGCATGTGGTTCACTGCCCATCGCTTGGCCAGAAAGCTCACCACCACCGGCCTCAAAAACGCCAACCGGGACGCCCAGCGCTCCATCGAGGCCACCAGCCGCATCGCTGAAGAGGTCCTCACCACCTACGGGGAGGCCCTGGTGGACAACAAGGTTGAGGGGCTGTCCAAAGGCCTGGCCCTGCGCTTGCGGGGACGGAACCTCAAGGATTACGCCGCCCTGCGCCGGGATCCCATCCTGCGCCGCATGGCCACCCAAAAAATCTACACCCCGGAAGGCGAGGCGGGCTTTGTCATGGTCTATGACCAGAAGGGGGAAGTCCTCTTTTTTTTCCTCCGCAGGGTCGAAGGGAAGAACGCCCGCAATTGGGAGCCCGAGTACCAGGAGATGCACGATCTCCTGGAACGCTCCTTGATGGAAAAAAAGGTCAAAGGCTACTACACCTTTTTCGACCCCCGACAGAAAAGGGAGCGACGCCGCTACACCAGCCGGGTGCAGATTCCCGGGACGCCCTTTATTTTAGCGGCTCAGGTGAACATCGACCAATTTTTCGTCCCGGCCCAGAAAAAAATCAAAACGGCCTCCCAGGAGATTTTGGCTCAGGCCCAGGAGCGCATCGGGGCAAATTCCGGCCGCATTAAAAGCGAGGTGCTCCGGTATTCCCTGGTAGGAGCCGGGCTGATCGCCTTGCTGAGCGTGCTATCCGGGGTCTGGTTTGCGGCCACCATTGCTCGTCCCTTGGAGCACCTCGACGAGGGAGTGCAAATGGTGGGAGAAGGGGACTTTGCCATCCTGGTGCCGGAAACGGGGGTCAAGGAAGTCAAGCGTCTGGCCCATTCCTTCAATAATTTAGGGGCCCGGCTCACGGACTACATCGCCAAACGGGACTTCATCCGGGATACCTTCAGCCGCTATGTCACCAAAGAGGTGGTCAAAAAGCTCATCGAATCCGAGGAGGCCTTCAAGCTGGGGGGCGAAACCCGGGAAGTCTCCCTCCTCATGAGTGATATCAGGGGCTTCACCGCCATCACCGCCGACATGGAGCCGGAGCAGGTCATTGATTTGCTCAACCGCTACCTGGAGAAAATGATCGAAATTTTGCTGGACAACGAAGCCATCATCGACGAGATCGTGGGGGATGGCATTCTCGCCTTTTTCGGGGCCCCTGAGCCCATGGAGAATCACCCCACCCGGGCCGTGGCCACCGCGCTCCAGATGCAGGCGGCCATGGAGGAGATCAACCGCCTGAACATGGCCGACGGCCTGCCCCCTCTCGAGATGGGGGTGGCGGTGAACACCGGCCTGGTGGTGGTGGGTAACATCGGCTCCGAGCGCCGGGCCAAGTACAGCGTGGTGGGGGCCCACGTCAACTTTACCAGCCGCATCGAGGCCTACGCCCTGGGGGGCCAGATTTTCGTCAGCTCAGGAACATATGCCCGCATCAAGGACCTGGCGGAACTGGGAGACGTGGTTCAGGTGGAGATCAAGGGCCTGCGGGGGCTGGCCACCTTGTATGAGGTGCGGGGTCTGGGGGGCGACTACAACCTGCACCTCAAGAGCAAAGCGGACACCTTGGTGCCCCTCAGGAAGCGTATTCCAGTGCACCTTTACCGCATCCAGGACAAAATTGTCACCGGCACCGCGGGCAAGGCCTGGATCACGGAAGTCTCAGAAACCGCGGCCCGGGTGGCTTTCGAGGGGGAGCTAAACCCTTGGGAGGACGTGAGCCTGCGCCTCTTGGGCAAGCTCCGGAAAGAGCTGCCGGCCCGCGTGTATGGCAAGGTCATAGCAATCCAGCTCGACGAAGCGGGCCGCCATACCGCCACCGTGCACTTCACCTCGCTGTCCACCGACGCCCTGAAACGCATCCGCCTCGCCATGTCCCGGGCCTGATGTGGGGCTGGGAAGGCTTAGGGGGAAGGGGGCCAGTAATTGTGGTGGTGGGGCCTTTGTTATGGGGGAGGGGCCAGGG
>CBFDAH010000271.1:0-2993 GCA_965602785.1 uncultured Syntrophobacterales bacterium
GAAGCACTTTCCCCAACCCTCCCCCAGAGAATAAAGAGCGGGTCCTCACCAGCCGGTCCTTAGGGTTGGGCCGGCTTTCCTTCGCTGTGACCTTCCTTTCCGGTTGGTTCTGCGATATGAACATCGCCTCCTGCTCCCCAGGACCTCATCCGTCTAATCCAAGCTTTTTGCCCTCAATGGTTTGGTAAGCCTGCCCCGGGCACAGCCATTCTCTTCAGCTTGTGGTCATAACACCCTTTGTTGAGAGAGGAAGTCTGAGGTCCCAGCCCCCTGCTTCCTCCTTCTCAAGCTTTCCCCTCCTACAAACATGGTATATTTCGCTTTTCCTCATTTGACTTTGGGCGCTCTTTTGGGATAATAATTCTTAGGAAATTACGAAACGTTAGCTCAAAGGAGAGAGGTTATGTCGGTGGAAGAGTTCCCTCGCTTAAAACGGCTGCCTCCGTATGTTTTTGCCACGGTGAACAAACTGAAAATGGATGCCCGTCGCCGGGGTGAGGACATCATTGACTTGGGGATGGGCAACCCTGACCAGGGCACGCCCCCCCACATAGTGGCAAAGCTTATTGAGGCGGCAGGCAAGGGCACCAATCACCGGTATTCAGCCTCCAAGGGGATCACCAAGCTAAGGCATGCCATGTCTGACTGGTACAAGCGTCGCTTTGACGTGGACATCTGTCCGGAGAACGAGGTCATCGCCACCATCGGGGCCAAGGAAGGGTTGTCCCACCTGGTGCTGGCCACCGTCAGGCCCGGAGACGTGGTGCTGGTGCCCAACCCTACCTATCCCATTCACGCCGCCAGCGTGGTTATCGCCGGCGGGCAGTTAGTGAGTGTGCCTCTGGCCCAGGACCGTGACTTCTTTGCCGATCTGGTGCAGATCACCGAACTCATCCGCCCCCGGCCCCAGATGCTGATTATTTCCTTTCCCCACAACCCCACCACCATGTGCGTGGATCTGGAATTTTTCGAGCGCATCGTGGCCTTTGCGAAAAGACACGAGATATATGTGATCCACGATTTCGCCTACGCCGACCTGGTTTTTGACGATTATAAAGCCCCGAGCTTCCTCCAGGTCCCCGGAGCCAAGGACGTGGGGGTGGAACTCTTCAGCCTTTCCAAAAGCTATAACATGCCGGGTTGGCGCATGGGCTTTGTGGTGGGAAACCGCCGCCTGGTGCATGCCCTGACCCGCATCAAGAGTTATCTGGACTACGGGGTGTTCCAGCCCATCCAAATCGCTTCCATCATCGCCCTGAACGGTCCCTATGACTGCGTGGAGGAGATCGTCAACCTCTACCAGGAGCGCCGGGACGCCTTATGCCGGGGTCTGCACAACGTCGGCTGGCGGGTGGCCCCCCCCAAAGGCACCATGTTCGTCTGGGCCAAGATCCCCCGCAAGTTTCGTAATCACATGAAGTCCGTGCTCTTTTCCATGATGTGCATCCGGGAGGCCAAGGCGGCGGTGTCACCGGGCCGGGGCTTCGGGGAATGGGGAGATGATTTCTGCCGCTTCGCCCTGGTGGAAAACGTCCACCGCACCAACCAGGCCATCCGGGGCTTTCGCAAGATGCTGCGTCTGACCGAGGAGGAAATCAAGGTCAAGGCCGAGGAGATGAAACAAGAGTTCGCCGAAGAACTGGCCCTGGCCTCCCCCGAGAAATAATCATGCCGCCCATCAACGTTGGTATTATCGGCTTCGGCACGGTGGGGAGCGGCGTCGTACAGCTCATGTGCGACCGGCCGGAACTCCTCACCCGGCGTTTGGGCGGGCCCCTGGTGCTGAAGAGGGTGGCGGACATCGATCTTCACCGCCCCCGCCCCGTGGCCGTGGATCAGTCCCTCCTCACCAGCCAGGCTCGCGACATCTTGGACGACCCGGATATTGACGTGGTGGTGGAACTCATCGGCGGAGTGGAGGATGCCCGGGAGCTGGTCCTGGCCGCCATCGACCGGGGCAAGCACGTGGTCACCGCCAACAAGGCCTTATTGGCTCTGCACGGGAACGACATCTTTGCCGCGGCGGCTCAAAAAGGGGTGGAGGTGGCCTTCGAGGCCTCGGTGTGCGGCGGCATCCCCATTATCCAGACCCTCCGGGTTGGTCTGGCGGCCAACCGCATCCGGGAACTCCTGGGAATTTTAAATGGCACCACCAACTATATCCTGACCCATATGAGTGATATGGGAACCTCCTTCGACCAGGCCCTGGCCGAGGCCCAGGCGCAAGGGTATGCCGAAGCTGACCCCACTCTGGATGTGGAAGGGGTGGACGCGGCTCACAAGCTCGCCATCCTTATGGGCCTGGCCTACGGGGCGCGCCTCGATTTTCCGGCCATCACGGTGGAGGGTATCAGCGGGCTCGACCCCCTGGACCTGCAGTTCGCCCGGGAGTTCGGCTACGTCATCAAGCTGTTGGCCATTACCCGGAACGATGGGGAGGCTCTGGAGGCCAGGGTGCATCCTACTCTCATCCCCAAGGAACATATGCTGGCCCACGTCAAGGGGGCCTTTAACGCGGTGCATCTCATCGGAGATGCGGTGGGGCCTTTGTTGCTCTGCGGTCAGGGCGCGGGAGGGCTCACTACGGCCAGCGCAGTGATGAGCGACCTCATGGATTTAGCCCGCAATGTGCACCAGGGGGTGAACAATCGCGTGCCGCCTCTGGGCTCGGTGGCGGGTTTGGAGACCCGGCGTCCTTTCAAGCCCATGGCGGACATCGTCACTAATTATTATTTCCGGTTCGCCGCCCTGGACCGGCCGGGGGTCCTCTCCCAGATCTCCGGTATTCTAGGGAAATACAACATCAGCATTGGCGCAGTAATCCAGAAAGGCCGGGAAGTGAAGGGTGCGGTGCCCATCGTCATGATCACTCATGAAGCCACAGAGGCCGGGGTGCGCCAGGCCCTGAGGGAGATTGACGGGCTGCCGGTGGTGAGCCCCCCCACCATCATGTACCGCATCGAGGACCCGCACCTCCACGCCGCGCAGATTTA
>CBFDAH010000272.1:0-2975 GCA_965602785.1 uncultured Syntrophobacterales bacterium
AAGAGGTGGAAGGGGAGTCGTAGGGGCACGGCTTGCCGTGCCCAAGGGCGTGTAGGGGCGGGTTTCAAACCCGCCCTAGGCTCCCCCGGCCCGCCCCTCAAAATACTTTCGCATCAATCTCAAGCTAACTCGCCGTCGCTGATTTTCTCCAGGATTGCTTGGGAAACTTCCAGGAATAAATCGGTGAGCCGCACCATGCCCAGCACCCGGTCATCTTCCATGACCGGCATCATGCCCACGTTCTCATAGACCATGAGAGAAAGCGCCTTGACCAGAAAATCATCCGCTTGCACGGTTGCTTGTATGGGACCCATGAACTCGCCCACCAGCTTGTCCGCCTGGCTCTTCATGCCCGGGCCGAACAGTTCGCCCTTATCGAAAACGAAGGAGGGGTCGGTTTTGATCAGTTCGCTTTCCTTGAGAAACCCTGGTTCCAGCCCTTTCAAGATGTCCCTCAAGGTCAAAATGCCCACCAGCTGGTGTTTTTCATCAAAGACCAGCACGGCGCGGGGCTCGAAGACGCCGGCGAACTTGATGGCCGACTCCCGCACGATGGCTACCGCCTGACGCAGAGAGAACCACTCGGGAATGTGCGGGTAATCCTGCACCGGGATCATTACTTCCTTTACCTTTTTCTTATAGGGCATGGGAAACTCTCAGCTTTGATAAATTTTCCGAGATAGAATCCTAAAGCCACCAAGCTAAAAAAGTCAAGTTTAAAGAAGGGTTTTAAATTGACCCAAACTTGAAAATCCCTTTGACAAGGGAAAGGGATATGTGACAATTCAAAAGTTTGCGTCTCGTTAGTGGTTGAATTCTCAGGAGCATGGCAGAGATGACCCGGACCTTGTGGTATCTGACGATAATCACGGTAATTCTGGCCTTTTTGGTACTCGATTCCTCTCCCCAGGGAGTCCAGGCCGCCCCGCCTGAACAAGGAGATCGCCTGAAGCTTTCCGGGATGATGAAAAACCCCCGGGGCCGGGGCGTGGAGACTGTGGAAATCGAGGTTTTGGTCAACGGCCAGCCGGTCAAGCCGGTGAGGGATGAGGATCCCTTCGTCACCGGCGCCAAAGGCAGCTTCTTTGGGGAATTCCTCCTGCCGTCCGGCACCCTACCCGGGGCGAAAGTGGAGGTGAAGGCTCATAAGCCTAGCTGGCATGAACTGCCTCCCACCCAGGTGGAAATTTTTCAAGCCGGCACCGACCCGGCAGGCCGCCCACTTTTCAAGGCCTCCCAGGATTTCAGCCTCAAGCGGGTAATTACGCCGGCCTTCTGGATAGCCACCGGTATTCTTCTCCTGGTTTACATCATTATCGCCCTGGAGTGGATGCACCGCACGTTGGCGGCCCTGTTGGGCGCGGCTCTAGTTCTGTTTATCACCTACACGGCAGGCACCTTCAATGAAGGCTTCTTCATTATTTCTTTTAAAGACGCCATTCATGCCATGGATATGAACGTCATCTTTCTCCTGATGGGGATGATGATCATCGTGGGGGTCTTGAAGAAGACCGGCCTGTTTCAGTGGATGGCCTATAAATCCTATGCCATCGCCCGGGGCAATGTCTTTATCCTGTCTTGTATCTTGATGGTGGTCACCGCGGTGGCTTCGGCCTTCCTGGATAACGTCACCACCATGCTCTTGATGGTCCCGGTGACCATTGAGATTGCGGTGACCCTGAAAATCAATCCCATTGCCCTGTTGATCCCGGAGGTGTTTGCCTCTAACGTGGGCGGCACCGCCACCTTGATCGGCGATCCCCCTAATATTTTGATCGGCTCCTATGCCAAGCTTACCTTTGTGGATTTTCTGACCAACCTGACCTTAATCGTCGCCATCTGTATGGTGGTGACGTTGATTTACTATGTGTATTGGTACAAAAAATCCTACCTCAAGGCCGAGGTTCGTGATGTGGGCCGCACCATCGCGTTTTTAAAGCAGGAATACCAGATCACCAACAAGAAATTGTTATTTCTTTGCCTGGGTTTCCTGTCTTTCACCATCTTCTTGTTCCTCATCCACGGGGTCCTGCACATGGAGCCCTCCATCGCCGCCCTCACCGGGGCCGCGCTGCTCTTGGCCTTCTCCCGGGGGAATATCGTGGAGATGCTGGAGCATGAGGTGGAATGGCCCACGCTGGTGTTTTTTATGGCCCTGTTCATCGTGGTGGCGGCCGCCGAAGAGACCGGTCTGATCCAGGCGGTGGCGGCATGGGTGGCCAATGTCTCCCAGGGCAACCTGACGGTGGCGGTGCTGATGGTCCTCTGGGTATCCGCCATTGCCTCCGCGGCGGTGGACAATATTCCCTTCACCGCCACCATGCTGCCCATCATCGCGTTTTTGAATACCACTATCCCGGGGGCGGAAAGCGGGGTGCTCTGGTGGGCCCTGTCCCTGGGCGCCTGTTTCGGCGGCAACGGCACCATGATCGGGGCCTCGGCCAACGTGGTCACCGTGGGGCTGGCCGAAAAAGCCGGCTACCACATTTCCTTTCTCTATTACATGAAGGCGTGTTTTGTCCCGATGCTCATCACCGTGGCGCTGGCTTCGGCCTATTTGCTGATCTTTTTCTAACGAGGCAAAACCGCCCGCCGTTTCCTTAGCTTGACGGGGTTGGAACAATGATCCAGGACTGCAACCCCCTCCCTGTACTTGAGAACGTTTAAAAGAAAAAACTAATCCGATTATTCCCTTTGCTCCGCAAAGAGAATAATGCTTTTTCAGTGGTGGGAGGGCCAGGGAGCTTAGGGCGGGTTTGAAACCCGCCCCTACAAGACCCCACCGAACACCCCCCTCCCAACCCGCTTAGGGGGTTGGTTGGGGCTGGACCCTTGGGCTCCGGCCCCAACCAACAATTCCAAACCCTTAAGGGATTGGGGGTGGGGGTGCGGGGGAGGGGGTAAGGGGCCACGACCCCGGTAGCACGGGCTTCCAGCCCGTGGGAACCCCCCTCTCCCGGTATGGTTCGATTATG
>CBFDAH010000273.1:0-2962 GCA_965602785.1 uncultured Syntrophobacterales bacterium
CCGGGTAGAGTCAACACAAGATGTCCTCAAAATAAGAATCGGGTGAGTCGCTGTCAATTCGACCCCTATTTCACCCCGCAGAGCAGTTTAAGTATTTTCCCTTGTCGGACCCCCCTCTTTCCCGTAAAAATAGACTAACCCTGATCAAGCCGGTGCATCAACCAGCAGGCCCGGAGGCCTTATGTACACTGCCGCATACCGACGCAAATTAACCACCCCGGACCAGGCGGTGGAGTGCCTGGAAAACTCCCATACCATTATCCACGGCATGCTTACTGGGGAGCCGCCAGCCCTGCTGGCGGCCATGGCCCAACGCCTCCGGGAAGGAAACCTGGCCGATATCAAAGTCTTTACCATGCTGCCTTTAGAGCACGCCGCCAGAACCATCCTCTCGCCCGATATTGCTGATCGAATTCTGGTGAATTGCTGGTTTGTGAGCAGTGCGGACCGGGATTTGGTCAGGCGTGGGATAAACCATTTTGTCCCCAATGAGTTTCACCAGATCCCGAGACTGATCCGTGATTTTATGCGGGTAGATGTGGTGATGACCACCGTTTCCCCCATGGACAGTGCCGGCTTTTTCAGTTTTGGCACCATTAATGACTATATTTCCACTGCCGCCAGGCACTGCGGCAAACTCCTGGTAGAGGTAAATCCTCGCATGCCCAGGGTGTTTGGGGACTCCCTCCTGCATATTTCCGAGGTAGACGCTCTAGTGGAAAATGAGGTCCCCATTTTGGAACTTACCCTTGCAAAGCCGAATCCCGAGGCCGACGCCATCGGTCAGCTCATAGCCGAGATGATTCCTGATCGCGCCAACCTGCAATTAGGTATTGGAGGCATTCCCAACGCGGTCTGCCGATACTTGGAAAACCATCAAGATCTGGGCATTCACACCGAGCTACTCTGTCCCGGTATGATAAATTTGATTCGCCAAGGAGTAATTACCGGCCGCCGCAAAAACCTCCACCCCCGCAAACACGTCTTTACCAATGCCTTGGGAGGTAGAGACATGTATGAGTTCATGCATGATAATCCCAGCATGGAAAGCTATCCTGTCTCCTACACCAATGACCCCGCCGTGATCGCCCAAAACGACAATATGATCTCCATCAATTCCACCATCGAAGTGGATCTTCTGGGCCAATGCAATTCAGAGTTTTTAGGAGGGGTTGAATTCAGCGGCACCGGCGGGCAGCTCGATTATGTGCGCGGGGCCTTTAATTCCCGGGGAGGTAAATCAATTATTGCCTTTAATTCTACCGCACACCAAGGAGAGGTGTCTCGGGTGGTCCCCAGTTTTGCTTCCGGCACAGTAGTCACCACCCCCAGGATGGATACCCATTTTTTGGCCACGGAATTTGGTGTAGTCAACCTGAAAGGAAAATCTACCAAGGAAAGGGCCCTGGATATTATCAGTATTGCCCACCCCAAATTTCGGGATAATTTGCTCCAAGAAGCCCACAACATGAAACTTCTCTGAAGGCAATAGTACTAGAAGCCATTGCAAAACCTATTTTTCTGTCATCCTGAACAAAGTGAAGGATCTCAACCAATTAAAAATTATAGATTCTTCGCTTCGCTCAGAATGACATTTCAAGAGAACCACAGTTTTGCAATAGCTTTTAGGGAGCGGGACCCTGCAACTTGTCCCCGTTTGGTTGGCTCTAGTGCAGACAATAATCAGGAGCGCCGCCAGACTCACAGGTCCAGCCGGTAGGCAATGGGACCGGGATCCCTGTCGAACTCCGGAGCCCGTTTGAAGCCGAGTCTTTCGTATAGATGGCGGGCCGTCTTCATGAAAGTGCCGGTATAGAGGTAAATCGTGGGTATTTTCAGGGCCCGGGCCCGGTCAATACATGCCCGGGTTAGAAGCGTGCCCAAGCCTTGGCCCCGGCTCTCGGGATGGACGGCCAGAACGCGCATGGCCGCGCCCCCCTGAGGCCACTGGCCCATGGCGGCCTGACCCGCGTCCGGATAAAACTTGACCACCCCCTGAATCTTCCCCGTACCCTCGGCAACGATCACCACCCCGGCCCCGGAGTGCACGGTTTCCCCGATGTTGGCCATCCAGGCCTGCCACACCTCCTCCGGGAAGAGCACCTTGAACTCCTCATAGGCGGTCTTCACCAGGGCCTCGATCGTCTCAAGTTCCTGGACGCTGGCCTCCCGGATAAGCATATCGTGGTCCATCTCTCGGCTACCTTAAGATATACCGCCCCTATCCCAAAGTATTCACAATTCTGAGTGAGCTGCTCCTCTCCCTGGTATCAGATTATAAGTTTGGGGTGAAAACCGATCAAGTCGGAGCTCCTGGCGGCCTGGCCGGGCAGGACCCTCTCAGGCTTACTTCGCCGGCCTCGGGCGCCGGCAGCCGGTCACCCAAGGCGCTAGTATTTAATTGCCAAAAGTTAGCTAATATTTAAAAGCTTTTTTATTCCCCCCTTTTTTAAAGGGGGACTTGAGGCGTTCCTAATCTTAAAAAAGGCTCCCAATTACTTACGCTGATTTTTGCAACCAAGTAATAGGGGGGCCTCACCATATTGTATCCCCGCCGCCGGCGAAAGCAGGTCAGCTCCGCAAGGCCCAGGGAAGGACAGACCTGCCCACCGTCCTCCCTGGACCAAGGAAACCTTTGCCTCCCATAGCATCCCCATCATCTGTTCCGGACTTAAACGCTTTCCGCTCATCCCCCTTCCTCCCCTCGGCTCATCGCTAAAACTTGAGATTGTTGCAAATAGTTTTTGGGAGAGGGGGGTGCCCACGGGCCGGAAGCCCGTGCTACCGGGGTCGCGGACCCCTGCCCCCTCTCACCAACCCTTGTATGTTATTCCTAAAAGGTGGCATCCAGTGTAAAAATATCAAGATCCAGGGTGTTCGGGGCCGGGACCCCATTTTGGGGTGTTATCAAGGGCCGGAAAGTCGGGCCTGTGGCCCGCCTTTCCGGTCCCCCTTCCGCGGG
>CBFDAH010000274.1:0-2958 GCA_965602785.1 uncultured Syntrophobacterales bacterium
TACCAGACAGGCGCCCGCCTCGATGACCTTGAGCCCCCCCACCCTGAGTTTCGGTATGCCGCTGACCTCGCCCATAGGCGTCTTCCCTGCGACCTGTCCGGGGGCTCTGGAAAAAGATTTGGTGGAGAGAAGGCTGGGGACCTTAGGTTCCTGCCTTCCCCCACACCCTCCCCACCCTGCCAAGGGGAGACGGAAAGGCGGGCTCGAGATCCCATTTCCCGACCCCCAAAAAGCCCCTCCAGTGATTGGGAGAGGGAGTTTGAGGGAGAAAGTAGGGTCCCACTACGGCCCTAAGCCCCCCGTAAAGTGATCCCCCCTGGACTACAGGAGCCGTTCCACCGCCTCCACGAGGGTGGGGGCATCCACCGGCTTGGGAATGAAGTCCTCAGCCTCAGTGGACATGCCTTCCGCATGGGTATAGGTGGTGGTGGACACCGCCTCCCCCACCGCGGTGAGAAGAATCACCGGGATATCCTGGGTCCATTTGTTGGACTTGAGCTCCTTACAAAGCTGGTAACCGTCCTTCCGGGGCATCATAACGTCGAGAATGAGGACGTCGGGACGGCGCTTTTTGATGACCTCCTCGCCCTCGATGCCGTCATAGGCTTTGCCTACTTCATAGCCCTTGCTCTCCAGCAGCATGCCCACAGTTTCTACCAGATCAGGATCGTCGTCCACGATGACAATGTATTTTTTCGACATGAGGCCTCCCCGTGCTCTTGACAGTAAGTTCGCCCTTCGTGATTTTTTTCATTAATACTGCGCTTGGCCGGAAAAGTCAATGACGCCGTCGGCCTTTCCTGCTCAATTTAGTTGGGGCCGTGGATAAAGACCTGACCGCTCAACGATCTCCGGGACTTTCTGTTCCCACTCGATGGCCATGATGTGGAACCCCTTAACGCCTTCCATTTCTTTGAGCTCCTGGATCTGCTCGATGGCCAGGGCGATGCCTTCGTCGGCCTGTTTCTCCTTGGGGACGCCCCCGATGCGTTTGACGGTCTCCTCGGGCACGTCAATCCCCGGCACCCGTTTTTGCATATACCTGGCCATACCCACGTTTTTCATGGGGGTGATGCCGGCCAGGATGGCCACCTTCTCATGCAGACCCCGGTCCACCATTTGTTTCATATAGGCCTTGAAAACGTCCATATTGTAAATGCACTGGGTCTGGATGAACTGGACCCCGGCGGCCACCTTTTTGGCCAGGCGGGAAACGCGCATTTCCACGTTGGGACCCGCAAAAGGGTTGGCTGCGGCCCCGATGTACATCTCGGGCCGGACCTTGAATTCATGCCCCCCCAGAAGCTGGCCATCGTCCCGCATCATTTTCACCGTCTGGATGAGCTGGATGGAGTCCAAATCGAAGACGTTGGCCGCCTTGGGGTGATCCCCGAAGTGCTGGTGGTCCCCGGTCAGGCACAGGATATTATTGATGCCGAAGGATGCGGCCCCCAGGATGTCGCTCTGGAGGGCGATGCGGTTTCGGTCCCGAGTGACCATCTGCAGCACCGGCTCCAGCCCCATGAGCTTTAGACGGATGCAGGCGGCCAGGGAGCACAACCGGCATACCGAGGTCTGGTTGTCAGTGACGTTGATGGCGTCCACGTGGTCTTTGATGAGATTCCCTTTGTGCTCGATCTCGTGACCGTCAGCGCTCCGGGGGGGGCCTACCTCGCTGGTGACAGCAAAGTGACCGGCCTCCACCAGTTTCTCGATTATACTCGGGGTCGTCACGCTCATATCCGTAAATCCTCTCTGACGATCTTGCGCATACCGCCGTCACGGCTGCTGGTCCAGTCTTTGGGGGCCTCGGGCCGCTCGAAGCGCTCCAACTGCCCCAGGGTCTTGAGGCGCTCGTAAATGAGCTGCCAACCGCAATCCATCTCGGGGCTGACTTCGCACTTGCCTTCTTCCGAGCCGCCGCAGGGGCCGTTCAGCATGCGTTTGGAGCAGCGGGCGATGGGACAGATGCCGCCGGTTTCCGCCAGGATGCAGCGGCCACAAGCCTGGCAGCGCTCGGTATACACCCCCCGCTCCTCGGTGACTCCCAGGAAGGTGGTGTCCACTCCCGGGTAGACGGGCTTGGTGTTATACATCTCCGCCAAAAACTGGACGCCGCAGCCGCAAGCCAGGGACACCACGGCGTCGTAATTGTCGATGGTGTCCTGGAGCTGCGCCAGGTACTCCTTGTCGCACTGGCGGGTAAGGCTGGTTTCATCCAGGAGTACGTCTTTGTTCGCCTGGGCAAAGTGCAAGCGCAGGGCCGAACCCAGGATTTTCACTTCTTTGAGCCCCCCGGCTTCGCACACCGTGACGCAGCCGTCGCAGCCGCAGACGAGCACCTTGTCGCAGTCCTTGATGTTGTCGATAACCTCTTCAATCGGTTTTCCCACTGCCCGTATCATGCCCTCACCTCCCGGCCCGGCTTGGGGGCCGCGCTCTTCGCCACTCTAATGGGACTGGGGCCCAGGGCCCGCACCCGTTCATCCATTTCTCTCACGATCTCCGCAAACCTCCCCCCCATGCCGGCGGACAGGTTGAACATCTCCACCCGCTCGCTCTCTAAGCCCACTTTGTCCAGGATCTCCTTGACTCGTTTGACCCGTTTTTTGGCGAAGAGGTTTCCTTCCATGAAATGGCAGTCCCCTTCCAGGCAGCCGGCCACAAAAACCCCGTCCGCCCCCGCTTCCATGGCCTGCAGCAGGTGAATGATGTCCACTTTGCCGGTGCAGGGCACCTGGATAATGCGCACGTCCGGGGGGTACTGTAATCGCATCGAACCTGCCAGGTCCGCAGCAGAGTAAGCTCAGTACATGCAGCAGAAGCCGATAATTTTGGGTTCGAAGTCAGCCATGGCTGCTCTCCTTAAAACAGGGCTTTGATCTTGGCGCTGAGCTGGTCGTCCTCAAAGTGCTCCAGCTCAATGGTTTTGGCCGGGCATTCCGCCGCACAGATGCC
>CBFDAH010000275.1:0-2954 GCA_965602785.1 uncultured Syntrophobacterales bacterium
TGTGGGTATATCAGCAATTTTTCGGGCGAAGGGGATAATTATTGATCCTGGCAAGTTCTCAGCTAATCCATTTCTAAAATCCTTGCTACAATTACCCGGAGCAGGTCAACAATATGATCAACTGAACAAAAAGCAACTGGCTAATTTCAGATGTTCAAGCGCTTGTACGGGTGGGTTGACCGGAATATTTTGGAACTGGGGAGAGAGATGCGGCTGTCCTATCTCCCCCCCCTCATGGTCCGTGTCTCAGCTGTATCCCTGCCTCTCCCCTATTTTCATGTTATAATGCGGTCACGGGCCGGGGGGCTGGGTGAAAAAACCGGCAACTTTGATCAGGTCATCCGGAGAACCTATGCTGATCAGCAAATCGCCGGCCAAGAGGGTCATGTCGGGGTCGGGGTTATGAAAAACCTGGGAATTGCGGCGCACGGCCAGGACCGTAACCCCATGCTTTTTCCGGAGTTCCATCTGAGCCAAAGATTTCCCCGCCAGAGGTGCCCCCTCCTCGAGACGGAAGGTGCTGATGTCCACATCATGTAATTGCCGTCGCAAGGGAGTATACGTCTGCAATTCCTTGAACAGACCCCGGAACAGCATGTAGCAGTTGGCCCTGACCTCGGAGGTGAGCCGCTCGATCTCATCTTTGGGAACCAGATATTTTTTTAATACCAGCGTGAAAATTTCAACCGAGGTTTCAAATTCCTCGGGGATGACATCGTCGGCACCTAATTTAAATAGCGGTTGCAGCTCGTTGACATAGCGGGTCCTGACTATGATGTGGACCTTCGAATTAAGCCGGCGAGCCAGACTGGTGATGCGCCGCACCGCAGAAGGGTCGTTAATGGCCACCACCACGATCCTGGCTTCAGCAATATTGGCATGCTGGAGAATCTCCTCCTGGGTGGCGTCTCCGAAGAAGATGGGTTTCCCTTTCTCCCTTTCCCGCCGCACGGTTTCCGGATTCATTTCAATGACAACGTAGGGGATGCCCGCGGAGTTGGCAGCCCGGGCCAGGTTGCGGCCGTTCATGCCGAAACCCACGATGATCAGATGGTCCCGGGGGACTCGGGGGCCGATGTCGGTGGGCAGATGAGAGCCGTGTTTCAAGCGCTGGGGCCAGGGCATGCGCATGGTGAAGGCGGCTATCCGGGGAGCCTGGGCCATGATCAGCGGGGTGGCCACCATAGTCAAAATGGTGACATCCAGAAATAGTTGGTAAGCCGCGCCCCCAAACAATCCCTGGGCCACCCCGGCCTTGGCGAGCACAAAGGAAAACTCCCCCACCTGGCAGAGGGCCAAACCGATGAGAACCGCGGTACGCAGGGGGAACCCCAGCACCAGGGACGCGCTTCCCGCCAGCAGGGTTTTGAGCATCAGTACCCCCACGGTGATGAGCCCAATGATGGCAGGATTTCGGAGGAGAAAGTCCACATCCAACAGCATGCCGATAGAGATGAAAAAGAAGCTGGAGAACACGTCCCGGAAAGGAAGGATATTGCCCAGGGCCTGATGGCTGTATTCGGTTTCCGAGACGATCAAGCCGGCCAAAAACGCCCCCAAGGCCAGAGAAAGACCGGCCTGGGCCGTGAGCCAAGCCACCGCCGCGCAGATCAAGACAATGGAAATCAGAAAAAGTTCCCGGTTCCGGGTGGCGGCAATGTGATAGAGGACCTGGGGGACCACAAATTTGGCGCTGATAATCACCAGAAGGATGATGATCGCGCCCTTGCCCAGCATGAGGAGGAGAGCGGCGCCCAGATTTTCCGCGGCGCCGGAGAGGATGGGCACCAGCAGCATCATGGGCACAATAATGATGTCCTGAAAGATCAGGATGCCCAGACTGGTGCGGCCCTGGGGGCTGTCCACTTCGGCACGTTCCTGAAGAATTTTAAGAACAATGGCGGTGCTGCTCAGCGACAACAGAAAGCCGGCGAAGATGGCCTTTCCCCCAGCCTGGCCGAAGTGCCAGGCCAGGGCCAAGCCGGCCAGGCAGGTGGCCCCCACCTGGATAGGGCCGGCCACAAGGACGGACTTCCTGATCTGCAACAGGTTGGCGAAGGAAAATTCCACGCCAATTGTGAACAACAGCAAAATGACCCCGATCTCCGCCAGGACTTCCACCTCGTGGACGGCTCGGACCAGCCCCAGGAGATGGGGCCCGGCCAATATCCCCGTGAGGATGAACCCGACCGTCACCGGCACCCGGGAGTGGTGGCAAACGAACAGGACCACCATTGACAGGCCGAAGATGATAACCAGGTCAGTTAAAATGGGTACGGGCATGGCTGCTTTTTATTCCGTTGCGGCTAATTTTTCAACCATCTTCCCCGCAAATCGACTTCTCCCGCCGGTATGTATGATTATTTACAAAATATGAAGGTTGGCGATAGCCCCTGGGATGAAGAAGCCTGACCTTTGGGCCGGCGCGGGGCGGCCGGGTAAGTTAGGCTCGCTTCCCCCTGCGCCAGCGGGAGCAAGCTGCCAGCCCGTGCAGGAACAGGCAGAATGTCTGTTCTACCGGTCAAAGAAGAGGAAAGTAAAGTTGGACGGGAGGGCGGGGGCTTGCGGCACCCTGCCCCTCTCCTTTGGTTCCCTTTTATTCAGTGACGTGAGCAGTGTCCAGGAATGAATGGAAGAGCACAATATAGGGTTAATACCGACTACTCCTCGAGTTAGAGCGAGAGGAAACCACAACCTGCTGGCGCCCTCCCCACAAATCTCCCTTTCCGCTGAGTCTGCTCAGCGGCGCCAGGCCAGGAATTTGGTGAACAGCTTTTTCACCAGGGCGTCAGGTGGGTGCGGTTGTATTGATCCCCCAAAGCCCGGATCGCCTCCGCCTGGGTGGGGTAAGGGTGAATGGCCAAGGCTACTTTTTTGAGAAACTGTATTTTGAATATAGCTGCTCTCAATAGAAACTTATCAAGCGGCCAAAAACTTTCCATATCCAGAAAATA
>CBFDAH010000276.1:0-2878 GCA_965602785.1 uncultured Syntrophobacterales bacterium
GCCACCTGATAACCGACAACCTTTGCTATTCAATTAGCATGCCGGACAGCAGTGTAGATATATAATCTTTCATTATTTTCCTTTAGTATGGATCCACCGATGACCGACGACAGCAAGCCGCCTAAACTTAGTGAGGAGATTCGCAAGTGGGTTTTCCGGCGCTTGGGCGTTCCCGGCCTCGTCGGTCTTGCCCTTTTAGCCGCTCTCTTTTATGTGTATACGAACTGGGCCAAGGTGAAAACCTGGCCAGGAATGGCCTCCATTGTCACCTTGATCACCCGCGACCCGATTCTCGAGGCTGACCTCAACCGGTTTTCCGTCCTGGTGGCCAACTTGGAAGAAGATGAGAAACGCAGGGAGAAATGGAGGATCATCCATTCCCTCATGATGGAGTTCAAAGGCATTCAGGTCTTGCCCCTGGACCGAACCATTTTCCTTAAAGGCTCGGTGCCTGAAGAAATGGAAAAGCAGGGACAGGAAAGCGCCCGCCGCTATCTGGAGCAGAGCAGAGCATCCGTGCTCATCTGGGGGGCTGTTATCAGGGGCGGCGAGCAGCCCATCTACAAGCTTTATTGGACCCCAGCTCGCGGGGAGATGCGGAAGCCTGAGAGTGTTACTTCCCTAACCAAAGACCAGCTGCGCCTGCCGGTGGTATTCTGGTCTGACCTGGCCGACATCCTACGCCTGCTCGTGGTTGCGCGTAATGCCGAGTTCCGCAACCAAGAGGGCCATTACGTGGACAAGGATAGGCTGCGGGGTTTCATCAACCGGGTGCGAACCCTCCTGAAGGCCAGCCCGGGCCGTCCGGGCTGGGACGCGGACGCCCGGGGCGCCACCCTCTTGATCCTAGCAGATTCCTTGCAGGTGCTGGGGGACCAAAGCGGCCAGAACGAGCCCCTGGAAGAGGCGGTGGAGGCCTATCGGGAGGCGCTCAAGGAGTATACCCGGGAGCGGGTACCTCTGAAGTGGGCCAAGACCCAGAACAACCTGGGCTTTGCTCTCTGGAGGCTCGGCGAGCGGGAGAAGGATGCCAAGCGCCTGGAGGAGGCGGTGGCGGCCTATCATGAGGCGTTGAAGGTGCGGACCCGGGAGCGGGTTCCCCAGGATTGGGCCGAAACCCAGAATAACCTGGGCAACGCCCTGCGGAGCCTCGGCGAGCGGGAGAGGGATACCAAGCGCCTGGAAAAGGCAGTCGAGGCCTACAATAAGGCCCTCGAGGTATATACCCGGGAGGGGGTGCCCCTGGATAGGGCCGAAACACAGAGTAACCTTTGCCTTGTTCTCCTGAGGCTCGGCGAGCGGGAGAGGGGCACCAAACGCCTGTGGGAGGCGGTGAAGGTCTGTCGAAGGGCGTTGACGGAGCGGACCCAAAAGCTGGTGCCCCTGTACTGGGCCGAAACCCAGAACAACCTGGGCACCGCCCTTCTGAGCCTCGGAAACCGGAAGGGGGATCCCAAGCTCCTGGAGGAGGCGATGGCGGCCTACGAGAAGGCTCTCAAGGTGTATGAACGGGAGAAGATGCCCCTGTACTGGGCCTTGACCCAGAACAACCTGGGCGCCGTCCGCAAAAGGCTCGGCGAGGGGCAGGTGGAAACCAAACAACTGGAACAGGCAGTCAAGGACTACCGGAAGGCCCTCAAGGAGAGGAACATCCGGAAGCGGGTGCCCCTTTTCTGGGCCATGATCCAGAACAACCTGGGCGACGCCCTCTCTAGCCTTGGCGAGCGGGAGAGGGGCACCAAACACCTGGAAGAGGCGAGAGAGGCCTACCTTAAAGCCCTCGAGGAGTTTACTCAGAAGCGGGTGCCCCTTATTTGGGCCGGGACCCAGAACGATCTGGGCAATGCCCTCCGGATGCTGGGCGAACGGGAGAAGGACCCCAAAAACTTGAAAGAGGCGATAGAGGCCTACAAGAAGGCCGAAGAGGAGTATACCCGAGAGCGGTTGCCCCTTTTTTGGGCCATGATCCAGAACAACCTGGGCACTGCCCTCCGGAGCCTGGGGCAGCGGAAAAGGGGCACCAAACGCCTGGAAGAGGCAGTTGAGGCCTACGAGAAGGCCCTCAAGGTGTATACCCAGGAGGGGGTGCCTCTGGACTGGGCCGGGACCCAGAACAACCTGGGCATCGCCCTCATCAAACTCGGCGAGCGGGAGAGGGACACCAAACGCCTGGAAAAGGCAGTCGAGGCCTACGAGAAGGCCCTAAAGGTGTATACCCGGAAGCTGGTACCCATGCAGTGGGCCATGACCCAAAACAACCTGTGCACCGCCCTCAGGAGCCTCGGCGAGCGGGATAAGGACACCAAACGCCTGGAAAAGATGGTGGCGGCCTGCCAGGAGGCCCTTCAGGAGTGGACCCAGAAACGGGTCCCCATGCAGTGGGCCATGACCCAGAACAACCTGGGCATCGCCCTCTCTATCCTGGGCAAGTGGGAGAGGAACACCAAACTCCTGGAAAAGGCAGTCGAGGCCTACCGGAAGGCCCTCGAGGTGTATAAACGGGAGGAGGTGCCCCTGCAGTGGGCCGGGACCCAGACCAACCTGGGCACCGCCCTCCTGAGCCTTGGTCAGCGGAAGAAGGACACCAAACGCCTAGAAGAGGCGGTCGAGGCTTATAAGAAGGCCATCGAGGTGTATAAACGGGAGGAGCCGCCCCTGGACTGGGCCATGACCCAGAACAATCTGGGCAATGCCTACAGCAAACTCGGCGAGCTGGAGAGCAACACCGCCCGACTGGAAGAGGCCGTGGCTGCCTATCGGGAGGCCTTAAAGGAGTTTACCAAGGAGCGGGTGCCCATGCAGTGGGCCATGACCCAGAACAACCTGGGCAATGCCTACAGCAAACTCGGCGAGCTGGAGAGCAACACCGCCCGACTGG
>CBFDAH010000277.1:0-2783 GCA_965602785.1 uncultured Syntrophobacterales bacterium
GGGCCCCTGGTAGCGTACACCCGGTCCCCCCCCCCACGCCCCCCTCCCAACCCGCAAAGGGGGGCCGGAAAGGCGGGCTTAAAGCCCGACTTTCCGGCCCTAAGAATTCACATACTGGGTTGAGGGAACGGGTTTAGGAGAGAGGCAGGGGCCAGTGCAATTTAATTTTAGCCTGTGGAACACCAGAGTTTCCTCTCAAATAACCTTTACTTTCACAATGTACAAATCCTGGGTCTGGGACTCGGTTAGGTGAAAAATGGCCCTAAGGATCTCGGTCACTTTTAGGTTGTCCTTTTCCGGGTTGCTAAGACGCAGGTGCAATTCGTATTCGTCCAGCATCTCGAGGGCAGCCACCAGGCGTCGCGCATCCACGGTGCGTTTGCCCTTGGGGCGGTGCCGGGTGGTCAGGAATTCCTGGCTGTCCAAAAAACTGGACAAAGCCGGCTCGGCAAACACGGGTTCCGGGCTTGCCACATGGTAGACCAACTGCTCCGGCCGGGGCGGTTTCGGGGGCCGAGAGAGGCGCTCGGTACTGAGAATCCTCAGTCCCGGGGGGAAAACCTGGTTGAGGCTGGTGACCAGGGGACAGGCCTCCAGCTCGGCGGCCAGGCCCACATCCATACTTTCACAGAGGCTCTCCACACCCACGGGCAAAGCCCCATGGAAGGCCACCCGGGGAAGAGGATGGTGGCCGGCAGTAAACGCCAGGGGCAGCCCGGAGCGGCGCAGGCTGCGGTAGACGCCGTTTACCAACTCCAGATGGCTGAGCCAGCGGGCCTCCTCCAGCTTGGCAAAAGAGAAGCGGTACCAGAAGACCCGGTCCTCCGGCGAGGTCCCGGTGGGGGGCGGGCTCAGGACTTCGAGGGGGGCCTCGGTCAACCGCAAATCCACCCGTTCCTGGTCGCAGAGGCCACAGCCCTGGCAGCCCTCACTACGGCAGTCCGGGGTCTCGAGGGTACGGTTGGCCCGTTCCCGCTCTTCTAAAAGAAATTCCCGGCTCACCCCGGCGTCCAGGTGGTCCCAGGGAAGCAGTTCTTCCGGCTCCCGGGTGCGGCGGTAGGCTGCCGGGTCCACCCCGGCGTCCTGGAAGGCCTGACGCCAGGGTTCCAGGCGCAGGTGCTCGCTCCAGGCGTCCAGACGGCAGCCCCGACGGCGGGCGGCCAGGAGCACCTGGGCCAAACGCCGGTCTCCCCGTGAGAAGATGCCCTCCAGCCAGCTTTGGGCCCCGGAGTTCCACTTGAGCTGGACGCCCCGCTGTTTGAGGAGGTCCTTGACCTCGTGCAAGCGGCGCTGGCCTTCCGGCAGGTCCGCCTGGCTCTCCCACTGAAAGGGGGTGTGGGGCTTGGGGATGAAGGTGGAGAGGCTGACATTCAGGCGGGGCCTGAAGCCGGGGGGGCCGGTCTGCATGATTTGCCTGGTCAAAGCGGCGATGGCCACCAAATCCTCCGGAGTCTCAGTGGGAAGGCCAATCATGAAGTAGAGCTTGAGGAGGCGCCAGCCAGCCCGGAACGCTTCCCGGGCGGAGGAGAGGATAACCTCTTCCGGCAGGTTTTTGTTGATCACGGCCCGGAGGCGTTCGCTGCCGGCTTCCGGCGCAATGGTGAGGCCGGTGCGCCGCACCCGCCGGATCTGGGTCACCACCTCCGGGGTGAGGGTGTCGGCCCGCAGGGACGGCAATGACAGGGCCACCCGCTGGGATTCCAGGCGGTTCATAAGACTTTCAAGGAGCCAGGGGAGGGGCCGGTAGTCCCCGGGACTCAGGGTGAGGAGGGAGACTTCCTCGAAGCCGGTGGCGGCCAGGGCTTGTTCCACCCAGTCAACCACGCCCTCGGGGCGCCGTTCCCGGACCGGCCGATAGATCATGCCGGCCTGGCAGTACCGGCAGCCACGGGTGCAGCCCCGGGAAATCTCCAGATTGAGGCGGTCATGAACGATCTGGCACGTAGGCACCAGGGCCCGGGGAGACAACGGCACACTGTCCAAATCCGCCAGAACCCGCCGCCTCACCCGTTGGCGGCGGCCTCGAGGGTCGATCTCCACCAAACCTCCGGAATAGTCGAAGGTCATGGTGAAAAAGGCGGGGACGTATACCCCTTCCAACTCTTCCAGGGCTTGCCACAACTCCCGCCGGGTGCCCCGGGCGGCCCGCCAAGCCCGGACCACCGCCGCCACCTCCAGAACCGCCTCCTCTCCGTCCCCCAGGACGACGGCGTCAAAGAACGGCGCCACCGGCTCGGGGTTGAAGGCGGTCGGGCCGCCCCCCACCACCACAGGGTCCAGAGGCCCCCGCTCCTCGGCCAGGAGGGGGATGCCCCCCAACTCCAACATGGTGAGGAGATTGGTGTAACACAACTCGTATTGGAGGCTCACGCCCACCAGGTGGAAATCCTTGAGGGGGGCGCCGGACTCCAGGCTACCGAGAGGCCGGCCGCGGCTTTTGAGGTCCGCCTCCAGGTCCGGAGCCGGGGCGTAAGCCCGCTCGGCCCATATATCCTCCTGACGGTTTAAGATGTCATAGAGGATGGCCAGACCAAGATGGGACATGCCCACTTCGTAGAGGTCGGGAAAGACCAGAACCGCCCTGAGACTCACGGCCCGGGGATCTTTGAAAACGGCGTTGATTTCCCGGCCCAGATACCGGCTGGGCCGCTGCACGCGGCTTAAGTAAGAGCGATCAGTCACTGATATCGGTAAGGGACTTGAGGGGAGGGCCGGGGGATGGCAAATCCCCCGCCCTCCCAGGTTAAGTTATCCCCCCCTTCAGGGGTTTGGGGAGGGGGTCT
>CBFDAH010000278.1:0-2781 GCA_965602785.1 uncultured Syntrophobacterales bacterium
CGGGAAGGCCTGCTCCTCGACACCCTGCATCATCTCCGGGTGCCCTCGGTGTCGTCATATTATATATAGTTTAATGCCTTCTTCCATAGTTGGGCAGGGACTCTCTCCGCCCCCGCTGCAACATCCAGGAACCGGACCTGATCCCCTTCCATAATCAACAGCCGCCGCTCCCCAGTCTTGAAGATCATCCCCACCTGGTCATCGTCCGTGAGCAAATTCATCTGGTCGATGAGCCGCCTTAGCTGGCTTCTAAGGTTAAGCCGTAGGTCTGTCCTCTCATGACCCTTCAATTTGGCCATCCTGTCGATTAGCTCCTGGATGGATTCGAGTTGCTTTTTGGTTTCCTTCCCGTTGCCGCTCAATTTGGTGATCCTCTGGGATAGGGCTTCCCTCTGGGCCTCCAGGTCTGTCTTTTGCTCCTGCCTGGCCCGGAGACGATCTGCGACAATATCCCCGAGTTCGAGGTTGTCCAGAAGTTTTTCAATCCCGGCCTGTATCTGGGCGATCTCTTCCTCCACGGCCTGAAGCTGGTTTTTCAGGGTGGTGAGTTCAGACTGCATCTTCTTGTCGCCGGGGAGGATTTCGGCGGGGTCCAGGCCCTTGCAATAGCTGAGAATCAATGGCTCAAACTTATCGTACCGGATATGTGACCTTTTGCAGCCCAGCCCTCTCCTGCCCCTATCGCATACCAGATAGTTATGGCCCTTGGGAGGCCTCCCCTTGCTGACATAGGCTATCGGCCCCCCACAATAGGCGCACCTGGCAATGTGGCCGAAAAGGTTGTTTATCGGCCCATTGCGCCCACCCGCATTGCCCCTGGATTCCCGATTGTGACGGATGACCGCCTGGACCTGGCTAAACATTTCTCTGTCCACAATAGCGGGGAAGTAATCCGGGATGGGGTCTCCTTCTGGGGTCCACTTATCGCCGGTCTTACGATGCGGCTGGTATTCGCCTATAACCGCCCGGTTTCTCAGAATCTTGTCGATGTAGCTCCTTCTCCAGCCGCCGCAGGACCTTCGCTTCCCGTTAGGCTTCCAGATATCTTGTTCTGCGTTCAGTATCCGCTCCATAGCCCCTGAGCCCTTGCCCTCCAACTTCATGCGGAAAATCCAGTTTACCACCTGGGCGACTTCGGGCAGGACCTCAAAGGCCTTCCTGTCCTGGGACAGCTTGAGCCATGCCGGGCAATTGGCGGTTAGCTTGTGACCATTGTTAGCCTCGGCACGCTTTTTCTCCCAGACCTCTTTGCTCCGGAAAGACTTTATTGCGGACTCTTCATGCGCCCTGGACATAATCACCAGCGACATCAACAATTGCCCGAAGTTGCCGTTGATGCTCTCCCGGTCATACTCCATGCGATCGGCCAGGGTTACGACCTTGACCCCGGCCCGGATTAGGCCGGTGAACTGCGTCAGGGCGTCCAGGACCTGCTCCCGGCTGAGGCGGTCGAGCGATTCCACCAGGAGGACGCTTCCAGGCTCGATTTCGCCCTGCTCTACCAGGCGGTGGAACTCCCCCAAGGCCCCTTTTGTCCTGTGTGTGCCATGGAAGGCACTCAGGCCCCGGTCGGTGAGCCGTAGGGTGGCGTCCAGGGTGAGGCCGTGGGCCTGGCAATACGCCTCACTTTGCTCAATCTGCCGCCTCAGGCTGTCCCCTTCCTCCTGACCCGGTGTAGAGAAACGGATGTAGCTGTAAGCTTTCATGGTTTGGCCTCCTCAAATTGACAGCTTATCGGCCAGGATTTGGTTCTGCTCCGGCAGAATATCGGCATATAAGGCCGTATGGGCGATGTTCTCATGCCCCAACTGCCTCTGGACGTACCGTAGGTTATCCGTGTCCGCCAACAGGTGGGTTGCGAAAGTATGTCGGCAATGGTGGATGGTGTGGTGCAGGGGCAGACCGGTCTTCTCCAAGGCCCTCTTGAAGGAAATGTGCAGGGCCGTGGTGGTGTAGGGCTTCCCTCCCCTGGCGGTGAACAGGTAATCATCCGATCCTGCGGGCTGCTTCCAGGACTTCTTCTTGACCTCAATGTACCGCTTTAGAGGCTTGGACAAGCGGCCGTTGAAATAGACATCACGGGGCTTGTCCCCCTTGCCGCTCTTGACCCTGATATAGTTGTCCTTGGCGGAGAAATGGATGTCGCCTATCTTGAGGGCGGTGATCTCCTTCACCCTCAGTCCTGATCGTAAGGCCAGGGCCACCAGCATGTGCCGGGTGACCCAAATTTGGCGGCCTTTGAGAAGATCAAGCTCGGCCTGTTCCTCACAGGTCTTGAGAAGTCGCTTGACTTCATCGGTGGACAGGAACTTGTCACGGGTTATCTTATACTTTCCCATGGTCTTGCCCCCTGCTATTTTTTAATAATATATATATTATTTTTAAGAAAAGATAAAGAAAAAAAGGGATATTTTTAAGAAAATAATATATTTTCTTAAATTCACTCCTCCTCACCAGGGAACCAAATCCCGCCTCCTGTCGGGCTGCGGTTTTCCTCAACTGGCCTGTCATAAGCCCTCCTTGCGAGCTTGTGATGGTGAACTCTGACGCTCCCTTTGTCACCACCAGAGATTTGAACATGTTTTCTTTCAGGCAGGGTCTTGGGCTCTGCGACAGGTTCGGGGATAGTAGGGATGGGGGTAGGGATTTCAAGCTGTGTATCGGCCTTTAAAACGCGTTTAACGGGAGATTTAAGGGCAGGCTCAGGTTTCGGCACCGGCTCCGGCGATTCATCAACGGTCTGCGCCTTGGGGAACTCCTGGCGTGCAACACGGGGCGGTA
>CBFDAH010000279.1:0-2752 GCA_965602785.1 uncultured Syntrophobacterales bacterium
CTGATATCTCTGGAAAAGTGCCGTGACTAGCAGCCCTTGCAAAACCTATTTTTCTGTCATCCTGAACAAAGTGAAGGATCTCAACTAATTGAAAATGATAGATTCTTCGCTTCGCTCAGAATGACATTTTGGGAGAATTAGAAGTTTTGCAACAGTTTATAGAAAGTTTATTTCCCCCTCCACTGGCGGGAAAGGGCTGGGGGGAGGGGGATATTTTCCGAAAAGGGCCTGCCTGCCAGGGATTTTACCACCCCCACCCTGGCCCTCCCCCCACGGGGCGGGGGATATACGTGCTTGCCTGGTGTCATTACTAGGTAAAGGTATTTCCGCCACAAAACCTTAGCAGGAAGCGCCCGTTGCCTGAAACCGGGCGAGATAATCCCGGAGCATGGTCTGGCGTTCGGCCTCAAGGCAGGTGCAGGCCTCCAGGGACACTTCCCCGGCGCTCACCCTGGTGGCGAAGACCAAACAGGTGGGCTGGCCGCATTCCCGGCAGTTGGTGCGCGGGAGGAGCTTGAGGATCTCCAGGATGCGGGGTTTGGGAGCCACCTCGAAGCTCGGCACAATTTCACTTCGCCCCTCCCAGGTGGCATTGATGGTACCCTGGAGCCAGGCCATGATCTCTTCGGCCTCCTCTTCATCTTTCAGGATGTTGATGGCAATTTCCTTGGGATACAAGGTGATGAGCTTGGCCTGATACTTGATGGTGAGAGACGGGGGCTCCCGGAAATACAGGTGACCCCGTAATACCGTGTTCAGATGGGGCAGGAGATCCCCGATATCCCCCTCTAGATGGGCCAAGCCCCGCAAATGGGTGGCCTCCGGGTGGGGTGGCAGGCAGTATTCCAGTCGGTAGCTCTTCACCAGCATGACTTGTTAACCCCGCGCCTCGCAATGCCGTAGACCCGCACCGCCTATGGTTGAGCGCTGCTTACTTTGGCGGCCGTCTTGGCATTAAAGCGGGCGGCGTCGATGACAAACCTCTCATGGATGCCCTCGGAAATGAGGTCATGGTCGTCTGCCGCCCGGATGGCAAAGGTCAGTTTCCGGCCTTCCGCTTTGGTGAGTTCCACCTCCACCGTCACGGTGAGACCGGGTGGGGTGGCGGCCACGTGGGAAAGCTGGAAGCCGATCCCTACGGTCTGCTCCTGGGGCCAGTCCAGATGCGGATTGATGGCTTGAATACAGGTCCACTCGATGAGCCCCACCATGAACCCCGAAGCCAGCACCTCCGGCATGGCTTGAAATTCCGGCGACTCGGGCAAAAGATGGGAGACGGTCCGGTTCTCGGGGACAGGAAAGCTGAAGGTAAACCGGATGCCCGGTTGCAAAGATTCCTTCATGACACTTCCTCCTGCCTGCTTATTTCCCTTGATTGTATGAGCAGTCCATAATATAAGTAAAATTAATTAATTTAATCTTTATAATAAATAAAACTTATGGATTGGCAGCAACTTGTGGGTTTCCACCAGGTAGCCCATCTGGGCAGCTTCACCAAAGCGGCGGAGGCCACCTTTCGCAGTCAGTCCGCCCTCAGCCAGCAAGTGAAGGCTTTGGAAGAGGAGTTAGGCTGCCGGCTCCTCGAACGGATCGGCAAGCGCAAACTCAGGCTTACCGAGGCCGGCGAGAGGTTTCTCAGGTTTGCCCAGGGAGTCCTGGGATCCTACCAGGGCTTGCTGGAGGAGCTTCAAGAGCTGAAGGGCACCCCGGCCGGAGAGCTCCGGCTGGCCGCACCCTTCACCACCCTCTATCACCTGTTCCGGGAGGTGTTGCGCCACTACCCCCAACGCTACCCCCAGGTGCGTCTGGCCATACTGGATCGCTCCCAAACCGAGGTCATCGACCTGGTGCGGCAAGGCGACATCGACTTCGGTATAGCCCTGGAATCAATAACCCCCAAGGATTTGGCGGCCCAGCGCTGGCACCCCGTGGAGATGGTCCTCATGGCCCCCCCGGGCCATCCCTTGACCCGGTCACCGCAGGTCACCATTGAGGACATCGCCCGGTATCCCTTAATTATGCCGCCCCGCACCCCCAGGTCTCCGGGGCGCGGAACTCTGGAAGCCCTCTTTCAGGAACAGGGCCTTGACTGCCATGTGGTCATGGAATCTTCCAATGTGGAATTGAGCTCGGTATACGTGGAGATGGGTCTGGGCATCTCCTTTGCCACCATCGTCAAAGAATTACCCCTGGCGGTGCCGAGGAACCTGGCCTTTATCCCGTTACCGCAAATTGTCGAGGCGGATTTTCTTGCCGTGATTATGCGGCGGGACAAAATCCTAAGCGCCTACAAGAAAGCGTTTCTCGATACCCTCCTCACCCCTGGATTACCGGCCCTGGAACCAGAACTCGCTTGATCACCCCGGCACGACAGGGGAGGGAAACACAGGCGAGACGCCTGTGCCACCAGCGTTTTCTTTAATCTGAGGAACGCTTCTCAATATGAAGAGGATTTGATATCCAGAGACCGGTGGCGGACAGTGCCCGACCTGCGAAAAATCAGGGAATCAGGCATTCCTGGCACATAATCTTTCCTTCGTGGTTATTTAAAGCAATTGTCATACCGGACATTACTGCTGCCCACCCCCAACCCCATGTTGGGAGGATAACTAACTGAAGGGATTGGGGCTTAAAAGCCCCAATCCTTTCAGTTAACCTCTAAGCGGGTTGGGAGGGGGGTGTGGGGGGGGGGCAGGGACCAGAGGTGCCAGGCCCGCCCCCCACCTATATTTTTTGTATATAGCACCACAAG
>CBFDAH010000280.1:0-2735 GCA_965602785.1 uncultured Syntrophobacterales bacterium
AATTCTGCCTAAGTACTTGATTACCTCGATAACTGAGTTCTTATCTTGGATTCTCGACCGAAATTCATCTAATCCATCCAGATAAACGGTCTTTCCTTCACAACCCCTTCCTTCCGTCGCAAGAAACTGGCGAACGGTTTTGAACTCTGCCTTTTCTTCTTCAGCTGCCGCTTTAAAGGTGTGCGTCTTCCCAGAACCGGGATCCCCCAAAAGAATTATGTTTGGAACTTCAAAATATTGGGAAAATGGCCCGATGGTTCCATTGGGAGAACCTTCATCTAATGGTTTGAGCTTACGAACTGTACGGTGAATAGCTTTGTTCATTAGTACACCCCGCCACTTGGTTCACAGCACCGCTGAGCATCTCCCACCAGGAGAGCCGGCGCCGGTCCTGCAAGAGCCCCGCCCCTGTTTTGCCTGTATCCCGTTCCCCCATTTCGCCCCCCCCAAACCTTCCCGTTTTCCCCTCTCGCCCTTTACAGAACCCCCTCGTGAAAAACCTACCCCATTAATTCTCAGGTTTTTCTAACCGAAAACAGAAAACTGATTACTGATTACTGATTACTGATTACTGATTACTGTATATTGTATTTCCCTTGCCAAGCGTCCCGCCTGTGCTGGCCTCCCCTCCCCTTATCCTGCTACCTTTTCCCTTGCTGCTCAAGACTCAATTAATATCGTCCAGGATTTCCGGCTGGGCGGCAAAGGGGTTCACCACCCGGATGTCCCCCAGGCTCTGGTGTTCCTGAAAATCCTCGCTTAGAAGATACCGGCACCGTGCGGACTGGGCCGCGGCCACAATCAGGGCGTCCCACCAGGACAACCTGAAGCGATCCTGGAGAAGCCAGGCCCCCTCCAGGAGCCGGGCGTCCACCCTGAGCGGCTGCCAGGCCAGGAGCGCTCGCACCTCCCGCCGGGCCAGCTCTTTGTCCAACCCCGGGTCCAGCTTGGCCGTCACCGTCACATAAAATTCCTGGAGCACCTGGAAGCTCAATCTGCCGGCCCGCCTGTCCCAGAGCGCCGCCATCCACGCCAGGGCCTCCTGCTGCTTTTGGGGCTCCGACGCGTCCCGGCAGTACACCAGGACGTTGGTGTCCACAAACACCCTAGCGTTCATGGAGCTCTTCCCGCTTGGGGTAGCGACGCCCGGGCTTTTTCAGAACCTGAGGCTCTTGCGCCAGATACTGCTCCATGGCCAGGCGGTAGTCCTCTTCTTGCCGCATTTTCTCCTTGAGGAGCTCCCCCACCAGCCGGGAGACGCTGGTATTGCGCTCCGCCGCCCGAATCCGGGCCCACCGGGCCACTTCCTCATCCAAGGTGATGGTCACATTCTTCATAACACAATTTTAGTGCACCACGAAATTCGTGTCAATTCTTAATTTGTTAACTCATCTCCCCCCTCCGGGAGAAGGCTGGAGTGATGGAGTATGGGCCCGCAGCCTCGGTAGCACGGGCTTCCAGCCCGTGTGAATCCCTTTCCCCCATCTCGCCCCCCAAAACTTCCCGTTTTCCCCTCTCGCCCCTTAGGAGAGCCCCCTCGTGAAAAACCTACCCCCTTAATTCTCAGGTTTTTCTAACCGAGAACCGAAAACTGATTACTGATTACTGATTACTGATTACTGTATTTCCCCCGCCAGCCGTGCCGCCGGCCTAAAGCCGCCACCCGGGCGTCCTGGCCGCCTTTCTTCTTAATAGCAGCCAAACGGCAACCTGCCGGCGAACCCCCGGTACAAATAAAAAGGTAAGCCCTGCCCTTCCTGCTCATCCCCAAGATTCTGGTGATTTTTATTTTTCGCGACAACTTGCCGATACCACTGGAAGACAGATCCTGCCAGTTTTCTTGAACAAGAAAATCTATAAGCAAAACCAGGGAGTTCCTCATGGACCCGAGGATCAAAAATTTCACCCGCCGGACAACCTGGCTCGCCGCGGCAATTCTTTCCTTCTTTAGTTTATTAGGACTCGCCGTGGCCGGCGATCTTCCCGAAATACGGGAAAGCGGTGTCTTACGCCATCTCGGCATTCCTTATGCCAACTTTGTCACCGGCCATGGTGATGGGATGGATGTGGAGTTAGTGAAGCTTTTTGCTCAACATCTGGGCGTGCGCTACGAATATGTCAAAACTTCATGGGGTACGTGTATCGAAGACCTCACCGGTTTAAAGGTAAAAACCCAGAATGACGACGTCCAAATTGTTGGCAAAGCGCCGGTTAAAGGAGACGTCATTGCCAATGGCTTCACCATCCTGCCATGGCGGAAAAAGGTAGTGGCTTTCTCCCAACCCACTTTCCCCACCCAGGTCTGGTTGATCGCCAGAGCTGATTCCTCGGTCAAGCCCATTATGCCCATGGGTAAAATTGCCCAGGATATTGCTGCCACAAAGAAATTGATCAAAAGACGCACCCTCTTGGGAAAGCCCAACACGTGTCTTGACCCGAGTCTTTATAAGTTAGAACAGACCGGTGTCAAGGCGAAACTATTCCAGGGAGACCTCAACGAGCTAGCCCCGGCAATCATTAACGGGGAGGCGGAAATGACCCTCCTCGATGTCCCTGACGCACTGATAGCCCTGGATAAATGGCCAGGCCAGATTAAAGTAATTGGTCCGATTACTTCAAAACAGACCATGGCTTTTGCTTTTGCGAAAACCTCACCTCAATTACTAAAGGAGTTTAATGCCTTTTTGGAAATCTGTCGCAACAATGGCACTTACCTTGAGCTGGTAAAAAAATAT
>CBFDAH010000281.1:0-2720 GCA_965602785.1 uncultured Syntrophobacterales bacterium
CACTGAAGCGTTGCGTAATTACATAAAATACCGGTACAAAGGGAATGGCCAGGAAGGTGGAGGCGAGCATGCCGCCGAAGACCACCGTGCCGATGGCCTGCTGGCTGGCCGCCCCGGCCCCGCCGGCCTTCATCAACGGCACCACCCCCAGGATGAAGGCGAAAGAGGTCATGATGATGGGGCGAAAACGGCGGCGGGTGGCTTCCACCGCCGCGTCAGCGATGGACAGGCCGCCGGCATGCAATTCCCGGGCGAATTCCACCACTAAAATGGCGTTCTTGCTGGCCAGGGCGATCATCAGCACCAGGCCCACCTGGGTGTAGAGGTTGTTGTCGAAGCCCCGGATGATCAGGGCCAGGATCACCCCCACCAAGGCGATGGGCACCACCAGAATAACCGCCGCCGGGTTGGTCCAGCTTTCATACTGGGAAGCCAGGACCAGGAACACCAGGAGAATGGAGAGGGCATAGATGAAGTAGGCCTGGTTGCCCACCTGCTTTTGCTGATAGGCCGTAGCCGTCCACTCATAGGAGATGCCCCGGGGCAGGGTATGGGCGGCCACCTGCTCCATGAGATTGAGGGCCTGGCCGGAGCTGAAGCCCGGGGCCGCCGCTCCGAACACCGAGGCTGCAGGATAGAGATTGTAGCGGGTGACCAGCTCGGAGCCCAACATGTGCTGGATGGACAAAAGAGTGCCCAGGGGCACCATTTCAGCTTTGGTATTGCGGACGTACAGACTTTTGATGTCCTCCGGCCGGAGCCGGTAGGGGGCGGCGGCCTGCACATAGACCTGGTACGATTGGTCAAACTTGTTGAACAGGTTGACAAAGGAGGAACCGAGATACGCCTGGAGAGTTTTGAAGATATTGTCCAGCGGCACTTCCAGGGACTCCGCCTTGGTCCGGTTAATATCGAGGTAGAGCTGGGGGCTTCTGGCGCTGAAGGATGTGGTCAGGCCGTACAAACCTGATTGGGCGCTGCCGGCCCGGATCAGTTGGTAAACAGCCTTTTCCAGCCCGGCCAGGCCCAGGCTCCGCCGGTCCTCCACCATCATCTGGAAACCCCGGGATTTTCCCAAGCCGCTGATGGATGGCGGCACTATCACGACAAACTCGGCCTCTTCTACTGCGGTGAGCTCCTGCCTCAGATTGCCGACAATTTTGTCCTGGCTCAAGGCGGCGCCGCGCTTGTCCCATTTGTCATAGATGACAAAGGTGCTGAAGGCGTTAAGGACACTAGCGCCGTCCAGCAGGGAGTAGCCGCCTATGGTGACCCAGGAGGCAAGGCCTGGAGTCTTTTTAAGAAGGCCGTTGACTCGGTGTGAAGCCTCTTTGACCCGAGGTTGGGAGGCACCGTCGGGCAGGTAACCCACGATAATCGCGTAACCCTGGTCTTCGATGGGAAGAAAACCGGTGGGGTGCTGAGAGAAAAGCCAGCCGGCCAGGCCGACAATCAAGAAAAACACCAGGGCCATCAGCCCCGGGCGATTCACCATCCACCGGATCAGAGTGACATAGGCGCCTTCCACGACCCCGTAGACCCGGTTGAAGCCCCGATAGAAGGCGTTGGGTTTCTTGTTCGGGTCATGGGGGCGCAACCACAGGGCGCACTGAGTGGGCTTCAAGGTCAGGGCGTTCAGAGCGCTGATGATGGCGGTGGCGGCGATGACCAGGGCGAACTGCCGAAAAAGCTGGCCGGTAATACCCGGCATGAACGCCGCGGGTAGGAATACCGCGGCCAGCACCAGGGTAATGCCGATGACCGGACCGGTCATCTCCTCCATGGCCTTAATGGCGGCATCCTTGGGCGCTAGTCCCTGTTCAATATAATGGGAAGAGTTCTCCACAATGACGATGGCGTCGTCCACCACGATGCCAATGGCCAGAATCAGGGCGAACAGGGTCATGAGATTGACCGTGAAGCCCAACAAGGCCATGGCGGCAAAGGCGCCGATGATGGTCACGGGTACGGTGGTGGCCGGCACCAGGGTGGCGCGCCAGTTTTGGAGAAACACCATGATGACGATGAGCACCAGGATCCCGGCTTCATACAAGGTGTCGTATACCGCGCTGATGGCTTGCTGAATAAAGTCCGTAGTATCGTAGTAAATGGCATACTTCAGACCTTCCGGAAAATCCTTGCTCATCTCGGCCATGGCCTGGCGCACGTTTTTCCCCACGGCGATGGCGTTGGCCCCCGGCAAAGAATGAACCAGAATTTGCGCGGCCGGATGGCCGCTGAGCTCGGCAAAATTGGTAAAAACCTGCTGGCTGAGTTCCACCCGGGCGAGGTCTTTGACCCGGACAATCTGGGCCGTCTCGCCCCGGACAATCTTAACGATGATATTTTCGAACTGGGACACCTCGGCAAGCCGCCCCAAAGCGTTGATGGTGAACTGAAAGGTCTGCTCCGACGGCACCGGGGCCCCTCCGAGTTTCCCCGCCACCACCTGGACGTTTTGCCGCCTGATGGCATTCACCACATCCATAGCGGTCAGACTGTAGTGCTGGAGCTTGTGGGGCTCCAGCCAGACCCGCATGCTGTAGGACCCTGCGCCGATGACATGGATCTGACCGACCCCGGGGAGGCGGCCCAGGGGATACTGCAGGTTGATCACGGCATAATTGGATAGAAAGGTTTCATCGTAGCGGTCATCGTCCGAGTAGAGGCTCACCACTTGCAAAATATTGGTGGAGACCTTTCTGACCGTGATGCCCTGG
>CBFDAH010000282.1:0-2656 GCA_965602785.1 uncultured Syntrophobacterales bacterium
GGACCTGAGGTCCCTGCCCTCCCCCCACACCCCCCTCCCAACCCGCTTAAGGGGCCTGGAAGGCGAGGCCTTCAGCCTCGACTTCCAGGCTTAATTAATCCCCCTAAGGGATTGGGGGAGGGGGTAAGGGCCTGCGGCCCTGGTAGCACGGACTTCCAGCCCGTGGGAACCCCCCAAGAATTCATACCAAGGACATTCCCATGACCGTCAAGTTGCAGTTGGCGTTGGATTTTGTGGATTTACATCGGGCGGTATTGGTGGCCGAGAAGGCGGTGCCGGCCGGGGTGGATTGGCTCGAAGTGGGCACTCCCCTCATAAAGAGTGAGGGGTTGGATGCGGTGCGGGAGTTGAAGCGCCATTTCCCGGGCAAACCCATCGTGGCGGACATGAAGATCATGGATGCCGGCCGGGTGGAGGTGGAGTCCGCGGCCAAGGCGGGGGCCAGCATTATTGACGTATTGGGCACGGCTACTGACGCCACCATCGAGGAGTGTGTCCTGGCAGGCAAGAACTACGGAGCCCATATCGTGGTGGACCTCATCGCGGTTCCCGATCCGGTGGAGCGGGCCAAGCGGGCCGAGGCGCTGGGCGCGGATTACATTACGGTACACGTGGCCATCGACGAGCAGATGCGGGGCCAGGACCCCTTTGCCACGCTTATGGCCGTGAGCCAGGCGGTCAAGGTGCCTGTGGGGGTGGCGGGGGGCATCAACTCCGAGACCGCGGCCCAGGCCGTGGCCCACGGAGCCAGTTATGTCATTGTGGGGGGAGCCATCACCAAAGCCAAGGACCCGGGGGTGGCGACGCAAGAAATCCGCCGGGCCCTGGACGAAGGGGTGGTCATTCCCACCACGCTCTTCAAGCGGGTCGGGGAGGAAGACATCCGCAAGGTCCTGGAGATGGTCTCCGCTGCCAACCTCTCGGACGCCCTGCACCGGGCCGGGGTGTTGGAGGGCCTAAAACCCCTGTTTCCCGGCATCCGCATAGTGGGCCGGGCTTTTACGGTGCGTACCTATCCGGGGGACTGGGCCAAGCCGGTGGAGGCCATCGATCTGGCGCAACCGGGAGACGTCCTGGTCATCGACGCCGGGGGGGTGGGTCCGGCCATCTGGGGGGAGTTGGCCACCAACTCCGCCATCCAGAAGGGCCTGGCGGGGGTGGTGATTTACGGGGCCCTGAGGGACTCCGGGGATATCGTGAAATTGCAATTTCCGGCCTTCACCCGCCTGGTCATGCCCAATGCCGGGGAACCGAGGGGGTTTGGGGAAATCGGCGTCCCCATCCGCATCGGCCACACCCGGGTGGAGACCGGGGACTGGCTGCTGGGCGACGACGACGGGGTGACGGTCCTCCCCCAACGCCTGGCAGTGGAGTACGCCAACCGGGCTATGGACGTCCTGGAAAAGGAAAACCGCATCCGGGAAGAGATCTTAGAGGGGCGGACCTTAGCGCAAGTGACGGATTTGTTGAGGTGGGAAAAGAAGGTGTGAGGTGAGTCGGATTGAAATATAATAAGAGAAAAATATTTTTCTCACCTCAGTTGCCCAGATGGAGGTGTTTAATCAATGGAACATATCCAAAACTTTGCCGACCTGTTGGATGCGGTGGACAAACTATCTAGAGAAGAAAAAGAAACTTTTTTAGATGTGCTGCAAAGGCGTGTTATTGAAGAACGGAGGGGAGAGATAGCTACAGAAATCAAGGCGGCGCGGCGAGAATTCCAGTCAGGGGAGTGTCATCCCATTAACGCCGAAGACTTGATGAAAGAAATAGTATCGTGAAACGGTTGCTGCTGCGGTCCGCTACCTTTATTAAAGCAGCCCGCCGCCTGGTAAGAAAAAGACCTTGGATAGCCGCAGTTCTCCATGAAACCTTACAATTACTATCAGAAGACACCTTCCATCCCCTTCTGACCACTCACAAATTAAAAGGCAAGTTAGCAGGAACCTATGCGTGCAGCGCTGGCTTTGACCTGAGAATTGTCTTCGAATTTGTCCATTATCAGGGGGAAGACGCTATTCTTCTTTTGACTGTGGGCACTCACGAAGAGGTCTATTGACCGCCAAATTCACCTCGTTCCCAAGCTCTGCTTGGGAATGGGATTGCTTGCCAAGCTCCTGCTTGGCACAGAGCAGAGCTTTGTACTCAGATGAGGTTCCCAAGCGGGAGCTTGGGAACCAGAATCAATAGCAGTAGAGCGAGTTCCACGCACCATCCTTTGTTGGCGAGATAAAACAAGAATGGTGCGTAAGACAGAAATGCAATCAAATAAGTATGTTCTGTAGCCGCAGGCTTTAGCCTGCGCCTGCACAGGCGAGACGCCTGTGCCACCAGCCATACAGAAGATTTGACTCCGGCATCTTCTGAAGTTACCTGTTTGAGCACAACTTCATATATTACTCCGAGCATAAATATTGATTAACACGCAAATGTAGAACCGCCGCCCTCGGCGGTTACGGCGCCGCCGAGGGCGACGGCGCTACATTAATCTATTTCCTGCACTGAGTAATAAGACGCACCCTACGAGTCTTCAAACTCCCTCCCCCACATAGAGGGGAAAAATGAAAAGTCGGGGCTAGTGGCCCCGACTTTTTAGCCCTCCTGCGGGTTGGGAGGGGGGTGTGGGGGGAGGGCAGGGACCTCAGGTCCCTGGCCC
>CBFDAH010000283.1:0-2582 GCA_965602785.1 uncultured Syntrophobacterales bacterium
GCCTTTGCCGAGAGCCTGCCTCCTTCCTCGAGCTTCGCTCCGGGCAAGAACTTTTGCTCCAGAACCTTGGCCATCCGCGCCGCCTCGGGCCGGTAGGAAATGATGCTTTCCTCGAGGCCGAAGTTGATGTGGTTGCCGATGCCCACCACGGTAAAGCCTTCCAGGTACAGGTGGCTTCTCAGCTTTCTAGCCTGGCCCTTGACACCGTTGCCGTTTTTGATCTCAATACGCGTATTGTCCAGTTCCCCGGTAGTGAGCGCAGTGGCGGGAGCGGCCTTGCTTTCTTTGCCAGGTTGCACCGCTGGAGGAGCGGTGGGTTTCTCCTGGTTTGGTGGCAAAGAAGCCGCAGTCTCAACAGTAGGAGCTGGGGTAGGGGTGACGGAAGTAGCGACCGGCTCAGGAGCCGGAACTGCACTTTTTGCCTGTGGTTGGGCAAGCGGAGACGACGGTTTTTGAGCCAGTTCGTTGGGAGTAGTTGAGGTTACCTCGCCAGAAGCCACCTGATCAGATCCTTCTGAGGTGGCGAGGGGTTGGGAAGTTGAAGGTGTTGGCCCAGTCTGGGGTGGGGTTTCCTGTTGTTTAAGAGCCGGGACAGCAACCGCCTTGGCCGTAACTTCCTCCTGAACCTGTGGGGAAGGTGCGGTAGGCTTCGGGACTGCCGCTGTAGGTGGCGGAGAAGGCTCGGTTGTTGTTGCCACCTTATTGCTCTCTGAAGGCGGCTGCCGAGCGGCCAGGGTGGGCGGGACCTCCCGTCCCAGGGCGGCCAGGGCCTGGCTCAAACGCTGCCGGGCCGCGTCTTCCCCAAGGGCCTCACGCCATAGAGTCAGGGCCTCAGTCTCCCGCCCCTGGCGAGTCAGCACCAGACCCAGGTTATTTCGGGCTGTCTGGTTTTCAGGATGACTCGCTAACAACTCCCGAAAACATTTTTCAGCTTCGCCCAGGCGTCCCGCCAGGTACAGGGAATAGCAGCGGTTGTTTTCCAGGGCCGGATGGTACCCGGAATGGGCCAAGGCCTCTTTGTAGAGTTCTTGGGCCCGCTCGAAGTGCCCCAGTTCTTCGTAGCACTGGATGAGAGCGTCTAATATCTTCAGGTTTCCAGGTTCCTGGAGGTGCGCCTCCTCCAGTTCCTTCACCGCCAACTCCATCCGCCCGGTTTGCTTGAGGTAGGTGGCGTTTCTGACCAGCCTCGCGGTATCCGAGGCCGGCCGTACCGTTTTGAGAAAAGTCCGCTGTTCGCTGCCCGTTGATTTGCACCCGTAAAAAGCCGCCAACAGGCCGCTGAGGACCACTATGACAGCCAGGGCCAAACCCTGGGCAGTGACAAAGCGCTTACCAGTGAAGCACGCAGCATCTTTCTCTCGGTCCATATCCTCCCCCTTTGCTACCCCTGGCATTCCTCATGCTCTGAGGTATTGGGGGCAGCCATAAATAAGACCGCATTTGAGCTGCAAAAAAAAGTTTTTACCAGCACCCATAGGCGCTGACCCGGGCTTGGATCAGCATCTCTGGCAGCATGGTAAACAGCACCTCCTTGGGCCTCGCCGTGAAGGGGCGAGGTCCGCCTTAGTCTTCGGTGGTGAGCTTAAGGAGAGGTTTTTGCTCCTCAGCCTTGAAACTCTTGTTGTACTTCTCATAGGCGTTCACCGCGGCCTCCGGGGGCAATCCCACCCCCACCTTGACCACCTTGCCGGCCTCGGGGTTCACCACCTGGGCGGCGAGGTTATGGGTTACGGAACGGCCGTAATCCCGCTCCGTATGATGGCCGCAGCAACCCAGGAGGCCCACCACCAGCTAGCCTGCCAGCCCCAGGGCCATCCCGTTGATGTAGACCTCCCTGGGGCTGGTGAGGATGATGTCTGCCACCTCCGGGTCGGCCACCGAAATGCGGGTGATGGTGAAGGGCACCCGGAGCACCTTGGATTGCCCCGCCTTCAACCGCAGAATCTGGGTAATCTCCTGGTCCCGGATCTTCCCCAAGGGGTCCGCGGCCAGCACCGGCCCCGAAAGTAATCCCACCACGACCAGCACCAGGAAGCCCACGAGGAGAATCCCCCTGATATCCCCGCAGGCTAAAACACCATAGGTTTTTTCTCCTTACGATCATGTTTTCGTCCCCCTTATGAAACGTAAGCAGTGGGGAAAAACCCGCTCATCTGGGATTAATGCTAATCCATCTGAACAAAAAACCCCCGCCCGGCCGGGAAAGGCCAGGGGAGGGTTCTTTCAAGGCACTTGGAGCGCCCGCTCATGGTGTCGCCCCTCGTCAGGAGTGAAGCGTTACCAAACCAAATCCGGACCGGAGGAGGAGGGCTGACTCCGCGTTTGGAATGCTGTGTTGGCGTGCTCAGGAGTTCCCCGGCGGGTCCCGGCTTCACCCGCAAGGGCTAGATCCACAAAGAAAAACCTGAAGGAGAAATATGCTCCTTCAGGTCAGTTCTTACAGCTTCCCAAATCGCCTCCATATAAGCCCCTGTAATGAGGCGCATGGTATTTGCTTCCCCCCGCCTGAGTCAATGCGGTTGACTCGAAATGAAGTTTAGCCCCCTCTGGAAGCCCGAGTTTCCAGGAGCCGAAAACCCCCA
>CBFDAH010000284.1:0-2568 GCA_965602785.1 uncultured Syntrophobacterales bacterium
CCCCCCCCCCCCCCCCCCCCCCCACTAAAATTACCCTGCGGGAGGGCGGGGGAACCGCGTTCCCCCGGCCCTCCCCTCAAGATACTTTCAGGGCAGCCTCATCTCAAAAAGGCCAGATACGCGGCACCAAAGCAATAGTCACGATTCCCACCAGAATGGTCAGCGGCACGCCTATTTTAACGAAATCGATGAATCGGTAGCTGCCCGGTTCGTAGACCATCAAATTAGTCTGGTACCCCATGGGCGAGATAAAGCTGCACGAGGCTCCTACCATGAGAGTCATTACGAAAGGCATGCCATTCAAACCCAGAGTGGTGGCCATGTGGATGGCGATGGGAAACATGAACACCGCAGAAGCCACATTGGTGATTAAGGTGTCCATGAGGATGCAGCCCAGGAAAACCATGGTGATGGCTACGTGAGGATCTTTACCGCCAAGCTGAATTAGCGTTTCAGCAATTTGCCTCGCCAGTCCGCTCTCCGTCACGGCCACTTCCAGCCCCATGGCACTGGCTATGATAATCAGGATGGAAAAATCCACGCTGCGTCCGGCATATCTCAACGACATGCACCCGGTCAAAAGCATGGCCCCCGTGGCCAACAGCGCGGCATTCAACATGCTCATCCAGCCCAGAGCGGCCACCAGGACCATGCCTGCGGTAATGAATGTGGCGGTCAAGGCTCGATCATAGCGTTTGAACCGGACCCCGGTAAGCCGCTTGGTCAGTGAGAACTCAACTTCGTTCAAGTTCTCATGAAAAAAGGATTCATCCACTTCCAGGATCACGTCGTCACCGGCTTCAATCCGAACCTCGCCCAGTGGTCCCGGGACCGGCTGCCCGCCCCGGGAAAGGGCGATAATTGCGACACGGTAGGGACTATCAGGCGTGGGTAACTTTGAAACCTTCCTGCCGAGCCAATCACATTCCGGGGAGATTACCACTTCAACCAACCGGTGTGTGAACCTTTCGGTTTCCATTTCTGGCAGTTGATGTATCGGTTCCAATCCTTGAGTGTCCCAGAGTAAGGGCACGGCTTCAAAGTTTCCCGTGAAACAGAGAATATCGCCGGCCTGTAACCTGGCGTAAGGCTCGATGGCCGCGCTGTCGCCCGCCGCTCGCCTCAGGTCCACTAATTGAAAGCCCTCTGCGTCAATGTACCCTAATTTGGCGAGATTCTTGCCGATTAACGGCGACCGTTCGCTCACCACAAATTCCGCATTGTACAGGCGCTTGAATCTGCCGGTTATGTCTGTTTTACGGGGGGCCGGCAGCAGGACCCGGCTGGTCAGCATCATGAAGGCGATGCCCACGAGGGTGATGGGCACCCCGATGTAGGTGAGATCAAACATGCCGATCTTCTGCAAAGACACCGCGCCCTGATGCTGCATGGCCAGATAGTCCATCACCAGGCCGGCCACCACCAGATTGGTGGCGGTGCCGATGAGGGTGCAGGTCCCCCCCAGGATGGAGGAGTAACTCAGGGGAATGTAAAGCCGGGTGGCGTCCAGGCGCAGGGCCCGGGAGAGGTCCCGAATCACCGGGATGAACATGGCAACTATGGGGGTATTATTGAGGAAAGCGCTGCTTACGGCCACCGGGGGCAGAATTCGCATCTGGGCCGACAGCAAACTTTTGGGACGGCCGATAAATTTCTCGGTTATCAGGGTAATGGCGCCGGTGCGGTACATCCCCGCGGCGATCATAAAGAGGACCCCGATGGTCAGCATCCCTGGATTGGAGAACCCCTTCAGGCTCTGACCCAGGGGGGCCAGGCCCAAGGTAATGGCCAAGGTCAGGGCCCCCACGAAAATCGCCACCGGAGGTATCCTGGTGCTGACTAATAACGCAAAGGCCAGCGTTAGAATGGCCACGGTCAGGTAGGCATCAAGGGACATAATCTCAGGGGGATGGTGTGTTCACCGCCAGGGGTGAAAATACCTCTCAGGGAAAAGAAAGATTGCACCAGAGGGTTGCGGGTTCGCTTAGAAATTTATCTGCATGCCGATCCGGATGCCATCTCGGCTGGCGGTCTGTGGGGGTCAGTTTTTTCCCGACAGCATACGTGGGGCCACCTCGTTTTTCAAGGCCTAAAGAAATCCCGCGGTCAGCTGCCCCTGCTGTAGGCACACTTCGGCGACCCTTGTGGGGAGGCTTCTCCCGGTCCGGCTCAAAGCCGGGCGCCCTTTTTCTTGGTAGGTACCCAGAAAGAGTCCCCGACCATGATGCCCCCTCCCCGTTTGAAAAAAACAACCCCGAACCCTTTCGGCCTCCGGGGCGGGCTCATCCCCTCCAGGCACCCAAGAAAAAAAGGAGGTTAGATTATCATCTAACCCCTTTTGGCCCAGATAAAACTTCTCAAAAGCCTGGCGGCGCGTATCCAGCCTTGTCTCGGCCCGGGGACTATCCCCCCGGATGAGGCGAAGCACCCAGGCCGTGTCTGGTTATCTCGCCCGGCGCCAGGTAGGTCATCGCTGTAAGTGCGGCTCCATCTCTGGGGTAACCTTCATCTGGCCCGAATCCCCCGGCGCGAACCCCGGTTTCCACTCGACGGAAACGGCTTCATGGG
>CBFDAH010000285.1:0-2567 GCA_965602785.1 uncultured Syntrophobacterales bacterium
GGGGAGGGCGGGGGAGTTGCGCTCCCCCGGCCCTCCCCTCAAAATTCACTAATCAAATAGCCATGACTGAAACAAATAGCCATGACTGACAAACTGGCGTGGTTGGCTCTGCGGGGCATTCCCAAGGTGGGGCCGGTGTTGTTTCACCGGTTGGTCCAGGCGTTCGGCGATCCGACCCAGGTTTTTCAGACGTCCCTCAAGGAACTCCGGGCTGTCCGGGGGGTCTCCGCTGCCCTGGCCCAGGCCATCCTGGCTTTCCGGGACTGGGACCGGCTAGAAGCCCACCTTTCCCGGTTGAACTCCTTCGGCGCGACAATGCTTACCCTGGCTGACCCCGGCTATCCCCCTCGGCTCAGGGAAATCCCTTTCCCCCCGCCCCTTATTTTTGTCAAGGGTGAGATAAAGCCCGAGGACAGCCTGGCCCTGGCCATGGTGGGCACCCGGGGGGCAAGCTACTATGGCCTCAAGGCCTGCCGCAGCCTGGCCCGGGAGCTGGCTCGCCGGGGGATGACGGTGGTGAGCGGCCTGGCTCGGGGCATTGACACCGCGGCCCACCAGGGGGCTCTGGAGGAGGGCGGCCGCACCCTGGCGGTGTTGGGCTGCGGCCTGGACGTGGTCTACCCTTCTGAAAACCGGAAGCTTTATCTACGGATACCGGAACAGGGGGCCCTGGTCACCGAGTATCCCCTGGGGGCGCCCCCGGAGGCCCACAACTTTCCCCGGCGCAACCGTCTGATCAGCGGTTTGTCCCTGGGGGTGCTGGTGGTGGAGGCCGGGGCCAAGAGCGGCGCTAACATCACCGCGCACTGCGCCCTGGAGCAGGGCCGGGAGGTGCTGGCCGTGCCGGGCCCCATTACTGCTCCCACCAGCCTGGGGCCCCACCGTCTCATCCAGCAGGGAGCCAAGCTGGTGCAGAATGTGGAGGATATCCTGGCAGAGCTGCCAGGAGAAGCACCTCCTGTGGAAACTGCGCCCGGCGCCGTGCCTAAAGCCCCCGCCAGAACTCGCCCCGTCCTGTTCCGGGTGGATGATCCCCTGCTGCCCCTCCTGGGTGCCGAGCCCCTGCAATTGGAAGAGCTGGTGCAGGCTTCCCATCTTACCGCGCCCGAAGTGATGAGCCGCCTGACGGTCCTGGAACTCCAGGGCCTGGTGCGGGAACTCCCGGGGAAGTGCTTTGTGTTGGAGGATTGAGGCCGGCAGGGGGAGAATCGTCGCTATATTATCGGAAATGATAAATATAAAAAAGTATATTAACGGAAACCTGGCTTTTCGATAATATAAATCAGATTATTTTCAGGGACCCTGAGGATTAAATTTGATAGGACCTTGAATAACCATCTTTTTTCCCCCTAAAAGTAACATAGAAGCGGACCGAGGAGCGCATCATGCCCAGATCCCCGAAGACGTATTCGGTAGCAGAATCCGGCGCTTTTGCGGAGGAACTGCGCCTTGAGGCCACGGGTTCAGGTCCCCTCGACGGGCTTACCTTTGCCGTGAAGGACCTCATAGACCTTAGGGGGTACATAACCGGTTGCGGCAACCCGGACTGGCGGGACAGCCACCCGCCGGCAGCGGCCCACGCGGTGTGTGTGGAGCAACTTCTGGCCGCGGGTGCGGTTTGCCTGGGGAAAACCGTCACCGACGAGCTGGCCTTCGGCCTGGACGGGGAGAATTATTTTTATGGCACGCCCCTCAACGCCCCGGCCCCGGACCGGGTGCCCGGCGGCTCCTCCAGCGGTTCCGCCTCGGCGGTGGCCTGCGGCCTGGTGGACTTCGCCCTGGGCACGGACACCGGGGGGTCGGTCAGGGTGCCGGCCAGCAACTGCGGTCTCTTTGGCCTGAGGCCCTCCCATGGCGTCAGTTCTCTGGCAGGGGTCAACCCCCTGGCACCAACTTTTGATACAGTGGGAATGCTGGCTCGCTCCGCAGAGGTGTTGGCCCGAGTCGCGGCGGTGCTGCTGGCCTGCGAGGTGCCGGAGACCGTGGAGGTGGAGGACCTCCACATCCTCACCGAACCCCTGGCCCAGCTGGACCCCGAGGTGCTCCAGGCTTTAGAGGCGCCCGTTGAAGAGTTGCGACGCCGCTTCGGGGCCAGGGTGAAGGAAACGTCTCTTAATGATGTGGTGGGGGCAAAACCGGAGGCGGGGCTGGCCCCCTGGCATGAGACCTATGTGACCATCCAGTGGGCGGAAATCTGGAGCAGCCTGGGCGCCTGGATTGAAGCGGTGCAGCCCGCCCTGGGGCCCCGCACCCAACGGAATTTCGAATTGGCGAAAGGTTTGGACCGGCGCCGGGTGGGGGAAGCGGCCCGGCGCCGGGAGGCCTATTGCCGCAAGCTTAAAGCCTTCCTGGGGCCCCGGGACCTTTTGGTCCTTCCCACCGTACCGGCCCCGGCCCCCCTGAAAGGCAGCCTGGGACTGGACCGAACTCAGGGCAATTATTATCCTCGGGTCCTGTCCTTGACCGCCATTGCCGGGATCGGCCGCCTCCCTCAGGTGACCCTGCCCCTGGGCCAGGTGGAGGGGGCCCCCGTGGGGTTGTCCCTGGTGGCGGCCCCGGGGGAGGAC
>CBFDAH010000286.1:0-2500 GCA_965602785.1 uncultured Syntrophobacterales bacterium
TGCGACCCCTGGCCCCCTCCCCCAAGAACGCTTCTCACCATGCAGCGGTTCAAACGGATATTAATAGAAGAGGCGGCCCGGGATTACGACATGACCCGGCGGGTCCTGGCTCGCCTTCCCGGGGTGCCGGTTACGATTATCCCGGATCGAGAAGCCCTCAAACCTCGGGAGGCAGGACCGGCAGAGTGGCTGGGTGAGTCCAAAACCACCCTCCTGCTGGCCGTGCAAAAGGGCCCCTTCTGGCGGCCCTGCCCGGGGACCAAGGAATATATCTGTTGCGGTTACCAGGTTTTGCAGGTGGCCCTGAACTGCCCCTTCGACTGCACCTATTGCATCCTCCAGGGTTACCTGAATCTGCCGGCCGTAACGGTCTTCGTCAATGTAGAGGATTTACACACGGAGCTTAGGACCAGGTGGGCGGAAGCTCCTGCCAAGGTCTGGCGATTGGGCACCGGAGAGTTTGGGGACAGCCTGGCCCTGGAAGAACTGACCGGCCTCCACGAGCAGCTGATGCCCATGTTTGCCCAGCATCCCAACGCTTTTTTAGAAATCAAAAGCAAGTGGCACCGTCTGGAACATCTTCTGTCCCTGGGTCCTAACCCTCAGGTGATCTTTGCCTGGTCCCTGAACCCCCCGGAACTGGTGGTGGAGGCGGAACGGGGCGCGGCCAGCCTGAAATCCCGCCTCCAGGCGGCCACCCAGGCGGCAGCCGCAGGATTCCGCCTGGCCTTTCATTTTGACCCCCTCATTTATTTCCCCGGTTGGGAACAGGCCTATCAGGAGACCGTGACCCGGCTGGGTAACGTGGCTCCTCCTGAAAGAATAGCCTGGATCAGCCTGGGGTCCCTTCGCTTCCCCCCACCCCTGCGTCAGATCATGTTCAGGCGTTTTCCGCTTAGTCGCCTGGCGGCAGAGGAGATGGTGCGGGGGCCGGACGGGAAGCTGCGCTATTTTAAGAGTCTGCGGGTGGAGATGTATGGCCGCTTGCAGGAGTGGTTGGCTGAGGTCCTTCCGGGGGTCCGACTCTACCTGTGCATGGAAAGCCCCCGGGTTTGGCGGGAAGTCTTCGGCTTTGCCCCGGAGGGGGAGGAGCTGGCCCATCTCCTGGACGGGCGGCTCCACCCCAGGGGGTTTTAACAAGTTGCGGTCAGGGTAGCGGGCCCTGTTCCCCCGACGGGCGCGCCTGATTTTTTCCAAACGCGGCGCCCCTCGGTTTAGTCTCATCTTTACGGGATTCGGGTCTTTCCCCCTCTGTTTTTAGGTCCTCGGTGAACATTTCCACAAGCTTTAACCGTACTCCCTCAGAGGTGAGGTGCTCTTCTTCCAGCAGTCGCTTGATGGTTTTCACCAGGTCCAGATCTTCCATGGTATATTCCCGCCGGTTGGAATGGGTGCGGGTCGGTTTAAGAAATTCCTCGAAGGACTTTTCCCAATAGCGCAAGGTGGATTTACGCACCCCCGTTAGCTGAGAGACTTGTTCTATGGTGAGCATTAAATTATCCGTCTGCATGAACCGCCTCCTATCTGCCTATCCAGCCCTCATCCTGGTTTAAGGGCCTCCGCTAATCAGCTGGAGCGCCAACTGGGGCAGGGAATTGGCCTGGGCCAGCATGGCCACTGCGGCTTGAACCAGGATCTGATTTCTGGTGAACTCGGTCATCTCGGTGGCCACATCCACATCTGAAATGCGCGACTCGGCCGACTGTAGGTTTTCTGCCTGGATGGACAGGTTGGAGATGGTGTTGGACAGGCGGTTGGCAATGGACCCCAGGTTGGCCCGAATGTTGTCCTTGTTTTGGACCGCAGTGTCGATGGCCTCCAGGGCCGCCTGGGCGGCAGACTGGGTGCTGATGGTGTAGCCCGCTTGGCCTGCGCCGGCGGCGTTGCCCACACCCAGGGCCGAGGAGGTGGCGTTGCCGATGCGGATGTAATAATAGTCCTCCGCGGAGCTGTTCCCCGTGCCAAAATGAATCTTCATCTGTTGGCCGGAGGCGCCTGTCAGCCCCGTGCCGGAAAGGCTGCCGTCCAAGAGCTTGACCCCGTTGAAATCAGTGGCCTGGGCGATTCGGGAAATCTCCGAGGCCATGGCCTGATACTCGCTGTCCATAATGAGACGTTGGGCCGAAGTGTAGGTGCCCGTGGACGCCTGTTCGGCCAGTTCCTTCATACGAGTGAGTTTTTCGTCGATTACTGACAGGGCTCCATCCGCCGTTTGGATGAGGGAAATGGCGTCATTGGCATTGCGCACCCCCTGGTTCAACACCCTGATGTCGGTGCGCATGCTTTCCCGAATGGCCAGGCCCGCCGCGTCGTCTGCGGCGCTATTGATCCTGAGCCCTGAAGCCAAGCGAGCCACCGAGGTTGCCAGTCGACCGTACGTAAGCCCTAAACTCCGAGCAGCTCCCATGGCCATCAAGTTATGGTTGATGACAAGAGACATGACCCCTTACCTCCTTGTAAATCCCCTTCAACATCCTTGTAGGGTTTTTTCAACTTCTGT
>CBFDAH010000287.1:0-2490 GCA_965602785.1 uncultured Syntrophobacterales bacterium
GCGGTGTAATGATCATAGCCCACCTGGGTGACGACCCCAATTTGGGGCCGAAACATTTTCACAGTTTTGGCCAAGGCATTGGGTTCGGGCCCGCCCAGTTCATGCACACAGAACTGATACCGGCGGGGCATTTTCAGGATGGTGCGGGCCACATGGTGCATCATATTATGGGTGCCGTAGTTTATCCAGCAGGGCCCTTGGGTGGCCAGCATGGCGCCGATGAGCTCCTTGGTGGTAGTTTTGCCGCTGCTTCCCGTCACCCCGATGAACTTGCAGTGACCCAGGAACCGGCGATAGAGGCTGGCGAGCCTGAATAACACCTCATACCACCCGAAGCGGAGGTATGCTCTCACGCCATGATAGGGAAGTTTCATGTTTTCATCGCTGTTATCCGAGTTTAGGCAGCCATCCTGGCTGCTGATGCTGCAAGAGGTGTGTGGAACGCTTTGGTCAGCTCCGGGGAAACCTTAGGTTCGCAGAAACTCTGCCCTCTCTGAGACTAGCAGCCGCTGCGGCCGGGTTTACCTCAGAGAGTCATCTTACCCGGCCTCCGGCAGCCAAGACAACACCTGGCGCACCTTGCCCATAGGGGTGCGCTCCATATCCGACACAAACACCACGTCCACCTGGAGGCCGGGCCCCAGAAATTGGGTGAAGGCTTCGGTTACGCGCCTTTTCGCCTCTTCACGGTGGCACTGCTCCTTGGGTACCAGGCGCACTTCCAGGTGATCCAGAGCTTTCTGGACCAATTGGTATTGATAGATGTCCTCATCCCGGTCTATAAGGCAGACAGCCGCCATGGGAAAAACCTTTTCCCCCGAGGGCAGACGGATGAAATCATAGGTGCGCCCTTCGGGAAAGGACAGCAGCGGCAAGGTGCGCCCGCAGGGGCAGACGTGGGGGATGATGGAGGCCAGATCCCCCAGAGGGTAGTTGAGAATGACAGTGCCCCGGTTCACCAGGTCGGAGACCACCACCTCCCCGGTCTCCCCCTGGGGCGCCTCCTTGCCCTCAGCATCTACCAGGCGCACCGGATAAAGGTCCAGGTTCAGGTGGAGACCCAGGTGGGCTTCGCACTCAAAGCCGATCTTTATAGCCTCAATAGCACCATAGTCGCTGATCACCGGCACGCCGTACTTGTCGTTGATGAGACGCCGCACGGACTGCGGCAGGTAGTCAGATACGTAAGCAATAACCTTGGGCCGGTGGAAGGGGGCGCGGTTGGCCTCCAGGTAAGAAAAAAACGGTCCGAAAAAGGAGCCGTAGCTGCGTAGGATGTCCGGCTGAAACTCGTTGAGGCGCTGGAGGTTTTGTGCCATAGGGTCCGTAATGTCCAATTGTTGACGCTGGTTGCCCAAGCCGTGAGGAGAAATGTAGCGCTCATTGATAAATCTATGTAATTCCGTGATCAACCCTGGGATAAAGGTTATCATGCTGTATCGATAACCCCGGGAACGGCCAACCAGGGCTGCCATGACGGGGCTTTCCCGGTGGCTGAGGGCGGCGATCCGCATCAGAGCCGCAGTATCATGATAAACGGTCAGAGGGGCGCCGGTGCTCCCCCCGGTACGCCACTCGAACCAATCCGGCCGGGCCTTGCCCCCGGAGACGAAATACTCCGGGTCCCGCTGTAGATGTCGCCGATCCAGGAAGGGAAACTTTTGTAAATCCGCGGCACTCTGAAAGTCGGCCGGGGTTAGACCCAGCCGGTTCATGGTCTCCCGGTAATAGGGCACTGCCGGTAAGCATACGCCACTTGGGCCCTGACGTGGCGGTTTTGGTCCCGATAGATGGCCGCCAGGGGCTTATAGGGGTAGCGGGCCTGACCCAGAAGGTGATAGGCTTTGTATTCCGTCCACCAGAGACGGGTCAGCAGCATGTTGGAATCATTCAGGAAACGCCCTAAATCCATTAAGGTATTTCCTCTCCCAAGTCCTGGCCAAGAGAGATTACCAGGCGCACTTTGCCGCTTGCGGTGCGCTCCACATCCGACACGAACACCACTTCCACCCGCATCTCGGGCCCAAAGATTTGGGCAAACCTTGCTTGCAGGCGCTTTGCCAATTCCTTCTGGTTGCACTCCTCCTTGGGCACCAGACGCACTTCCAGGAGATCTAAAGCTTTTTGGACCACCTGGAATTGATAGATCTCCTGCTCGAATCGAAAAACTTGGAGAACTACCATGGGATGGATCTTTTTCCTTGAGGTCAAACGAATGAAGTCGTAGATCCGCCCCTGGGGAAAAGACAGCAGGGGCAGCGTCCGGCCGCACGGGCAGGCCTGGGGCAGGAGGGCCGCCAGATCCCCCAGGCGATAGTTGAGGATGACGATGCCCCGGTTCACCAGGTCGGAGACCACCACCTCCCCGGTCTCCCCCGCCGGCACCTCCCTGCCCTCTGGATCAACGAGGCGCAGGGGGTAGAAATCCAGGTTGAGATGAAGGCCCAGGTGGGCCTCGCACTCAAAGCCGATCTTGGGAGCTTCGGAGGC
>CBFDAH010000288.1:0-2471 GCA_965602785.1 uncultured Syntrophobacterales bacterium
TATGCTATGGATATCGAAATTTTTTTTGAGTTTGTGAATTCAAGATAGAGAGCAGGTATACGTAACAAAACCTGTTTTTTCCAGTAATGGTGGTGTGTTAGCTGCTCTCTTTCATGCCTTAGTTTGTGCCTGGTGTCAAGTTCTTTGAGATAGATTCCTTGTTGGAACCTGGTATAGTGGTTTTATCCGCCCGGAGGGTAGGGCTCTGCTGGAGAGCAACCCGAGCGCCGTGGCGGGGGATGACGGAGGGGCAGGGCTGAGCGCTCTGCCCTTTTTTTCCTGCCCCTCCAGATTCCCTTAAGCGCTAAACTCCGGGGGCGTGGGGGCAGCGCCCCCACCTCCTGACCATCACTCCGGTAACGTACGGTGCATGACCACCTCCATGGCTTTGTAGTAGTCCCTCTTGACCTTGAGGTTGGAAACCTTGCAGTAACGCTGGGTAGTGGTAATCCAGGTGTGTCCCAGGAGATCCTGGATGGTGGCCAGGTCCGCATCGGCATTGAGCAGTTGGGTGGCCATGGTGTGCCGCAGATGATGGCAGGAAACGGTCACCCCGGTCTTCCGGGCATAGTATTCCAACCGTTTCTGGATGCCCCGCACGGAGAGGGGTTGGCCGGTGTACGGGCCCTTTTCCACCAAGAAGACCTGTTTGGCCTTTGCCCGGGGTCTGAGCTTGAGGTATTCCACTAGGGCCCGGTGGGTATCCGGGCTGATATACACGACCCGATCCTTGCCGCCCTTGCCGTGGTGGACGTGGACCCTGCCCCGGATGAGGTCCAGGGCTTCCAGGCTCAGGTTCGCCACCTCTTCCACCCGCAAGCCACTGCGCAGCATGAGCAAGAAGAGGGCCCGGTCCCGGGGGCGCTGGATGGCGCCGAACAGGGCGGTCAGCTCCTCCTCTTTGAGACACCGGGGCAGCGGTCTAGGAAGCCGCAAGGCATGGCCGCGTCTCACCGGATTGCCCACCGCTATTCCTTCCTCATGGGCTAAGTAGTCATAGAACCGCCGTATGCTGAGCAGGTGGTAGTTGATGGTACTGGGTTTGAGCCGCTTGTCCAGGAGGTAGTCGATATACGCCAGGACTTTGACCGGCGTCACCTCTTCCAGAGGCACATCCAGCCACACCACAAAATGCTTCAAGCGGTTCAGGTAATTTTTAACCGTGTGGGGCGAGTGGTTGCGCCTCTTGAGAAACCGCCGGAAGTTTACGATCGCATCGATAATGGCCATGGATTTCCCCCTTTTCGATCCTCGCCATGGCCCGGAAGTATTCCTCCTCCCGGGTCCTGTCCGTCAGCCTGGCGTAGCGCCGGGTCATCTCCAGCTTGGCGTGTCCCAGCAATAGCTGGAGACACTCCAAACGCATGCCGGCATTTAAGAGCTCACTGGCAAAGGTATGCCTGAGGCTGTGCAGGGAGTAGCCTTTCTGGGACAGTCCGGCTTTTGTAAGATGCTTGAGGAACATGACGCGTGCTGCCGTGTAGCTCAGGCTGTCCCGACCCCGGCCATAGAAGAGCTGCTGCTGGTGAGGGTCTCTCTCCGCCAGCCAGGCCAGCAAGGCCTCCCGGGCATCATCGCTGAAATAGACCACCCGGCCGACTTGGGTCTTCTCCGCCTGATAGATCAGAATCTTGCGTTCCCTGAGGTTCAGGTCGCTCACCATGGTATGGAGCAACTCCCCGATGCGCATGCCGGTCCTGAGCAAGAGCAACACCATGGCCCGATCCCGGACCTTCACCACCACGGCCAGCAGTTGCTTGACGTCCTCCGGATCCATGGCTCGGGGCAACAACTCCGGCAGCTTGATGGTGATATTCCTGGCCAGAACTTCGGCACGTACTACCTCCCGGTCGATGAGAAAACGCACCCAGGCCTTCACCAAGCCCAAGCGGGACTTTACTGAGGTGGCCTTCAAACCCCGGTCCTGCTCCTGCTCCAGAAAGGCCTCCAGGTCCTCCCGGGTGAGGGTCTCCAGGTGAGCTTTCCCGGCATGACGCAGGAAGGTGAGAAAGAGCTGGATGGCCCCGGTATAGGCCCGCAGGGTATTGGGCCGGCAGTTGCGGCGGTACAGGTGCACCAGAAAGGTTTGGGCCTGCTCTTGGCCGGGAAGCCCAGAGGCCTGCAGTTGCTGCAACACCTTGGCCAACAACCGGCGCTTGCGGAGAAACTCCCGGTGTCCAGCAGCTGGAAGGTCCGAAGGGAGATCGGGGAAACTACTTGATGGGGTTAACGGTTCTTCAAGGAAAGCGCCTTCCCCAGAAATAAGCAACTCTGGAAAAGGCTTGCCGTGATACTTCTTCTCAACTTGGATTTCCCACTGGGTCATCTCTGCCTCCTTCCTTTCTTTACCAGAAAAAACAGGCAGATAATGACCCTGATGGGGTCAGGAATCACTCATCTATTTTGTTACGTATACAGAGCAGCTATCGACTATCTGAAACTTTGATAAACAAAAGGTAAGGCCATAGCTG
>CBFDAH010000289.1:0-2471 GCA_965602785.1 uncultured Syntrophobacterales bacterium
TTAAAAAAAGGTGAGCCGGGAAAAAGCCTCAAGAAAATCCTCCTTTACATAAGGAAGATTTAGGGGTATTTCCAAGCAGATAGAGAAATCCCCCCTAACCCCCCTTAAAAAAAGGGGGGAATAAAAACCGCTTTTAAAATTCGCTAACTTTGGCAATTAAGTGCTTGTCTGTTTAGGGAAAACGAGCTTAAATGCCATCGTTTTCAGGTATCCCCCCTCATCTCACCCCTCTCTCCGGTCCAAACAGCCGGCGGGGGGAGAGGGAGAAGAACTTATCGGGAGCCAGGGCCAAGCACGAGTTCCTGCTTTTTTCCCTCTCCCCCACTGGGGGAGAGGGTTAGGGTGAGGGGGAAAGCAGGCGCACTGTGATAGGTCGGAGCTAAGGGCATACGGGTTAAATTTTTTCCCACCTTTTTTTGGGTGGCAACGGTGGATTATACCCAGCTTTCCGGCCACCTACTGGGATTCCCACCATTTTTTAGAGCTCTCATGAATGAATTTGTGAGAAGATTGGTATAGTATCAGAGGCGGTCAGATGACAGGGATGCCAACCTGAGTTTTAAGAAAATTGCAAGGGTTGGTCAGCCGTTACAATTAATTCCTTGGAGGACGAAATGATTGAATTGCGTAAATTGTTTACGCCCGTAGCCGCCATGGACACCGAAGAAGCCAATAAATATATGGGGGAGCACCAGGAGGGGACATACACCTTGCTGGACGTGCGCCAGCCCTGGGAGTACGAGGAGGACCATATCCCCGGGGCCAAACTCGTGCCGCTGGGGGACTTAAAGGATGGCACCCAGAGCCTGGATCCGGAAAAGCCCATCCTGGTCTACTGCGCCGTGGGGGGCCGGAGCCGGGTGGCGGCCCAGCTTCTCAGCGGCAGGGGCTTTCAGGAAGTCTACAATCTCTCCGGGGGCATCAAGTCTTACCGGGGAGCCATGGCCAGCGGCCCCCAGGAACTCAACCTGGAGATGATACGGGAGGATGAGTCGGTGGAGGAGATCCTGAAGCTGGCCTTCGGCATGGAAAGGGCCCTCCAAACCTTCTATGAACTCTGCCGGGAGCGGTCCCAGGACAAGGAGCTCATCGACCTGTTTGGTAAGCTGGAGCATATCGAAGAACTGCATAAAAAAGCCATCTTCCACCGCTACGCCGACCTGGCTGCGGGGGTCCCAGACCTGGCGAGCTTCGAGGCGGATATGGCGCCGGAAATTATGGAAGGCGGTTTTCGCCTCCAGGAGTTCCTGGCCGCCAATGAGCCCTGGCTCAAAAACGTCAGCCAGGTGCTGGAGTTGGCCATGATGCTGGAAACCCAGGCCCTGGACCTCTATCTGCGTCTGGCGGACAAAAGCCAGGAAGAGGAGACCCAAAGAATTCTCCTCACCATCGCCGATGAAGAGAAGGTGCATTTAAAGGCCTTGAGCCGTTTGATGGATGAAAAGCGGTAAACAATACCAGGATAGCCTGAGGCATGAGAGAAGCCAGGTATAAGGTCCTGTGAGCCGCAGCGCAGGGATGGGGTTGCCTGTCCCGGCGTTGTTATGATACGCTGGCCGATACTGTCCAGATCCTGAGGACTTGCCCGAGCTCAGAAAGGATGTATCGTCTTGTCTGATCCAAGTCTCATAACCCTTTTGCAGGTCCTCTTCCTCTCCCAGCGGTCGGCGGCGCTGGGCACTCAAGAGGGTGGTCATCCCTATCTCAGCCTCATGGCCTTTGCGGCCACCCCGGACCTCAAGCGCCTCATCGTGGCCACCGACCGCCACACCCATAAATACGCCAACCTGATGGCCGAACCCCGGGTGGCCCTCCTCATCGACAACCGCACCAATGTGCCGGCCGACAATGAGGAAGCCGTGGCCGTTACCGTCTTGGGTAAGGCGGCGGAGGCGGCCCAGGGGGAACGGGAAGAGCTTCTCCCCTTGTTCCTGGCCAAACATCCACACCTGGAGGGCTTTGTCACATCTCCCACCTGCGCCCTCATCGCGGTGCGAGTGGAAACCTATCTCGTGGCGCAACGCTTTCAGGAAGTGCAAGAAGTGAGGATGGTCTGAACTTCCAGTAGGCGGGTTAAAAGAATGCAGGCCTGAGACCGTAGGGGCTGGTTTCAAACCCGCCCCTACATTTTCGCCATTGCTCATGTGAGCGCCGGGTAAGTGCCTCTATCCCATTAAGAAATTGATCCACCCGACTTAATGGCGATAAAAGCTCAATTCAGAAGTGATACGCCAAGCCTATCTGGAAGCTAAAGAGGTGTAAGGTGGGGTTCACCTTCAGTCCGTGAGTAAATCCGTCAATTACGATATCAGAAGTGTAGGAGGGGCGAGCATACCGGTACTTAACGGAGGAATCAACCGAGACGTTTTTAAAAACCATCCACCTCAAGCCTGCTTCTACTGCCAAAGCGACATCAACGCTGGACTTGAGGGGTGCGGTAAACTCTCTCGGGAGTCCACCAAATGGGAATA
>CBFDAH010000290.1:0-2468 GCA_965602785.1 uncultured Syntrophobacterales bacterium
TACCGGAGTCAATGGCTTAGGCGACAAAGTAAGGAGAACTCAATGATTTACCTGGATTACAACGCCACCACCCCCATCGCCCCGGAAGTTGTGGCAGCCATGCTGCCCTATCTCGAAGAGGAATTCGGCAACCCGTCGAGTAGTTACCCTCGCGGCTGGCGAGCCCTGGAAGCGGTGGTCCAGGCCCGGCGGCAGGTGGCGGCAACCCTGGGATGCACCCCCGAGGAGGTGGTGTTCGTAAGCGGCGCCACCGAGGCCAACAACACGGTCCTCAAGGGCGTGGCCTCACACTTCCGGGCCGGGCAGATCATTACCACCGCCATCGAGCATCCGGCTGTGCTGGCGCCCTGCCGCTGGCTGGAGTCTCACGGTTTTGAAGTCACCATCCTGCCGGTGGACGGCCAGGGCCGGGTGGACCCGGAAGATGTGCGCCGGGCCCTCTCCCCCCGGAGCATCCTGGTAAGCGTCATCCACGCCAACAACGAAACCGGCGTCATCCAACCCGTGGCCGACATCGCCGCCATCGCCCGGGAGGCGGAAGTCCTGGTGCACACCGACGCGGCCCAGAGCGTGGGGAAGATTCCCGTTAACCTGGCGGAGCTCCAGGTCGACTTCCTCACCGTGGCGGGCCACAAATGCTACGCCCCCAAGGGGGTGGGGGCCCTGTACGTCCGGGATGAAGTACCCTTCACGCCCCTGTTCCACGGCGGCGGCCAGGAAGGGGGACGACGCTCCGGCACGGAGAATGTCCCCTACCTCGTGGGGCTGGGGGAGGCCTGCCGCCTGGCCAAAGACAGGCTGGCTGCGGACCACAGTCACTTCCTGACTCTCCGGGACCGCCTCCACGATTTACTGCAGGCTGGCTTCCCGGAACTTGTCCTGAACGGCCATCGGACGGAACGCCTTCCCAACACCCTGAACGTTTCTTTCCCGGGCCTTTCCGGTCGGGCCATCCTGTCGGGGATTTGGGGCCTGGAAGCCTCAGTGGGCGCGGCCTGCCACGGGGACGAGGAGCATCCGTCCCCCATCCTCACCGCCATGGGCATCCCGCCTGAGGTGGCTTTGGGCGCAGTGCGCCTCTCTGTGGGCCGATTAACCACTCCGGAGGACGTGGAAGAGGCAGCCCGCCTCATCCTGGCTCAGGTGCGGGAACTTGCCAACAGTTCCGGCGCCTGAAAAAACTTTACTCAATTTCCATCGAAACGCCGCCCCGGGCAACAAACCAAGGGAGGGCTACCCCTCCCAGACGCCCGCAACTTTTTTAGCCGGTGAGGGCGCTTACTTTTTGAGGACCCCTACGTTAACGTTGCCCACGTCAAGGGGAAACTCTCCCGGTATTTCGATGACCAGAGGATTCGACTCCCCGGTAATCAAGAGGGGGGTGCCAGATTTAATGGCCTTGCTGGGCAGGGCGCGCTGCAAGGCGATGAGATATTTCCCCTTGGGCAAATTCTTGAGGTCCAGCCGAAAAGAGCCATCGGCGCGCACCGTAACTTTGGGCAATTTCGAATCAAAAGCTGACAACCCTTGCGCGTCGGTGCTGCCTTTCATTTTATCTTCGACCTTGACCAGCTGAAGGTAGGCGCTGGCGGGAACTCTGGCCTTCACTTCCTTCCAGTTGAGAATAAACCCGCTGACCTCCATTCGCGCTGCACTTACGGAGGAAGCCCCGAACATGACCACTGCCCCCAGCATCACAGCCATAACCAGCCATCGTCTCATGGCAATTTTCTCCCCGTCTGGATAGTTAAACGGCCCTTCTTTCTCCGGGCCGGTTCTTGTCATTATATAGCCAAACTCTGGCCAAATATCCCGAAAATATTTTGAGACCTCTGAAAAAACGCCTCAAATCGGCAACGTAAATATACCGTAGGCCCCCCCCCGCCTGCGGAAATTCAATTGCGGGCGACTACCTAGCTCGCCGTCGCTCATAAAACCGATTTTTCCAGAGGGCCCCGGTTGCTTTACAGAAATATTAAAAAGATACCCGTTTCCTTTTTCTCTATGGTCGGTGGCATAGGCGCCTCTTCTCAAGCTGGCGCAGGCTAGAACCTGCGGCTCCAGGAAACACCCAGTGGCTTGCAACCCGGCATACATGTATCGCTGAGTGCCTCGGAGGGCGGAGGGCGGCGGGCAGGAACGAAAAAAGCCGGGCGCTTTAGGCCCGGCCTTGAGGTTTCGGGAAGATTGAGACGGAACCGTTATTGTTCCAGAATCGCGTTGGCGATAACTTTGTTGGCCACCTTCTGGGTGTCCACCTCGTAGGTGTCCTGGTGCACCGCGTCCTGGACGGCCGCCATTTTCTCGGGGCGTACCTCCGGGGTCTGGTATACCACTTCGCCGGCCTTCTGCATCAGCCGGGACTGGGGGGACAGGTGGATAACATCTACACCCCCGCCGGACTTTTCCGGAGGCGCCTGCCCCTGGGAGGTTTTTACCTTCTCAGCCTGTTGGGCCGCAAGTTCGTC
>CBFDAH010000291.1:0-2433 GCA_965602785.1 uncultured Syntrophobacterales bacterium
GATTGGGGGAGGGGGTGCGGGGGAGGGGGTAAGGGGCTACGACCCTTAGCCCCCTCCCCCGATATGGTTCGATTATGTCTTTTGCGGAGTTAAAGACATAATCGAAAAAAACAATTTCGAAGAGGGTCTATAAAGTGTTGCTTCCCTATAGTCCCCTCATGCTCTCCTTCTAGCGTGAGACCTCTCTATAAATGCCTCAAATCGGCCATGTGGATGTGGCGTAGGCGCCCCCGCCGGCGAAAACACAGTCGAGGGCGGCTATTCACCATCGCCGTCACTTGTAAAACTGACTTTTGCAGAGGTCTCACCTTTCCTTCACTTCCATACGATAGCACAGGCCTCTTGCCTGTGCCACCATCGGCTGGCAGTCTGTCGTCCTGCCTGCTTCTATGGCGGGGGGAGAAGGTTGAGCAGAGGTGGCAGGGATGTATGGCCCCTGGCCCCCTATCCCCAATCACTCGGCCCCATTTCCTCATTTGGCATTCGGGGTGAACAACTGGTTCCCCTTTTTATCTTTGAAGTCCCCGATGGCCTTTTGCCCTTCCAGCGAGATAAGCCAATCAATGAACAGTTTAGCTTCCTTGAACTTCACCTGCTTGTGCTTTTCAGGGTTCACCGCCATGACCCCATACTGGTTAAAGAGCATGGGGTCCCCTTGTACCACGATGGCCATCTCCAGCTTATCTTTGTCCTGGCTGGCCAGCCAGGTGCCCCGGTCCGTCAGGGTGTAAGCCCGTTTTTCGTTGGCGATGCGCTGGGTCTTGGCCATGCCCTGGCCCACTTCCAGATACCACTTCTGGTCCTGGGGGTCGACCCCGGCCTTTTTCCAGATGGCCAACTCCTTGGTGTTGGTGCCCGACTTGTCCCCCCGGGAGACGAAGGGACCGCCCTGTGCCGAAATTTTTTTGAAGGCCTCGGTGGCGGACTTCATCCCCTTGATTTTCAAAGGGTCATGGGCGGGCCCGATAATCACAAAGTCGTTGTACATGAAGTCGTGGCGGTCCACGAACCAGCCCTCTTTCACCATCTTGAGCTCCTGGTTCTTGGCGTGCACCATGACCACGTCGGCATCCCCCCGTTGGCCGAGCTTGAGCGCGGCGCCGGTACCCACCGCCACCACGTCCACCTTGAGGCCCGTCTTTTTCTCAAAAAGCGGGAGCAGGTAGTCGAAGAATCCCGAGTTTTGCGTGCTGGTGGTGGAGGCGCAGCGGAGGCGGGTTTCCGCCGACGCCGGGCTCGACGCCATTACTATCCCAACCAGCCCTAAGGCCAACAGTGTTTTTCCCATATTCTGCGCTCCTTGAGGAAATCCGTTATTCGCAAAAAAGAATAACGACTTCAGAAAAAAAATCCAGCAAATATTAGCATCTTTTGGCTTAATTTTTTTAAAGGGGCTCTGGTCCTGGATGCAAATGAGGGAAAGATGAGGGCGAGGTGTTCCCTGGCCCCTAGTACTTAATTGCTAAAGTTAGCGAATTTTAAAAAGCGGTTTTTATTCCCCCCTTTTTTAAAGGGGGGTTAGGGGGGATTTGTCTATGAGCTTGAAAATCCTAATAAATCCAACTTATTCAAAGGGGGACTTATGCTTTCACTATCTTTATGGATGCCCTCAATTACTTACGCTGATTTATGCACCTAAGTATTAGTCTAAAAAAGGAGAGATTAGCGAACCCCAATATAAAAATCCCATCTTTTAAGAGAGGCTGAGCAGTTTCTAAACTGGCTTACTCTGGGGGAATTGCACCGTGGCCCGGTAAGTAAACAGCGCCCTCACCTTGTCCCAAAAATCACCGCCCAGCACGAAGAGGCTGGCAAGCAGAAGGACGTCGCCGCCCAAATTCATGGTAAACCGGTGCTGCTCATAGCCCGGGATCAGGTGAACTCCATATGGCGCCAGCCATCCAAATAATAGAGGAATAACAAACATAACCAGCCCGATGCTGTATCGGGTACGGCTCACTTCCTTGGGAGTGGCGTAACGCCTGAAGAAACCGAACACCTTGCCCTTGATGAAGTTGAAACCGGTTTTTCCCATAATGGCGGCGGCTACCAGCCAAAAGAGTTCGGGGATGCCCAGCATGAACAGCCCCGAGAGTGTCGCTTTCCATGCGGTGGAAAGGTTCGTAGCGGTGACCAGAGGAATGCCTAAGGGGCTTAGGAAGCCCAAGACGAATAACGAAACCCCGATGCGGAAACGCCAGCCGGGGGGGGGCAGCTCCGTCGGATTTGTTCTGTCTGTCAATTTTCAGTCTCCATTGCTAAGCTTATCTGCTGCTTTCCACATTTGATAGTGACCCCGTCCCAGATTCACGCTTGCCGCATTGTGGGCTCCCGGACCTCTTTCGTGAAGAAGGTCTTCGCTTGACCTGTGTTACCGGCAGCCGGGCCCGCGAGCCTGTGGCTGCCTTCGGTTTGGGGAGGGCCCATCCGCAG
>CBFDAH010000292.1:0-2432 GCA_965602785.1 uncultured Syntrophobacterales bacterium
CCAACCCCTTACAGGGGGTTGGGAGGGGAGATTGAGGGGAGGGCGGGGGAGCCACCGCTCCCCCGGCCCTCCCCTCAAATAACCTACCTCACTCCTTCTCCCTGGCCGCCTGGGCCTCGGCGATGATTTTTTCGGCCAGGTGGGGCGGGACTTCCTCGTAGTGGGAAAATTCCATGTCGAAGGAACCCCGGCCGCCGGTCTTGCTGATGAGATCCGGGGCGTACATCAACACCTCGGCCATGGGCACGTTCGCACTGATGACCTGAGTACGGCCCTGGGCCTCCACCCCCAGAACCCGGCCCCGGCGGCCGTTCAGGTCGCCGATGATATCCCCCATGTTTTCTTCGGGGACGGTTACTGCCATCTTCATGATGGGCTCGAGCAGGGTGGGGTTGGCCAGTAGCACCCCCTTCTTGAAGCCCATGGAGCCGGCGATTTTGAAGGCCATGTCGGAGGAGTCCACATCATGAAAGGAGCCGTCGTAGAGCCTCACCTTGACATCCACTGTGGGAAAGCCCGCCAGCACCCCTTCCTGCATGGTCTCAACGATGCCCTTCTCCACCGAGGGGATGTAGTTTTTGGGGATGGCCCCGCCCACGATCTTGTCCTCGAATTCGAAGCCGCCGCTCCGGGGCAGAGGTTCGATCTCCAGCCAGGTGTCGCCGTATTGGCCCCGGCCGCCGGACTGGCGTTTATATTTCCCCTGGACTTTGGTGCTGCCCTTGATGGTCTCCCGGTAGGGTACCTTGGGTTGCTTCAGTTTCACTTCCACGTTGAACTTGCGCTTCAGCTTCTCCACGGTGGCTTCGATGTGCACCGAGCCCACGCCGGAGAGCAAAATTTCTTTGGTTTCGGCGTTGCGGGTAAGCTTGAGAGAGTTATCCTCCTCCAGGAGCTTTTGAATGGAGGAGTAGATCTTATCTTCGTCGCCCTTGGCCTTGGGCTCCACGGCCAGGGTGATCATGGGTTTGGCCGCACCGAGGGGCGGTAGGAGCACGGGGTTGGCTTCGCTCCCCAAGGTGTCGCCGGTGACGGTTTCCTTGAGCTTGGCCACTGCGGCGATGGCCCCGGGACCCACGTCGCTTACCGCGGTCTGGCCTTTGCCTTCCGGCAAGAACAACTGGCCGTAGCGTTCCGGTACCGACTTGGTGACGTTGAATACCGTGGAGTCGGACTTCATGGTGCCGGAAAAGACCCGGAAAATGGAGAGGCGCCCGGCGTAGGGGTCGGCCACGGTTTTGAAAATCTGGGAGGCCAGCGCCCCGTCGGGATCGGGCTCCAGGGTCATTTCTTCATTAGTGGCGGGATTGACCCCGGCGATGCGGCCCCGGTCTTCAGGGGAGGGGAGAAAGAGATTGATGGCGTCCAGAAGCAAAGCAAAGCCGAGATTACTGTGGGTGGCGCCGAACAGCACCGGCACGAACTGCCCCTTTATGGTGCCGAGCCGCAAGCCTTGATAAATCTCCTCAGGAGAGAGGTCTCCTTCCTCCAGAAACTTTTCGATGAGGGCGTCATCGCTTTCCGCCGCAAAGTTCAGGAGTTCACCCCGCCACTGCTCCACGTCATTGGCGAGATCGTCGGGTATGGGGCCGGATTCCATCTTGTTCCCGGACCCCCCGGTATAGGCCTTGAGGTCTATCAGGTCCACCACGCCCTTGAAGTTGGCCTCCTGCCCGATGGGGAGCTGGAGGGGCACGACCTGGGCCTCCAGGATGTTTTTCAGACCGGCCAGCACCTGGGCGTAGTCCGCCCGTTCCCGGTCCATTTTATTGATAAAAATGAGGCGGGGCAGATTATGTTGGGTGGCGGTCTGCCAGACCTTCTCGGTGCCCACCTTGACGCCGTCCACTGCGTCCACCACCACTACGGCGGCATCCGCCACATGCAGGACGGCCCGGGTGTCGGCCAGGAAATTGTCGTCGCCGGGGGTGTCGGCCAGGTACACCGTGTGCTTTTTGTAGGAATAGTGGTGGAACGCGGAGGAGATAGTGATCTTGCGCTTGATCTCTTCGGGCTCGTAGTCGAGGACGGAAGAGCCGTCGTCCACCTTGCCCAGACGGTTGGTGGCGCCGGTGGCGAAGAGAAGGGCCTCGGCGAGAGAAGTTTTGCCGCAGCCGCTGTGGCCGATGAAGGCCAGGTTGCGCACGTTTGCTGCTTTACCGGACATCAAAATCTCCTTCCCGTGAGAATGCCTCCCGGACCGGATGGGGAAGCCGGACCGGAAAGTTTACGTCTATCAAATTTAGGTAAATATTTCAACCGGCTTTTCCACGTACCTGGTTGCGCCCGAGACCCCGGTTCGGCTTGCGGTTCAGCCATTGACAGGTAGTTTTCCGGTTGGTAAACTATTCATTTGTCGGGACGTGGCGCAGTCTGGTAGCGCACCTGAATGGGGTTCAGGGGGTCGGAGGTTCAAATCCTCTCGTCCCGAC
>CBFDAH010000293.1:0-2423 GCA_965602785.1 uncultured Syntrophobacterales bacterium
ATCCTTCCAGGTGAGCCGGCGGTAGATGATGGACATGACCAGGCTTAAAAAAGCGCCCAGGGCTGCGGACTCGGTCGGCGTCATGATTCCGCTGAAGATGGTGCCCAGAACCAGAAAAATGATGAACAGGAAGGGCAGCAGGTCTATTATTGCCGTTAGGCGCTCGCCAAAGCTGGCGGAAGCCACAGGGGGCGCCAGTTTGCGGTTTAACATCACCCTGATCGTGATGGTGAGCACAAAAAGGCTGGCCAGGATTATGCCCGGCACAATGCCGCCGGCAAAGAGCCGCGCCACCGATACGTCCTGCCAGCCGGCATAGACGATCAGGATCACGCTGGGCGGTATGAGTACACTCAAGGTACCGGATATGGCGATGGCGCCCAGGGAAAGCTTGACGTCGTAGCCGGATTTTTCCATCTCGGGAAAGCATATCTTGCCGAAGGTGGCCACCGCTGCCAGGCTTGAACCGGAGATGGCCCCGAAGATGGCGTTGGCCACGATGACGCTGGAGGCCATGCTGCCGGGCAGGTTGCCGAATATCTTTTCGGCCCCCCTGAACAAGTTTCCGATGATGCCGGTATTGGAAAATATAGCCCCCATGAAGACAAACAGGGGTATGGCCGTAAAGGTAAAGTTGTTCATGATCTCAAAGGCGGCGCGCGGGAAGTAGTCCAGGGAATGGCCCACGAAGACGATCATGCCGAAGGCGGCCACCAGGCCCATGGCCGGGGCGATCTCCACCCCGATGGCCAAGAGCAGAATCAGACCCCCCAAAAGGATTAAGGACATCAATGCGAGGCTCATTTGGGTCGATCCTCCACGCTTTCACCCGCCCGGATCTTGCGGTACACTTTCACCATTTCGGTAGGTAGGATCAGGGTCAACATCAAAAAACCGATGAACACGGTCAGCTGGGGCCAGATCAGCGGAAAGGTCAGCCAGGTGTCCGAGCGCAGGTTGATCTCGTAAGCATAAACCACCATGTTGAAGGCTGAGTGGGTTAAGGCGATCATGAAGATGAAGATCATGATTAAAACCACCAGGCGCAGCCATCCGGCAAATTTGACCGGAAGCCTGCTCACCAAGAGCGTGATGCGCACATGTCCGCCGCGCCTCCAGGTGAAAGCCAGGCCCAGGTAGGAAAGCGCCACCAGCATATAAGCACTGAATTCGTCCGCCACCATCGGCGGGTTCTTCAGCACGTAGCGCATGAAGACCTCCACGGCCACCATAACCACCATGATCGGCACCAGGCCGCTGCCGATGTGGCCGCAGATGTCGGCGGTCTTGTCCAAAATTTGACTGAGGCGTTTCATTTAACAAACCCTTGTTCAAGGTTAAGTGCCAGGGAAGGGGCATCTCCATACGATAAGCCTTTATGATGGGGCGCATCCATAAAAGACTTCTGACGATATCCGTCTGGGTGCTGCACAGCCCCCGAAAAAACCGCCCCGGGCGGCCGGCAGAGGCTCGCCGCCCCCGGCCGCCACAGGGCGATAGTTTGGCTTTTAGGGCATCATTGCCTTGGCACCGCCGGCATACTTAGCTGCGATGTCCAGATATTCCTTGCCCCTGGGGCCGGCGCGGTCCAGCCATTTCTGGATGACCGGCTTGCAGAGACTTCTGGCCTTTTCGATTTCGCTCTTTTGCGGGAAAACAATTTCCATGGGGGATACCTTGGCCCCGATAACGGATTCATACTCTTCTACCATGGCGCCGAAGGCGTTTTGCCCCTGCATCTCCCGACCGGTGTCGATCAATATCTTTTGTAGATCTTTGGGCAGGGCGTCGAATTTTTCTTTGTTGACGATGAGCATGCCCGGAAAGATGGATTGCACGCTCCAGATGCTGACGTGGGTGGCCACATCGGGTAAGCCGAAGCCCATCCCCCAGCCCCGGGAGGTCTGGATGGCGTCCACAGTGCCACGCTGCAAGGCCTCCAGAATCTCGGTGGTGGCTATGGTGAGCGGTGAAGCGCCCATCAGCTTGAGGGCGAAGGTGGGGATCACACCGGCAGTTCGGACCTTGAGTCCCTTGAAGTCCCCCAGGGTCTTGATGGCTTTCTTGGCAAAGATGCCGTCGGTGGTGGCGCTCTGAATCTCGGCGATCTTGATCAGGTTCTGCTTACCAAAAGTATCGCGGTCGATGGCGATCGTTTTGGGGTCGTTCAGGAAGGCTTCGTACTGATAGACATTGTCCCAAAAGAAAGGCAGGGAAAGGTCCCACAGCGGGAAGGTGCCCGACAGCCAGGGGGTACGCTCCCAGCCTATCTCCACAGGGCCCTTCTTGACCGCGTGAATGACCTCTTTGGGAGGATAAAGCCCCACCTTGGTCTGCAACACAAAACGCCCGCCGGAGTTTTTCTCCAATAGATTCTGGAAGCGGGGATAGGGGTGGAAAGCCCAGGTGTTCGCTGCCGGTCC
>CBFDAH010000294.1:0-2414 GCA_965602785.1 uncultured Syntrophobacterales bacterium
CCTGCCACTTTTTCCGGCGGGCCTGTAACAACGACACGGCCACCGGCATCCCCGCCATCAGGGCCCAGGTCGATCACCCAGTCTGCGGTTTTGACCACGTCCATATTGTGCTCGATGACCAGTACGGTATTTCCTTCGTTGACGACCCTCTGGAGGGCGGCCAGAAGTCTTTCTATGTCATCAAAGTGGAGCCCGGTGGTGGGTTCGTCAAATATGAAGAGCCGCGGTCTTCCATGACCGGCCTTCAGGTATCGAGAAAGCTTGAGACGCTGGGCCTCGCCTCCAGAGAGGGTGTTTATGGGCTGGCCGAGCTGCATGTAACCGAGACCCACATCGGCAAGAGGCTCAAGGGCAGCCTTTACTTTGGGTTGGTTTTTGAAAAAAGTGAGCGCCTGATCAACCGTCATGGTAAGGATATCATGCATGTCTTGACCCTTGTAGGTGACCTGCAGGAGATCTTTTTTGAAGCGCTTTCCTTCGCATTCAGGGCATGTGATGAAGACATCTGATAGAAACTGCATCTCCACCTTTTCAAAACCCTCTCCACGGCAGGTCTCACACCGGCCCCCGGCAACGTTAAAGGAGAAATGCCCTGGGCCAAAACCTCTTGAGCGGGCGTCATGGGTGTCGGCGAAAAGACGGCGGATAGGGTCTGCGGCCTTGGTGTAGGTTAAGGGATTGGCCCTGGGTGTGCGTCCTATGGGCCTCTGGTCCACCAGTACCGTATCCATTACATGTTCCAAACCTTTGACTGCCCTGTGATGACCGGGTCGGCCCTGAGGGTCCCACTTGGCCCATTTAATGGCCCTGTAAAGAACCTCTTCTGCCAGGGTGGATTTTCCCGAGCCGGAGACGCCGGTCAGACAGACAAAAAGCCCGAGGGGGATGTGAACATCGATATTTCTCAGGTTGTGCTCGGCAGCCCCCTCTATCGTCAACCATTGTCCTTTTTTGGGTTTGCGGCGCCACTTGGGCATGGGGATCTGTCGCTCACCCTTCAGGTACTGTCCTGTCAAGGAGCCGTTGACTCGGTTTGTGGGACCAAAATAGACAATCTGGCCCCCATGCTCCCCGGCCCTCGGTCCGAGGTCCAGCATGAAGTCGCTTTGACTGATGATTTCCGGGTCGTGTTCCACCACGACCAAGGTGTTCTGGAGATCTCTGATCCCTTTCATGATGTGGATGAGGCGGTGGTTGTCCCGGGGATGAAGGCCGATACTCGGCTCATCCAGGACATAGAGGGTATTGACCAGAGAAGACCCAAGGGCTGAAGCGAGCGCAACACGCTGAACTTCACCTCCGGAAAGTGTTCGGGATTGCCTGTCGAGTGTGAGATACCCCAGCCCCACGTCCCGCAGGTATCTGAGGCGGCTGCGGACTTCGCCCAGGACGAGCCGGCCGGCTTCATCCCGAGACGGCACACGAAGCGTTTCAAAAAACTTGCTTGCCTGATCGACATTCAGGGCATAAACCTGGCCAATGTTTAACCCGCCCAACCGATACAGCCTGGCCTCTTCTTTGAATCTGGTGCCTCCGCAATCCTGGCAAATTTTATAGCTGCGGTACCGGGAAAGAAAGACTCTCACGTGCATCTTGTAGGTTCTCGATTCAAGCCACCTAAAGAAACCCCGGAGCCCGTAATAGCTGGAAGTTCCCTCGATGATCGCCTGTTTTTGGGCATCTGTAAGACCCTGGAACGGGATGTCTGTGGGTATTTTCTTGCGCCGGCAGAAGGCCATCAGGTCTTCATATTCCATGCGGTGATCCAGCCAATCGCCCCATGGCTTGATAGCCCCTTCCTCCAGCGAGAGCGTTGCATCCGGGATGATGAGATCCAGGTCTATATCGATAGTACGGCCAAACCCACGGCAGTTTTCACAGGCGCCCACAGGGCTGTTAAAAGAGAAAAGGTTTGGAAACGGTGGTCTGTACGCGATTTTGCACTCAGCGCATTCAAGAGTGTTGCTAAAGGCAAGGTGGTGGGCAGGACCGATCCACACATCCAGCCCGCCCCCTCCAAAACGGAATGTCTGCTCCAAGGAATCCACAATCCGCTTCCGATCCCTGGTTCGCAACAAGACCCGGTCTGCCACAATGTGGAGTATTTCTGTGTCATCACTTGGGTGCCAGTCTTCCAGAGATCTGACCTGGCCGTCCATAAAGAAGCGGTCGAACCCCAACTGGGCCAGCTCCCTGCGCACCTGGTCGGCAGGAGTACTCCCGCCGCTAAAGGGAAAGGTGATCACTACCTCAGACCCTCTTGGGAAATCCTTCAAGACCGTCCATACACTGCCTGGCGTCTCGGGCACTACGGGTTTGTCGCATCCCTTGCAGTGGAGTTGCCCCAGGCGGGCATAGAGCAGTTTTACATAGTCGGTGACCTCAGTCATGGTGCCCACAGTGGAGCGGGATGT
>CBFDAH010000295.1:0-2381 GCA_965602785.1 uncultured Syntrophobacterales bacterium
GCTTTTTAGCCATGGTTCACCTCCTCGGGGCTGCATTTGTAGATCCTGCACATGGAATGTTTTATGGGGGCGCCCTGACCGTCTTTTCCTTGGTGGTTCATGGGGATCAGTTGGTTGATGTTGGATTCCCACACCCCGAACAGGCTGGGTTCCGCCGCCTCCTTTTCCGGAAACCACCAGCCATGGGATGCCATGATCATCCATTCAGGAACCACGGGCGTCAGTTTTGCCTTGTACCTGGCACGGCCCATCCAGTTTTCTATCCACATCCACTCGCCGTTGCCGATGCTGTGGCTGGCAGCGGTTTCCGGATGGATCTCCACCAGCGGATCAGGATCAATCTCCCTCAACCATGGGATATTCCGATGTTCCGAATGGAAGAATGCCGGCGACCGCCTTCCCGTGGAGAGGATCAGGGGATAATCTTTGGCCAGGTCAGGCCTGCTGACCGGTGTGAATGGGGGCTCTTCATGGTGGGGGACAGGCTCCAGGTCCCACTCCTCCCGGAGGGTGGAATAGAGTTCAAAAAGGCCTGTCTGGGTTCTGAAGCCCGGTTTCTTATCTGGCCGGAGCAGCCCCTTCTCATGACGCCGGTAGGGGCAGCTCGAACTCCCCTCGGGAGGATAGGCCCATCCCTTTTCCTGGAGTTCCTTGAAGGTCATACCCGAGGGTTTGAGAATATCATCATACAGATCGTGGATGGTCTCATAGTTGTACTCGGGATCAAACCGTTTGGCCAGTTCAAAATTGATTTCCACATCCGGGAGACATTCGTCCACGGTCATGGCTTTGTTGATGCTCTGGAGGGGAACCCACCAGCTCCTGAAGCTGTCTTTTTCAAGAAAGGTTCCTGCCGGAAGAACCACATCCGCATACTGGGTGGTGGGCGTGTGAAACAGGTCGACGGCCACCACGAAATCCAGTTTTTCCAGGGCTTTTTTCCATCGTTTCGGGTCCATGCCCAGCCCCTGCATGATGCCGGCGGTCTGTATCCACATCCCTTTGATGGGGTAGGGCTTTTCAGTAAAGATCTGATCCAGGGTCATATCGGTCTGGCAGCGCCAGTAGAACTTGTTCAGGGGCATGAACCGGTCGGCACCGATACGGGGTTTGTCCATCTCCTTGGTCTTGAGGCGGATGGGTCCGGTGGTGCCCGGCAGGGCGTAGGAAACCACATCAAAGGCAAACCGTGCAAATACGTTTCCGCCAGGGATATCCAGGTTTCCGGTCAGGGCCCACAAGGCAGTAATCCCGGTAACCAGGGGGGTGAGCGCGGGTGTCATGTCAACGGCAACGCCCCAGTGTATGGACGCTGGTTTGCTTTTAGCGTATAGCTCTGCCGCCGCCCGGATATCCTTAGCCGGTACCCCGGTGATAGCTTCAACCCTGTCCAGGGGATAGGTATTAACCTCCCGGCAGAATTCATCCCATGCCGTGTGGCACCTAACGGTATCACCATTGGTCAGCACGACCTCCCATTGGCCAGACAGGGCCGGGCTGGCTTTGCTGTCCCGGTAGGTGACATCGGCCGTATCCCAGATGACCGGCCTGGCGTTTATAGTATCCCATGCCGCAAAATTGCCATGGGAACCCGTGTCGTTCAGGTCGTCTTCCCTGAGCAACTTGCCGGTGTCCTCCCGGATCAGATGGGCACCGTTGGTCCACCGCTTAAGGAACTGTTTGTCGTAAAGGTCCTGGTTGATGATGACGTTAAGAAATCCCATGACCAGGGCGGAATCGGTTCCGGGTCTCAATCTCAGGTGGTGCTTTGACCGGGAGGCGAACCAGGACAGTCTGGGATCAATGCAGATGATCTTGGTTCCTTTTTTCATAAGATCGACGATCCAGTGGCCGAATTGGTTGTCCGGGCATGTGGCATGGATGTTGTAGCCCCAGATAATCATGCACTCCGGGGGAGTGTATCTCGGATCCTTATACCGGTCCGGGAACCACTGGGCGGCGTCAAAAACAGCAAAATCACCCTGGACGGTGATAACGGCGGAAAGGCGGGGCCCGTAACAGGCCTGGCCGGTAAGGCCGAACATGACGTTGGGGCTGCCATAGGCATAGGCCAGCATGCAGATCCATGGATAAATATCCCGGCCTGTACCCACATTGAACACCATGCTCTCCGGCCCGTGTTCCTCCCTGATTTTATTCATCTTTTCTTCAATCAGGTCAAAGGCCTCGATCCAGGTGATGCGCTGCCATTTGCCTTCACCGCGCTTGCCGGTGCGTTTGACCGGATACCTTAACCGGTCCGGGTGATCGACATACTGGGTCATGGCAAGGGCCCTGGCGCACAGGCGTCCCTGGTTCATGGGATGGTCGGGGTCTCCCTCGATCTTTACCAGTTTCCCGTCCTTGATGTGGGCCAGCAC
>CBFDAH010000296.1:0-2358 GCA_965602785.1 uncultured Syntrophobacterales bacterium
TTGGTGGGCCGTCAGGGTCTCGAACCCCGAACCTAGTGATTAAGAGTCACTTGCTCTACCAATTGAGCTAACGGCCCGCTGAATTTCAATTCTATTATAGCCTGACGATTTGTCAATGCTACGAGGGAAAATGTTTTTCTTGGTTAGGGGTCTGATCAGCCAGGGGTGCGGCCCGGCGCTTGAGCCTGGACTCACCCTTGCTCGGGGCCGTGTGGTTTCCTGAGGAGACGGCATGGCCCAGGCCGAAAGATGAGGTACGGAGCAGCTTCGAGATGGTCCGTGCGGGGGAGTTTCCTGAGCATTCCCCCTTTTCGGCGGTTTGTGCTATAGTTGACCCTGTTGCGAAAGTATCTTGAGGGGCGGGCCGGGGGACCACTGGCCCCCCGCCCTCCCCTCAAACTCCCCTCCCAACCCCCCTTAAGCTTTGGGGAAATCGAGGCCCAAAGCCTCGATTTTTTCAAAATATGTAAGGGGTTGGGGGATTGAGTTTGGGAGAGGGGGCAGGGGTCCACGACCCCGGTAGCACGGGCTTCCAGCCCGTGGGCACCCCCCTCTCCCAAACAACTATTTGCAGCAATCTCAAGTTAAGCCCCTCGCCCCAGCCTTATCCCGTCCGGAGGAGGGGAGGGGGGCTGAGGAACTTATTAGAGAAGTATCAAATTTTATAAAGTCGGAACGGTACTTTTGATCAAAAGCTGCCTGGCCGGCCCGGGATGCAGGGGACGCCCCACATCCGGGCCTGCAGGCCTCAGGCGCTGGCAAAAGCCCACCGTCCAGCACACTTTCATGGGCATTGCAGCAGTCATTATCCCCGGCCTCTTGCTTTGGGGCGGCTTGGCGGTTTTTGGATTGGGGGCACTCCTGGCCCGATCCTCCGGGTTTCCGGTTAAATGGCCGGTTCTGGCGGCGGGTCTTATCGGGGTGGCGGCCTTGATACTGGCAGGGTTTGCCGGTCGGGCGGCCTACGCCCCCCAGGCGGGCCGCTGGCCCACATGGACCGGGCTGGACCAGAAAGGCTGGGAGCGCCTGGCTTACGCCTGCCTGCTCCTGGCCGGGGTGTTGGGCCTCCTCCTGCAATGGGGTTGGCGGACCGGCGATTTTACCATCCTACTATGGACCTTAGGCATTCTGGGGGGGTATTTTACCTTTGGACCTCCCCTGGCCTGGTACCGGCGGGGCTGGGGGGAAATCTGGGGATCCTTTTGCTTCGGCCTTTTGCCGGTGTTCACCGGCTACTACCTGCAAAGCCGCCATCTGGTCAGCGAAATCCTGCTCTACGGTCTGCCCCTGAGTCTGGCGGCCTTCAATTTGTTCCTGGTGTTAGGATTCCCCAACCCGGAGCAGGAGGAAGGGACGACCCCCTCCAGCCTGGCGACCCGCTTAGGCCCTGTGGGCGCGGGGTTAGTTTTTACCATCATCAACATTCTGACAATTGTGGGCCTGGTTATTTACCTCCTGTTCCCCGCCGCCAGCCTCCGGGGTCAGGCCTGGCTGTGGGCCCTGGTCCTTCTGGCCCTCGTCAACCAGGAGCTTATCAAAAGGCGGGCCTATTACCAGGCAACCCGCATCCGGCTCTTGGGTTGGCTGTGCCTGGCCCTCTATTTAGGGATGATCCTGATTTTCGCGGTGGGCTTATGGGGGCGGATCTAAAAGGCGGCTTTCCCGGCTGACAGCAGCAGGGAGCTGAGGGCATAAGCCTGCGGCTCTCGGGCCAGAGGGTGGATTACCGCAGACCGGGAAGTTTTTTGTATACTGTGAATAAAGTGATGGTAACTTTCACAGGATTTTTCTTAAATTAATTTTCCTTCCTTTCCAGAGCCCGCCGGTGGGTTAGGGGCAGCGTGAGGTTATGAGAGGCCTGAGACGGCTGGATCGCCCGAGGTGGCGGAAACTGGTGGCCCTGGTCCTGGTCCTGACCCTGGTGGCTTCCTGCCAGGAGAGCGTCGCCAAGATCGGCATCCCCGTGGCTTATGGCCTCACCGGCCTGTGTCTGGCCCTCCTGGTCTCTCCCACCGTCACTGCGGGCGTAGTGGGCTTTGTGGTGGGCTGCGTTCTGGGAGCCGCAGTTTACAACAATTCCCTCAAACACCAGTTTCAAGAACAAGGATAGATACTGCCAGGAGTGGCTGGAAGGCAGTGAGGCCAAAAGTTCTGGGAAGGGGGAGGTGGAAGGTTCACGGGCTCGTTCTTTGCCTCCAGACCGGCATTCTATTGTTATGTTTCATAAATTGGGTGACAAATAATTAGGTCACTTCATGATTGAGTTTTGAAAGTCCCCCTTTTCTAAAGGGGGATTTAGGGGGATTATCAAGGCCTTACAAAATCCCCCCTGACCCCCCTTTAAAAAAGGGGGGAAAA
>CBFDAH010000297.1:0-2341 GCA_965602785.1 uncultured Syntrophobacterales bacterium
CCCCTCCCCCCCCCCCACACCCCCCTCCCCCACTAAATCCTTACCAAACCTTGAGGAGGAAGGATGTCCCGTAAAAAGCGCAAGCGCCCCACAGGGGAGAAGAAAATAATCGAAGTTCTCAGTCGAGCGGGGCGGCCGCTGTTATTTCAGGAGGTCCGGGAACTCCTGGATCTCCAGCCGGAGCAGGCCGGCTGGGTGGAGGAAGGCCTGGGCCGCCTGGTGGACCGGGGAGACTTGGTGTTCATCAAAGGGAAGCGCTACGGCCTCACGGACAAGATGAACCTGGTGGCCGGGGACCTCACCGTGCACCCGGACGGCTTCGGCTTCCTCACCCCGGAGGGCGGCGGGAAAGACATCTTCATCACCAGCGCGGACCTGAAAGAAGCCTGGCACGGCGACCGGGTGGTGGCCCGTCTGGAGGGCCGCCGGGGGAAGCGCCGGGAAGGGCGGGTTATCCGCATCCTCCAACGGTCGGTTATCGAGGTCATCGGCCTCTTGTGCCAGGCCGCGGACACCTACTACGTGGAGCCCGAGGACGAGCATCTCCTTTTCAATCTGGTCATCCCCCCGGCAAAGCTCCGGGGCGCCGAGGAGGGCTACGTGGTGCGGGCCAAGGTGACCCACTATCCCACGGCCCACCTCAACCCCCAGGGGGAGGTGGTGGAGGTTCTGGGGCCGGTGGAGGACGCCGAGGTCCAGACCCACATCGTGGTGGGGAAATACAGCCTGCCGGATCAGTTTCCGGCGAAGGTCACAACCGCAGCCGGGAAAATTTCCGGTGAGATTTCCGCCGCCGAACTGGCCAAACGGGACGACCTGCGTGACCTGCCTCTGGTGACCATCGACGGCGAAAGCGCCCGGGACTTCGACGACGGGGTCTGCGTGGTGAAAAAACTGGGGGGCGCCTTCACCCTGTACGTGGCCATCGCCGATGTCGGCCACTACGTCAAGCCGGGCAGCGCCCTGGACCAGGAGGCCTACCGCCGGGGCACCAGCGCGTACTTTCCCCAACGGGCGGTGCACATGCTGCCGGAGCGCCTCTCCACCCGTATTTGCAGCCTCAACCCAGGGGAAGACCGCTTGGCGGTGGTGGTGACCCTGGACTATGACAAGAAGGGCCGCCTCAAAGACTACCGCTTCACCCGGGCCGTGGTGCACAACCACGCCCGCCTCACCTATACTCTGGTGCAAAAGCTTCTCACCGAAAAAGACCGGAAGCTCAGGCAGCAGTATCGCCCCTTCCTGAAAATGCTCACCTGGATGGGGGAGCTCACCCAGCGCCTCGGGGCCCAGCGCTATGCCCGGGGGAGCCTCCTCATGAGCATCCCCGCGGCTGAGGTGGTTCTGGACGAGCGGGGCTGGCCCGTGGACATCAAGCGCATCGACCACCTGCTGGCCCACCAGATCATCGAGGAATTCATGATCGCGGCCAACGAGGCGGTGGCCGAGGATCTGGGGGAGCCCTCTTTGTTCCGGGTGCACGACATCCCTGATCCTGCCAAAATGGACGCTTTCCGAACTTTTGTGAAGACCCTGGGGTTTCTCCTGCCCAAGCAGGCCAACCGGGACCCTCGGGTGCTCCGGGATTTTTTGGAAGAGGTGCGCCAGACCCATCTGGCCCCCATGGTGCAGCTCATGCTCCTCAGGTCCCTCAAGCAGGCCCGCTACGCCGGGGTGAGCCGGGGCCACTACGGCCTGGCGGTGGAGTGGTACACCCATTTCACTTCCCCCATCCGCCGCTACCCAGACCTCATGGTGCACCGTTTGCTCACGGCCCGCTTAGGGAAGCGGCGGAAGCCCGCTCCCCCGGACCCGGAGGCGTTGGAGGAGGCGGCCCGCTATCTTTCGGAGCGGGAGCGCCGGGCCATCGGGGCGGAGCGGGAGATGCTGGCCAGGATGCAGGTGCGCTGCCTGGCTCACCGGGTGGGGGAGGAGTTTAACGGCCTCATCACCAGCGTGACGCCCTTCGGCTTTTTTGTGTCCTTGGAGGAAATTTTTGCAGATGGGCTGGTGCGATTGGTGGACCTGCCAGACGATTATTATAAATATGACGAGGCCCGCCAGCGGCTTCTGGGCCGCCGCCACCGCAAGAGCTTCCAGTTGGGGGATGACGTCCGGGTGATGGTGCAGCACGTGGACATCAAGAGGCGGCATGTAAATCTGGTGCTGGCCGAAGACCAGAGCCCACCTGCTGAATCATCAACTGATAAAAAAGAGAAGCGTCGCCAGCGAAGGAAACGGCGAAGCAGCAGTCCTTCCGAATCCTGAAAGCTATCATAACTTTTCGGGAAAATGATCAGCTATATATCGAGAGACCGTTAGCGTTGATAATGGCAAGCTG
>CBFDAH010000298.1:0-2321 GCA_965602785.1 uncultured Syntrophobacterales bacterium
CTCCCCCGGCCCTCCCCTCAAGATCACTAAATGGTAAAACAATGACACCGTTGTTGAAGGTTGTGGAGTTGTCCCATAATTTCGGGGGCTTGAGCGCGGTAATGAATTTCTTTCTTACCGTAGCGGAGGGCGAGTTGGTGGGGATCATCGGCCCCAACGGCGCGGGCAAGACCACTATCTTCAATCTCATCACCGGGGTCTTTCGGGTCTCTGAGGGGCGCATCTACTTCCAGGGTCAGGATATCACCAAGTGGCCCAGCCACCGCATCACCTCTGTCGGCATCGCCCGCACTTTCCAGAACATCCGCCTTTTCAAGGAACTCTCCGCCCTGGACAACGTGCGGCTGGGGGCTTTCGCCCGTTACGGTTACTCCCTGTGGGACGTCTTTTCCCGCCGCCGCACTTTCCGGGGTGAGGAGGGCCGCTGGCTGAGGCACGCTTACGAACTCCTGGAGCGCTTTCAAATTCAGCAATACGCCCACACTCCCGCCCGCCACCTGCCGTATGGCGAGCAGCGGCGGCTCGAAATGGCCCGGGCCCTGATCAGCGACCCCCGGCTCCTCCTCCTGGACGAACCTGCGGCGGGCATGAACGAAGCAGAGGTGGATACCCTCATTCACCTCATTCTGGAACTGAAAGAAGAATTTTCTCTCACCATCCTCCTCATCGAGCACCAGATGCGGGTGGTGGCGAACCTGTGCCAGCGAGTCACCGTCCTGGACTTCGGCCTCACCATCGCCGAGGGGCCGCCCCAGGAGATTCAGCAGCATCCCAAGGTCCTCGAAGCTTACCTGGGGAAAGAGGAGTCCCTGGCCCAGGAGGGCTGAGAGTAATCCCCCTCTTCCCCTTGGGGGAGAGGGACGGGGTGAGGGAGTATGGAAACTTTCCAGGGCTTGGGTCGTTCCATAGGAACATGAATGAAGTAACAACGGAGGGAATCTTTTAAAGTGGTTCGGATGTTGCTGATAATTACCACTCAAAAGGCCAGGATTATAATTTTCCCCTCATGAACGATGAACTTCTCCTAACGGTGGAAGACCTCTGGGTTTCCTACGACCGCATCGCCGCGGTGCGGGGCGTGTCCTTCGGCGTGGGGCTGGGGGAGGTCGTCACCCTCATCGGAGCCAACGGCGCCGGCAAGTCCACCATCCTGGGGGCCATATCGGGGCTTTTGCCCGTGAGCCGGGGGCGTTTGACCCTGGCGGGGGAGGACCTCTTGCCCCTTCCCGCCCACCTGCGCACCAAGAAAGGCCTGGCCCACGTCCCCGAAGGCCGCATGATCTTCGGCAACCTCACCGTAGAGGAAAACCTGCGCCTGGCCGCCTATGCCCGCCGGGACAAAGAATTGGGGCAGGACCTGGAGAAAGTCTGGGGGCTCTTTCCCCGCCTGGCGGAGCGCCGCCGCCAGTGGGGCAACACCCTCTCCGGCGGCGAGCAGCAGATGCTGGCGGTGGGCCGGGCCCTCATGAGCCGGGCCCGTCTCCTACTCCTGGACGAGCCTTCCATGGGCCTGGCCCCCATGCTGGTCCGGGAGATCTTCCGGGTGATCCGCCGCCTCAATGAGGTCGGAGTGACGGTGCTGTTGGTGGAGCAAAACGCCCGCCTGGCCCTGGAGGCAGCCCACCGGGCCTACATCCTGGAGACCGGCCAGGTGGTCCTCTCCGGCAATTCCCGGGAACTTAGGGACCACCCCCAGGTGCAGGCCGCCTATCTCGGGGGTCTCTAAATGACGCTGGAAAAATTCGGCTCTCCAGAATTTTTTTTCCAGATTCGGCCCGAGAATCCCGACGATATTCCAGAAATCCGCCAGGTGCTCGAAGCTGCCTTTGGTCAGCCACAGGAAGCCAGCCTGGTGGAAGCCTTGCGCCAGCGCCGCGCCGTGACCCTTTCCCTGGTGGCGGTCCATGAAAACCGGATCATCGGCCACCTCCTTTTCAGTCCGGTAACCATTAAGTCCCCCTCAGGCAGCTTGCCCGCCGTGGGCCTGGGCCCTGTGGCCGTTATGCCGTCCTGCCAGAAAAGGGGCGTCGGCGCCGCCCTTATTCGCTCCGGCTTGACAAGGTGTCAACAAGACGGTCACCGGCTAGCAGTGGTGCTTGGTCATCCGGATTACTACACCCGCTTCGGCTTTGCCCCCGCGGCCAACTTCGGCCTCACCTGCGAATTTGACGTTCCCCCCGAGTTATTCATGACCCTGGAGTTAAGGCCGACTGCTCTTATGGGAACAAGTGGAGTTGTCCTCTACCCCCCGGAATTTCATGCAGTTTAACGCCCTTTTTTCTCCCTCCGGTTGCTACCCGACAAAAACAGATATAAAGTTA
>CBFDAH010000299.1:0-2263 GCA_965602785.1 uncultured Syntrophobacterales bacterium
GCATCTTGCCTGTGCAGCACAGGCTGGAAGCCTGTGCTCCCAATGAACTTAAGGGATTGGGGGTGGGGGATTGGGGGAGGGGGTAAGGGTCCGCGACCCCGGTAGCACGGGCTTCCAGCCCGTGGGAACCCCCCTTCCCCAACACGCCGCCAGGCGTCGCTTCCGGGCAGAAAAGGCCCCAGGCCTTTACTGTCCGGACAATAACCAGAAATCAACCAAAACCACGGAGCCGCGTATGGTAGTGCCGGATTTTACGACGTTTCGGCAGATGGCGGATAAGGGCAATGTAATCCCGGTTTACAGGGAAATCCTTGGGGACCTGGAGACCCCGGTGTCGGCCTACAAGAAGCTCAGGAACACGGGCCCGTCCTATCTCCTGGAGAGTGTGGAGGGGGGCGAGAAGTGGGGACGATACAGCTTCCTCGGGTTCAATCCCTCCCTGGTCCTGGAGATAAAAAACCGCCAGGTGACCCTCGAACGCGGTAACGGCCAGGAGCTCCTGGACCCCGAAGTGGGTCCCTTTGAGCATCTGCGTCGGGTGCTTAAGGGCTTTGAGGCCGTGGCCCCGCCGGGTCTCCCCCGCTTCTGGGGTGGGTTGGTGGGCTATCTGGGCTATGACATGGTGCGTTACATCGAGCGGTTGCCGGAGCTCACCCCGGCCATCCCCATGCCCGAGGCCAGGTTTGTGCTCGCCGACCATGTCCTCATTTTCGACAACTTGCGCCAGACCATCAAGGTGGTGGTCCTGGCCCACCTGACCCCCGAGCACACCCTGGAAGAGCTTTACGACGGGGCGGTGGCGGACATCCACGCCATCATCGACCGCCTGCGCCAGCCCGTGCCTCAACCGGAGCCGGGTCCGCCGGTGGAAAGCCAGCGCCTCACCTCCAACCTCACCCGGGAGGAGTTCGAGGGCATGGTCCTCCAGGCCAAGGAATATATCGCCGCCGGGGACATCATCCAGGTGGTCCTGTCCCAGTGTTTCACCACCCCTCTGGGCCAGGATCCCCTGGACCTCTACCGGGCGCTGCGCTGCATCAACCCATCCCCGTATATGTTTTTCCTGGACACCGGTGAGGTCCAGCTCGTGGGGGCCTCCCCCGAGGTTCTGGTGCGCCTCGAGGGCAACCACATCATCTACCGCCCCATCGCCGGGACCCGCCCCCGGGGTGGCACCCCCGAAGAGGACCAGACCCTGGAGGCCGACCTCTTGGCGGACCCCAAGGAACGGGCCGAGCACATCATGCTGGTGGACCTGGGCAGGAACGATGTGGGCCGGGTAGCGGCCATCGGCACGGTAAGGGTGCCCGAGCTCTTCACGGTGGAGCGCTATTCCCACGTCATGCACCTGGTCTCCCAGGTGGAGGGGGAGCTGGCCCCCGGAGAAGACGGTCTGACGCTGTTGGCGGCCACCTTTCCGGCGGGCACGGTGGCCGGCGCCCCCAAAGTCCGGGCCATGGAGATCATCGAGGAACTGGAGCCCACCCGGCGGGGCCCCTACGCCGGGGCCGTGGGGTATCTCGGCTTCAGCGGCAACCTGGATTTTTGTATTACCATCCGCAGCTTCACGGTCCACGCTGACCAGGCCTACCTCCAGGTGGGGGCCGGCATCGTGGCCGACTCGGACCCGACCCGGGAATACCAGGAAACCGTGGATAAGGCCATGGCCCTCATGCGGGCCCTGGAACTGGCAGAGGAGGGGTTGTGGTGAGGGAATAGAGAGTATTGGGGGAGGGGGCTAAGGACCAATGGCCCTTACCCCCTCCCCCAAACCCCCACCCCCAAGCCCTCAGGGCGCAATTCATTGCGCCCTGAGGGCTTGATAAATCAAGCCCCTACACGTGGTTGAGAGAGGGGGGCTTGGGGGGAGGGCAGGGAGCCGCGCTCCCTGGCCCGCCCCCCCCCAGCCGCGGTGCCCCCCGCCCCCTCCGGCGACACGGTAGTAAGAATCACGACATAATAATAGCAGCAGGGCGGTTGGATTATTGGATTTCTTCGCCTAATTGACGAATAATCCCGTATTTGCGCGGCACTACAAGATCGGCCTTTTGGCTTGCCTGGTCCTGGCTGGCGGTATAATCGACATCCATTATCTCAATGAATTCTGCGGTATAGTCTTTCAGCACGCCGGAGCACTCCAATACTTTCTCGCCCCGTGCAAATTCAAGAACAACTTTGTGACCGATATATTTCTCCAGCAGCGGCTCATACGAGGTGCCAACCGTCCCAACCACATCCTGTTTCATTCGCGAGACATATTTAT
>CBFDAH010000300.1:0-2257 GCA_965602785.1 uncultured Syntrophobacterales bacterium
GCCAGGGACCTGAGGTCCCTGCCCTCCCCCCACACCCCCCTCCCAACCCGCAGAGTGGCCGGAGAAGGCGGGACCATGGGTCCCGACTTCTCCGGTTAGAGAAATTCCCTAAGGGGTTGGGGCAGAGGGCCGCGACCCCAGGCCCCCACCCCCATTTCCAATTTCCTCCGCCGGTTTGAGCCAGGCGGGGTCTTTGAAGCCCATGATACCCAGGGGCCGGAAGATCATCAACAGGACCAAGAGCAATGGTCCCACCACCCAGCGCCATAGGCCCAGAGGCCGCAGGAATTCCAGGGCCAGGGTGAACAAGCCGGCCCCGAGCAGGGAGCCGGTGAGGCTGCCCATACCGCCCAGATAGACCATGACCAGCATATCCGTGGACTTGAGGATGGAGAAGCTCCTGGGATTGATGAACTGCAGCAAGTGGGCAAAAAGCCCGCCGGCCACCCCGGCAAAAAAGGCGGAGATACAAAAAGCATAGAGCTTGAGGCGGCGGGTGTCCACACTGGTGAGGTTGGCGGCCACCTCATCCTCCCGGATGGCCATGATGCCCCGGCCAAGATTGGAGTAAACCAGGTTGCGAAGGAGATAGAGGGTCAGAAGCACCCAGAACACCACCCAGGGGAGGTTGGTGAGTAGCGAAATGTCCTGAAAGCCCCGAGGCCCCCCTACTACCTCCAGATTTTCGAGCAAGCTTTTGACGATCATGTTGAAGGCCAGGGTGACAATGGCCAAATAGTCTCCCCGGGTGCGAAAGGAGGGAAAAGCCACCACCAGGCCGGCCAAGGCGGTGACCAGGCCGCTCACCACCAGGACCAGGGGAAAGAGAAAGGGGCCGAGGGCCCGGGGCAGAACCCACACCGTGAGGATGGCGGAAACATAGGCGCCAATGGCCATGAAACCGGCGTGGCCCACGGAAAACTCCCCCATGTAACCGTTCACCAGGTTCAGGGATAGAGTGAGGATCATGTTGATCCCCACATACATGAGGATCTGCACGACGTAAGGATTGAGGACGCCGGAGGCGGGCAAAACCCAGGAAAGGCCCAACAGGACCACCACCGCACCCCATATAACAAAACGCGTCTGCAGCATGACTTTTTAAGTATTTGAGGAGGGTGGAGGAGCAAGCTCCTCCACCCTCCTGAAAACTTCGTTTAAGTGGGGGGAGGGCCAGAAAACGTGACCCCTGCACCCCCCAACTTTTTATAGGAGCACAGGCATCTTGCCTGTAATTCACAGGCTGGAAGCCTGTGCTCCCAAATTATGGGTTTGGGGGAGGGGGCATGGGGGAGGGGGCAGGGGTTTGCAACCCCTGGCCCCCACCCCCATACACTAACACTCGCTCAAACACCGGCCGGCCCAGCAGGCCGGTGGGTTTAAAGACCAGGAGCATAAGGAGCAGGGAGAAGGCCACGAAATCCCGGTAAGTGGAGGACGGGAGAAAAACCGGGGTGAAAATTTCCACTGCTCCCAGGATAAAGCCGCCTAGCATGGCCCCCCTGATGTTGCCGATGCCTCCCACCACCGCCGCGATAAAGGCCCACCAGCCGATGCGCACCCCCATATAAGGGTCGAGGATGGGGTAGGACAGGGCGAACATCAGTCCCCCCGCCGCGGCGATGGCGGACCCGAGGGCGAAGGTGAGGGAAATCACCCGGTCCACCGGCACCCCCATCAGCGGCACGATGGGACGATTGTAGGAAATGGCCCGCATGGCCATGCCCAGAAGCGTCCGGCGTACCAGGAGGTCCAGAAGAATCATGATGGCCGCGGCCAACAGAATCGTCAGAAGCTGGAGATGCGTGAGGGTGAGGCCGGCCACATGCCAGGGGGTGGCGGAGATGAGATCGGGAAAGCGCCGGGGCTCCGGACCCAGGAGGGCCAGGGTGAAATGCTGCAGGAAGAGCCCCACTCCCAGGGCGGTAATGACCGCAGATACCCGAGGGGCCTGGCGCAGGGGCCGGTAGGCCAGGCGCTCGACCCCCACCCCCAAAAGGGCTGTGAGGAACATGCTGAAAAGCATGGCCCCCGTGAAGACCACCACCAGAGGCAGGTTCAAGGGCAGCCCCAAGAGGAAGAGGGCCGCGGCCAAACTCAGGTAGGTGGACACCATGAAGATGTCGCCGTGGGCGAAATTGATCATGGTGAGAATGCCATACACCATGGTGTAGCCCAAGGCGATCAGGGCATACACACTCCCCAACTGTAAAGCATTCAAAAAATTCTGCGCTAAAATCTGAAGCATAGTGATCGG
>CBFDAH010000301.1:0-2213 GCA_965602785.1 uncultured Syntrophobacterales bacterium
CCCGCCCTCCCCTCAAACTCCCCTCCCAACCCCCTGTAAGGGGTTGGGGGAGGGGGTTTGGGGGAGGGGGGAGGGGCCGTCGGCCCCTGGCCCCCTCCCCCAACCTGCCCAGACTGCTTTCTCATACCTTCGCCTTGCGCATGGCGACGATGATGTCTTCGGCCAGTTTCAGGGCGTCCCGGCCGTCCTTGCCGCTGATGGGAACTTCGAGGCCGTTTTGCACTGCGTCCACGAAGGCCTGGATCTCTTTGAGCAGCAGGTCTTCTTTGGGAAAGCGCTTGAGGTCCAGGACCACCCCGGGAATGAGGCCTTTGGCGCCCTCTTGACGCATGGCAACGGTGAGCTCCGAGGCCTCGAAATCCACTGCCAGGTAGGCGTCCGGCTGGAAGAGGCGGAAACGCCGCATGCTTTTCAGGGACATGCGGGAGGCGGTAAAATTGGCGATACAACCGTTGGCGAACTCGAGGCGCACGTTGGCCAGATCAATGGTGGAGGTCAAGACCGAAATGCCCACAGCCCTGATCTCGGTGACGGGAGACTTAACCAGGTTCAAGACATGGTCCAGGTCGTGGATCATCAAATCCAGCACCACGTCCACGTCGGTGCCCCGTTCTTTGAAGAAGGACAGGCGGTGGCTCTCGATGAAGCGGGGCTCCGTGGCCCGGTGTTTGAGCTCCTCCATGGCGGCGTTGAAGCGCTCCAGGTGCCCCACCATGAGGAGGCGGTTGTGCTTCTCGGCCAGACCTATCAGTTTATCGGCCTCGTTCACCGTGGCGGTCAGGGGCTTTTCCACCAGGACATGCAGGCCGGCTTCCAGGGCCTCCCGCACCACCAGGTAGTGGTCGCGGGTGGTAACGGCCACGCTTACCGCCTCCACCTGGGGGAAAAGCAGGCGGTAATCGGCGAAGGCCTCGGTACCAAGGGTCTTGGCCACCTCCCGGCTGCGCTCCCACACCAGATCGGCTACCCCCACGAGCTTGGTTTGAGGGAGGTTGGCATATTTCTCGGCGTGGAAACGGCCCAAATATCCCACGCCAACGACTCCAACTTTAAGCGGTGGCTGCATAGGCAAACCAGAAATTGAGTTTTCCGAGAAAGTTACCACCCATCTTACCGGAAAACTTTCCTTTTCTGCAATGAAAACTCACGCCTGGGGGTTTGACATACGGCAACTTCTGAGATACATATTTGCATCTATCCCCAGGGAGGATCGGACTGATGGTGGAAAAGGCGAAGTGCATCTGGATGGACGGGGACTTCATCCCCTGGGACGAAGCCAGGGTCCACATCCTCACCCACACTCTCCATTATGGACTGGGGGTCTTCGAAGGCATCCGGGCCTACCATTGCCATGACGGCCGCACCGCCATCTTTCGCCTCAAGGAGCACATCCAGCGCCTGTATGATTCCGCCCACGTCATGCAGTTGGCCATCCCCTTTTCCGCTGAACAGGTGGAGGGCGCTTGCGTCGAGATCTTGCGGCTGAACCAGCAGAAAGAGGCCTATATCCGCCCCTTGGTCTTCGTGGGGGACGGCGTCATGGGCCTGAATCCCGGCACCAACCCCATCCGGGTGACGATTATCAGTTGGGTTTGGGGAGCCTACCTGGGGGACGAGGGCCTCATGAAGGGCATCCGCCTCAAAACCAGCGCCTTCACCCGGCACCACGTGCGCATCATGATGACCAAAACCAAGACCGTGGGGAACTACGTCAACTCCATCCTGGCCAAACGGGAGGCCATTCACGCGGGCTTTGACGAAGCCATCTTGCTGGACACCGAGGGTTACGTCTCCGAGGCTTCGGGGGAAAATATCTTCATGGTGAAGGATGGGGTCCTGCGCACGCCACCTCTCACGTCCATCCTGCCGGGCATCACCCGCCAGGCGCTTTTGACCCTGGCCCGGGATATGGGCATCTCCGTTTGGGAAGAAAAGTTTTCCCTGGACGACCTCTATCTGGCTGACGAAGCCTTCCTCACCGGCACCGCGGCGGAAGTCACCCCGGTCCGGGAGGTGGACGGCCGCCTCATCGGCCAAGGCAGCCCCGGCCCTATCACCCAGAAACTGCAGAGTGTTTTTTTCGGAGTGGTGAAGGGTCAGGATCCCAAATATCAGCGCTGGCTGACATATCTTTAAGATACAACTATTCCCAAGAATCTTGGGTAGTTGGCCGGAGACAACGGGCTCCGGCCACCTACCCCATAAGGCATCTT
>CBFDAH010000302.1:0-2210 GCA_965602785.1 uncultured Syntrophobacterales bacterium
TGCTCGATGCCTTCAAGCAGGCCTGGGAACAGGTGGTGAAAGAGCAATGCGCCAAAGACGCCATGTTCAAGAAGACCTGGGAAGATCTCCAGGCCTTCCGGGCCGAATATAAGATCTACAGCGACCTGGGGTTCCTGCCCCGGGGCAAGGGTAATTAGTCTTAGTATCACAACGCCCTGTAGTGATGCATGGACAGGTTCCAGGGAACCTGTCCATGCCCCAAGGTGTTTAATCAAAGGGCGGCCACGGGAGAGACCAAGACGCCCGTGTCCCGGGGTGGAACATGCAGGAAAACAAACGCGAGCTACCTAGGTTTTGCAAGGCCATAGACTCATTCATAGAACGATTGGGCTCTGTGGTCTGCTGGCTGAATACCATTTTGTTGGTGAATATCGTGGTGCAGGTCATTCTGCGCTATGCCCTGGGTGAGGGGAAAATCTGGCTGGAGGAGTTGGAGTGGCACTTCTATGCGGTTTTGATCCTGATGGGCCTCTCTTACTGCCTGGTGACAGACAAACACGTGCGCTTAGACGTCTTCAATCGTAAATTTTCCGTGACCAAACAGGAGTATGTGGACCTGTTCGGCATGATCTTTCTTGTCCTGCCCCTTTTCAGCATATTGCTTTTCCACGGCCTGGGCTTCCTGGCCACCGCCTGGCATGTCAGCGAGAGCTCGCCCCATCCCCTGGGTCTACCCTACTGGTGGATCATCAAGGCCTTTATTCCTCTAACCATGGCCCTTGTGCTTTTGGCCGCCCTGTCCAGAATCGTCCGCGCGGTGATGGTCATCAACCAAATAAAAAAAGACCAGCGGCAAGGATAAAAATCATGGAGATCACTGATCTGCTCGTCATTCTCATGCTGGTCACTTTCATCTGCCTCTTGATGACCGGTTTTCCCATCACCTTCGTTTTGGGAGGGCTGTCGGTGGTTTTCGCCGTAGTGGGCTATCTGGCCGACCTGTACCTGGACACCACCACCGGCCTGGATTTCAGCGTCCTGGGCATGATCGTCATGAGGGTATTCAAACTCATGAGCAACTGGGTGCTGGTGGCCATCCCCATGTTCATCTACATGGGGCTGATGCTGGACCGTTCGGGCATCGCCGAGAAGATGATGGACGCCATGCAGAAAATGTTTGGAAAGGTGCGCGGCGGCCTGGCGGTGTCGGTGGCGGTGATCGGCATCATACTGGCCGCCTCCACCGGCATCATCGGGGCATCGGTGGTGCTTCTGGGAGTCCTCTCCCTGCCCATCATGCTCCGACAGGGCTATGACAAATCTCTGGCCCTGGGTACCGTGGCCGCCTCGGGCACCCTGGGCATCCTCATCCCCCCGAGCATCATGCTGGTCATCATGGCCGACCAACTGAACCTCTCGGTGGGGGACTTGTTCATGGGCGCAGTCTTTCCAGGGCTGATCCTGGGCGTATTGTACATCGTCTACATCATTTTGACTGGGCTTATGAAACCTGAGCACGCGCCGTTGCCCGATGACCGTGAGAAGATATCGCCCAAGGTTTTCCTGGAGGTGCTCAAGACCGTGCTTCCCCCAATGGGACTAATCGTGTTGGTCTTGGGCTCCATTTTCGCCGGTGTGGCCACCCCTACCGAGGCCAGCGGTGTGGGCGCTTTGGGGGCTACCCTCCTGGTCTGGTATAACAAGAAGCTTTCCTTTAAGGTCTTTAAGGGGGTGAACAAGTCCACTTTCCAGACCTGCGGCTACATCTTCGGCATCTTTTTCGGCGCCCAGGCCTTTGCCCTGGTGTTACGCATGCTCGGCGGCGATGAGTTCATCGAAAGACTCCTGCTCAGCCTGCCATTCGGCCCAATGGGCATCATCGCCTTCATACTTGGGATGGTGTTCTTAATGGGCTTTTTCCTGGATTGGATAGAGATAAGTCTGATCTTTCTGCCCCTATTGGCACCGGTCCTGCCGGGTCTGGGATTGGAGGTCAACGGTTACGGGGTCATAGAAAAGCCGGAGTTGGTCTGGTTCGCCGTGCTGGTGGCGGTGACCCTTCAAACGTCCTTCCTCACCCCGCCGGTAGGTTTCACCATTTTTTTCCTCCAGGGCGTGGCCCCTGAAGGCGTGGTGCTTTTGGACATTTATAAGGGGGTCATCGGTTTTGTGATTTTGCAGATCGTGGGGCTCTTGCTGGTCTTTTTTTGGCCAGCACTGGTTATCTGGCTGCCGGCACTGGCCTATGG
>CBFDAH010000303.1:0-2196 GCA_965602785.1 uncultured Syntrophobacterales bacterium
TACAGATAGGTGGGGGGGATGATGACCCCCTCTTCCCGCACATCCCGGGCTAACGGCATGGAGCCGGGGGTGGCGCCCCCCACATCGGCGTGGTGGGCCCGGTTGGCCAGGTAAAAAGCCGGCCGGGACAGGTTGGGGGAGGGGGCCAGGGGTCGAAGCCCCCCGGCCCTCCCCTCAAAATTCTTCACCTAAACCGGGGCGATGAGGGTGATGTCCGGGAGGTGCGTACCGCCCCAGTACGGGTCGTTGAGGATGAGGACGTCGCCGGGAGCCAGGGGGAAGTCCGGGAGCACCCGGGCCAGCGTGGCAGGGAGCGCCCCCAGATGCACCGGGATGTGGTCCGCCTGGGCCAGAAGCTCCCCCGCCGGGGTGAAAACCGCGCAGGAGTAATCCCGGCGCTCCTTGATGTTGGGGGAAAAGGCGCTCTTGCGCAGCACAATCCCCATCTCTTCCGCCACTGCGGCGAAGAGCTTGTGAAAAATGCTGAGCTCCAGAGCCAGGGACATGGGGATAACGATGTATTTTGCAGGGGGAGGGCCAGGGAGCGGGCCTCCCTGCCCTCCCCCTACAACCCCCTCCCAACCCGCATAAGGGTCGGGGGAGAAAGGGCCTTGAGCCCTTTCTCCCCTGATTTATTATCACAAATCAAGGGATTGGGGGAGGGGGTGTGGGGGAGGGGGTAAGGGTCCTCGACCCTTAGCCCCCTCACCCACATTTTATTAGATTTACTGGCGGGGAGTTGGTATAAGCAGAAGCAGGAAGCTGAATGGAATTGAGGAGGACGAGGATGAGTGTGACCAAAATCGGCTATGTGGGCACGGATGGCAGGAGTTTACTGGCCGCGTTAGACACCAGCCGGGCCACCAGCGAGTTGTACCCCGGCGACTACCAGGGCGTGGTGGTGCGGGGCACGCCGGCCATGCCGTCCTGGGCTGAAAAGATGAAGTGGCCGGTGAGTTTTATTCCCACTACAGACAACAGCGTGGAGGCCTATGCCCAGGCCCTCATCGAGGCCTTTGACAAGAAAGAGTTGGACGTCGCCCTCATCATGCCGGAGGGCCTCATTTTCAAGGGATTGGTGGAAAAGGTATCCGAGGCCGGGCACGAGGACAAAATAATCGGCCCGGACAGCCGGGGGGCGTTTATCGAGGCGGACAAGATCGCCGGCAAGCACCTCTGCCGGGAGGCGGGTATCCCGGTGGCTCCAGCCTGGACGGAAGTAAATGCCCGGGATTATCAGACAATAAAAGAGACGTGCCTGGATTACCTTCATGAATTCGGGGGGGTGGTTCTGAAGTACCCTTACAGCGCTGGAGGCAAGGGCGCCCGCATCATCCTCAACCCTTGGGAAATCAGGGACGTCTGCGCTGGCTTAATGGTTGACTACAAACAAGACTACGCCGCCCTGTGCGGCAAGAAGGGTCCCTGGCCACTCCTCATCGAGGCTCGCATGGCCGGGGCGGAAATCAGCTTTACCATTTTGGTGGATAAAAACGGGAATTTTCAAATACTGCCCACGGCCTTGGACTATCCCGAGCGCTTTGAGGGGCCGCCGGGCCTGGACAATCCCATCACCGGGGGCATGGGCTCCATCTCTCCTCACCCCCTGGAGACCCCGGCCCTCATGACCATGGCGGCAGAGACTCTGGCCCGGCCCCTGGTGGCGGCCATGCAGCAGCGGGGCATTCTCAGGCCCTGTGTGCTGTATCCCGGTTGTTTCGTGTCTTTTACGGATAACTTCCAGCCCCGGGACATCCGGGTCTGCGAAATCAACATCCGCCCGGGGGAGCCGGAGTTCCAGCCGGTGGTGAAGCGGCTCCGCAATCTGGGGCCCCTGGTGGCGGCCATGACCGCAGGAAACCTGGATGAAGTGGAGCCGGAGGTGCGGGAGGACCAGATATCCTTGTGCATCGCCCTGGTCACCGGGCCCGGTGGCCCCAAACAGCAGAAAGGCTACCCCTGGTCCTTGACCAAAGGGGAGCCCCTGGACATCGACTTCGGGTATTTCGACAAAAAGAATATTACCGTCATCCCCTCGGCCATGGAATACAACGAGGGAGAGTTTAAATCAGACGGCTCTCGGGTGGCATATCTTTTGGCCAACGCCACCCTCAAGGCGGGACAGAAACAGGGTCAGGCCGCGGAAACCCTGCGCCAGCGGCTCCTCAACGCCCACGACCTGGGCAAAATCCGGGT
>CBFDAH010000304.1:0-2181 GCA_965602785.1 uncultured Syntrophobacterales bacterium
CACCCCTTGCATAATTACTTACTAATAAGTAAAATTAACTAAGACTGCAAAGGGAGATTGCCGCGGACCTCAGCCATTCAAGATAAACTTGGCGGCCCCTTGTCTGTCCCCCCGTAAATCACATTTATCCCCATAATTCAAAGGAGTATAAAAATAGAAGCCGTTGTCAAGCGGCCACTATTTTGCCGACGTGTTATGCAAACTCGAGACGACTTGAGAAATATCGCAATTATCGCCCATGTGGACCATGGGAAGACTACTTTGGCGGATGCCATGTTGTGGCAGAGCGGCATCTTCCGGGAAAATGAGCTGGTGGCCGAACGGGTCATGGACAGTATGGACCTGGAGCGGGAGAAGGGCATCACCATCATGGCCAAAAACATGGCCATCACCTACAAAGGGGTGAAGATCAATATCGTGGACACCCCCGGCCACGTGGATTTCGGCGGCGAGGTGGAACGCACCCTGAACATGGTGGACGGGGTCATGCTCCTGGTGGACGCCACCGAAGGGCCGCTCCCCCAGACCCGGTTCGTTCTGGGAAAGGCCCTGGAGAAGGGGCTCCCCGCGATCGTGGTCATCAACAAGATCGACCGCTCGGACCGGCGCATCAAGGAGGTCCTGGACGAAATCTACGACTTGTTCATCGATCTCGACGCCACCGAGGAGCAACTGGACTTCCCAGTGCTCTACACCAACGCCAAGGCCGGTATTGCCCTGACGGATCCGGAAGAGGAAGGCCGGGACCTGGCCCCCCTTTTTGAGACCATTCTCGAGGCTATTCCGGCGCCGACCTGCGACCCGGCCGCGCCCCTTCAGTTCCTGGTCACCAGCCTGGATTACAGCGACTATGTGGGTCTGATTGCCGTGGGGAAGATTGTCAGCGGGTCCCTAAAGCGCGGCCGGGAGGTGGCCCTCCTAAAGGAGGGGCAATTGGCCGGAAAGGCCTGCCTCAGCCTGGTCTACAACTTTGAGGGTCTCGAACGCCTGGAGCGTGAGTCCATCGAGGCCGGAGACCTGGCCGCGGTGGCCGGAGTGCCGGCGGCCTTCATCGGCGATACCCTGGGCGACCCGGAAGACCCCCGGCCGCTCCCCAGCATCCGGGTGGAAGAGCCCACCATTTCCATGGTCTTTTCAGCGAACACCTCGCCTTTGTCGGGCCGGGACGGGAAGCTTCTCACCTCCCGACATCTCAATGAACGCCTGGATAAAGAAGTTCTTTACAATGTGAGCATCAAGGTGGAGCAGGCAGAAAAGAAGGAGTCCTTCCGGGTTAGCGCCCGGGGCGAGCTGCAACTGGCGGTGCTGATAGAGATGATGCGGCGGGAAGGGTTTGAGCTGTCACTAAGCAAGCCCCGGGTCCTTACCCGGGAGCGGGACGGAGTGCTGTCGGAGCCCCTGGAGTTGGCGGTGGTGGATATTCCCGAGGAGTTTATCGGCATTGTCACCGAAAAAATGAGCGCCCGCCAGGGGCGTATGGTCAAGATGGTCAATCCCGGTTACGGGCGGGTGCGCCTGGAATTCCACATCCCCTCCCGGGGTCTCATCGGCTTTCGGGGCCAGTTTCTGAACGATACCCGGGGGACCGGACTGCTCAACACCATCCTGGAGGGCTTCACTCCCTATGCGGGGGAGATCAAGGGCCGGCCCAACGGGTCGCTGATTGCCGACCGGCCCGGCAAGGCGGTGGCCTATGCCATTTTTCACCTGCAGCCCCGGGGGTCGATCTTTGTGAAGCCGGGGGACCCGGTGTACCGGGGCATGATTGTGGGCGAAAACACCCGGCCCGAAGATATGTGGGTGAACATCACCAAGGAGAAGAAGCTGACCAATATCCGGGCCGCGGGCTCTGATGAGGCCTTGCGTATCGTCCCCCCCAGACAGTTCGGCCTGGAGCAGGCCATGGAGTTTATCAATGACGATGAACTGGTGGAAGTAACCCCGGCGGCCATCCGCCTCCGGAAAGTGGCCTCCGAGTGAGAGAAATTAGATCTGCGACAGTACTGTATAAGAGCACCCGGTATTTAACTGTGGGTAGCTTGCCATTATCAATACTTGCTCATGGGGTGGGATATTGGGTCGCTAGCCAAGGGTTGTCTTTGGTGTTCCGTATACTCTGGGAGGAGTTATTACTGGGAGCGTGAAATAGATTAACTTTCACCCTCACCCTGACCCTCTCCC
>CBFDAH010000305.1:0-2167 GCA_965602785.1 uncultured Syntrophobacterales bacterium
CAACCCGCAGAGGGGCCTGTGGCAGGCGGGGCCTTGGGCCCGGCCTGCCACAGAAAAGTATTCCCCCCTAAGGGTTTGGGGGAGGGGGTAAGGGCCCGTGGCCTTTAGCCCCCTCCCCCAAAATCTCTCGAGGGACCAGTCATGCGGAGAAGGGTGGAGGATTTTCATGATGGGGCCAAAGACGGCTTAGAGCCGTTAGAGTCCCTGGACCTCAATGCTATTGAGGATTTTGACGAGATGCTCCGGGCCATGGGCCGGACGGCCTTCGGGGGACGGAGCCTCGGGGAGGCCGCGGAGGTCTTGGCGGCCATGGTTCAGGACCCGGAGGTCACCATCGTGGGGTCTTTCTCCGGGGCCATGAGTGTGGCCAAGATGGGTTTGCTCCTCTGCGACATGGTGGACCGGGGTTGGCTCGACATCGTCATCACCACCGGGGCGCTGGTGGCCCACGGCTTCGTAGAAAACCTGGGCCGGGCGCACTACAAGCACCCCCCACACCGGTCGGATCAAGAACTGTATCGCCAGGGCTACAACCGCATCTACGACACTCTGGAGATGGAATCCAACCTGGATTATGTCGAGGCGGTGGTCCGGGAGGTTTTGGGGGGCATGGATAACCAGGAGGTCTGGGCTTCCGAGATTTTCTGCCGGGAGTTGGGGCGTTACCTGGCAGAAAAGACCGATCATCCCGGCCTCCTCAGAAACGCCTACCTCAAGGGAGTGCCGGTGTACATCCCGGCCTTCACCGATTCGGAACTGGCCCTGGACTTGGCCGGCTTCATGGTAAACGAAGCTTTGGCTCAGGGGGAGAAATTGCCCCAGGCACTGAGTTCCATGTCTTTTAAGTTCAATCCGTTTCTGGACCTGGGAAGCTATGCCCAGCGGGTGATAGAGGCCAAAAAACTGGGTATTTTCACAGTGGGGGGCGGAGTGCCCCGGAACTGGGCCCAGCAGATGGCTCCGTACCTGGAGCTGCTTCACGCTCGTTTAGGGCTGACCCTGCCCGAGGCGCGCTTTCGCTACGGAGTGCGCCTGTGCCCCGAGCCGTCCCATTGGGGGGGGCTGAGCGGCTCCACCTACCGGGAGGGGGTCTCCTGGGGGAAATTTTTGGCTGCTGAGGACGGCGGCCGTTACGCTGAGGTATACTGCGACGCCACCATCTCCTGGCCCCTGATCCTCAAGGCCGTAAGCCAGCGGTTGGAGAAGGGGGAGGGCGCGGGAGAATAGGTTTCTGTGGGGGACGAGGCCAGGGGTCGCGGACCCCTGCCCCCTCTCCCAAACCCTCACCCCCAACCCCATACAGGGGATTTGGTTTCGCCAAAGGGGAGAAAACTTCCCCATTTTCTCACCAGGGTTTTCCCAACAGCCCTGCTAATAGTGTCATAAAAAATTGGTCAATAAAAAAATCAGGCACATTGCCGTGAACAACGGGGTATAAAAGCAATGCAGGTACGGGTCACGGTGACGGAGGGAAAATGCCAGGATGGGATGCACAAAGTGGGGCAGGCATTTACCGTCGGGTGGAAAACCCCGGAAGGCGTGTGCTTGGGCGCCTGGAATGCCCTGGCTCCCTGCGTGATTACCCTCCTGTGCGGCGGAAATTTTCCGTGGGAAAAAGAGGCGGGGTTTACGACAATTCACTGTCCCGACCCCAAGGGCATAACCTTTGAACTGAGACGCCTAGAGGGATAATACGGAATAGCAATCGTATGAGTATTTTCTTTAGCCGCAGACTTTTCTGATAATTGTAGCGCCGCCGCCCTTGGCGGCGCATGAACCGCCGGGGGCGGCGGTTCTACATAATCATGTTTCGTTGCGAACACGTGAGCTCCTGATTCGTTAATCTGGGCCTGCACAGTCGAGACGCCTGTGCCACCCACCATAAAGAAAATTTGCCATCGGCCCTTTCTGAATTTACCTGTTGGGGCGCAACTTGGTATAAGAAATTGCAGGGCTTGAAATGCGGTTAAATGACTGCCCGGTTTTTATAAGAAATTAACTTGGTTTGTGCAGCGCGCCGTACTGGAAAGATGGCTTAAATTATTTCTTTGGGGTCAGGCAAATAATAGACCATTTCCATAGGCAAGTCGTGGGCGTCTTTTTCAGGGGAGGCCCACTGCTGTCCGGCATGCTAATTGAATAGCAAAGGTTGTCGGTTATCAGGTGG
>CBFDAH010000306.1:0-2156 GCA_965602785.1 uncultured Syntrophobacterales bacterium
GAAAAATCTTTTTTTACAGAAAGGTGTGCAATCATGCTTCCCACGAGAAGGGTTGCCCTAGATACGAGGGTCGTTTTCGGGTTTAACCTCGAGAAAAGAGGTGCCGGGCGCCGAGTTGAGATAGACGCAGGTAGGTTGCCGCATAATCTCGATGTATTGCCTTTTGCGTTTGTCTTTTGAGACCAGCTGTGACAAGCTCCTAGCTAAGAAATCCCGCAACGAGATTTACATTTTTACCGAAAATATTCAGGCAGAAACACTTGATTGGGTGAGGTGCTTGGAGAACTGCTCAAGGAAATTTTCAGATGCTACTGACACGCCTCTGGTGGACTGGTTACAAGGCATACCATGTTGTGGGCCAGGCCCGCTACCCCTATAAGCCCTTAGCAAATATCCTCCGGGACCAGAGCCACCGGGTCCGGGCCGCAGTGACGCATGCCTATAAATTCGTGCCCTACTACCGGGAGACCATGATCCGCCTGGGGTTAACCCCGGCCGACTTTCACAGCGCGGATGATTTGCAGAAGCTCCCCCTCCTGGAGCGCCGCCAGCTCCAGCGGGACCCGGAGTATTTCGTCTCTGGGGGTAAAGTCCAAGAGAGTTGGTTCAAGTATCGCACCGGGGGCAGCACCGGCTCCCCCGTAACGGTGTACCACGACACTGCGGGCATGATGCGGATGGCCGCCTGCAGCCACCGGGAAGGCCCCGTAATTGCTGCGTTAGTTGGCCGTTCCCGTGTCTCTCGTTACAGCATGGTAACCTGTATCCCGGGTATGATCACGGCCCTGCATAGTTACATAAATAAACATTGCCTTGCCCTTCCCGGCAGGCACACCCAGTATCAACACTTGAATTTGAAGGACCCTGTGCCAGAAAATCTCCGGCGCCTTAACGACTATCAGCCGGACATCTTGCGGAGCTATGGTTCCTTTTTCGGCCAGCTAATTGCGTATCTGGAGACCAGTGGCGCTCTCTACCGCCAGCCCAAGCTCATCGCCTACGTGGCTGACCGCCTGCCGGAGTCCGTCCGGCACCTCATCAATGACAGGTACGGCGTGCCGGTCCTCAGTGACTACGGCGCTATCGAAGCCTTAAAGATAGGTATTGAGTGCGAGGCCCACCGTGGTTACCACCTGAATCTGGATCTTTATCCTGTGCGCCTCATAGATGGAGAAGGAAATGAGGTGCCCCCGGGGGAGACCGGGGAGGTGGTGGTCTCCGACCTGGTGAACCGGGGCACAGTCATCCTCAACTACCCCCTGGGTGACCTGGCGGCCCTTTTGCCCGACCCCTGCCCTTGCGGGCGCACCTTGCCAATGTTGTCCTTTCCCGATGGGCGCCTCGCCGACAAGATTACTTTGCCCTCTGGAGAGAAGTTGTATCCCTCCACGGTAATCGACCTGGCTGATCGGGAGCAGGAGATCTATCAGTTCCAGGTAGTCCAAAAGGCCTTAGACCGCCTGGAAGTGCGACTCGTGCCCACGGAGCAGTGCAACCGGGAGGATACGAAAAATCGCCTAACCGAAGCCTTCCTCCACCTTTTGGGACCGGACCTACGGGTGGAAGTGGTCTTTGTGTCAGATGTGGAGCGCACCCCCATGGGCAAGGTGCGCCAGGTGTTGTCCCTGTTGCCCGAGACACGTATTGATGGACCAACCGCTTAAACCTGAGGGAACCAGCTTCCCTAACCTCTGAATGGCTAGCCCCTGAAGCACACTGAGATGGCGCCGGCACGCCTGATTCCCGAACCGGCCCATCCCACTCTTCTCCTCTATGCCAGCTTTCTGAGGCATTGCCTCCTGGCGTTCCGTTCACGGAACCTTTCCGTCACCGTCTTGGAAGGCCGTTGCCACGCTGGCACCCCGGCTTCCCTCTCTTATCTGGGGAAGGGGGAGAGCACTGTGGCCCAGAAATTATGGACCTCAGTCGAGTCCGGCTGAGGGCAAGGAGAGGAGATTACCGTAAAGGTCAAATTAGTCTGCTATGGACCGCCCCTTTTCCACCCCCACCTTAATAATATTCTTAAATTTTTCAGCCAGTTGTGAACTGCGGTCTTATAAAACTCATGGTCAAGTGAAGGAAATTTTTTGATAAGATTCCAGGCAATTTTTCTCCTGGCAGATAAATGTCGATAATAGATTGCATCATATTCTACA
>CBFDAH010000307.1:0-2152 GCA_965602785.1 uncultured Syntrophobacterales bacterium
TAGATAATTCCCCGCGTGGAAAACTCCCTCCCTTAGAGCCTTTTTTGCTATGAAGATTTGGCATCCTGGAGGTATGATAACTTTAGATGACAGGGCTACCAGAAGTTCTTAGAAATCACCGAGGGAAAAATAACAATATTGAGATGCAAGGAGTGTCATGATGGCAGGTAGTGACCATCAGGCCAAAATCGAGGAGTTATTAGGAGCCGAGACGCCTTTTAGATCTGAGCGCCGCGCCTACCAACCTCGGCTGTGTCCGGCTCAGGCGGGGGGAGCAGGATTCACCCGGCCCCTAGCGGGGTTTGAACTGGAAGTGCTCAAAGTGGCCTTTGAACAGCTGCCCTTCGTGAGCCAGAATAAATTGGTGAAAATCATTCCGGATGGCGGCCAATCCCGGGAGGAGCGTCCCCGGCGCATCGGTATCGTCCTTTCCGGAGGTCCCGCCCCGGGAGGGCACAATGTCATCGCCGGAGTCTTTGAGGCCGCCAAGAGGGCGCATCCCGACAGCCAGCTGATCGGCTTTCTGGCCGGCCCCAAGGGCATCATCACCAACAAGTATAAAGAAATCACCCGGGAGATGGTGGACCAGTACCGAAACTCCGGCGGCTTTCATATGCTGGGGACCGGCCGGGACAAGATAGACACCCCGGAAAAAATGGAGCAGTGCCGGCAAACCTGCGCAGCTTTGCAACTGTCGGGCTTAGTGGTGGTTGGCGGCGATGATTCTAATACCAATGCTGCGTTTCTGGCGGAAAATTTGCGGGAGATGGGCACCCAGGTTATCGGCATCCCCAAGACCATCGACGGCGACCTTCAGGTCCCGGGCCTCCTTCAGGTCCCCTTCGGCTACCATTCCGCCTGCATGGCCTTCGCCACCGATATCGGTAACCTTAATGCCGATTGCAGATCGGACCTTAAATACTGGCATTTCATCCGCCTGATGGGCAGGAACGCCTCCCATATGGCCATGGAAGTGGGCTTTCAGACCCACCCCAACGTCATCCTCATCGGGGAGGAGATCGAAGAAAAGGAACTCACCATCCACAATGTGGTGCGCCTCATCGCCGACGTGGTGGTAGAACGGTCCAGGATGGGAAAAGATTACGGTACTATCCTGGTTCCCGAGGGTATTCTGGAATTTATTCATGAAATCAACGTCCTGATCATTAAGATCAGCTATATCATCGCCGCCTACAACCGGGAGGCCTCGGAAGAAGAACCATTTCATAAGCTCTCCTTTGAGGAGCAGGTGCAATTGATTGACAACAGCGACATCTGGAGGGACTACGACAGCCGTGTGTTTCTGGGCTTGCCGTCGCTGCTCCAAAAAGGCTTGCTGCTACCCCGGGACAGCCACGGCAACTTTCCATATGCGTTGGTCAATACCGAGCGCATCCTCGTGGAAATGGTGACCACCTACTTGCGAAAGCAGCGGGCCAAGGGGATTTTCAAGGGCACCCTCCGCACCCAGAACCACTATTACGGCTATGACGGCCGGGGCACTTTCCCCAACAAGTTTGACTGTGACTACACCTACAATCTGGGCTTTGCGGCTTATAGCCTCCTGGCCAACGGGGCCACAGGCTACATGGCGGCCATCAAGGACTTGCACCTGCCGGTGGAAGCATGGCAGCCCATCGGCATCCCCTTGGCCCCCCTGATGCATCTGGAAGAACGCAAGGGGCGCCTGGAGTTGGTGATCCAGAAGCAGAAGGTGGACCTGGAGTCGCAGGCGTTCAAGATCTTGGAGCAGGAAAGGCAAAAGTGGGCCGTAGAGGATCATTACCGCTTCCCCGGGCCGATCCAATTCCATGGCCCGTGCGCGGATACGAAACCCATTACCTTACAGTTAAACAGTATTGGTTTAAACTCCACCTTCGAGGCAAAGCTCGGATAACTTAAGAACTGCCCTGATTCGAAACTTATCAAGCGGCCCAAAACCTCCCATATCCAGCCCTTATCTAGACATTAGGCTCATCATCGAGGGCACCAGCCCGTGCGGGTCCGGATAGATTCCCCTTGGGTTAACCCCACCAAGGCCTGATATTCATATCAAATCTGGAAATTTTCCGGATGAGGGGATAATTGTCGAAGCTGGCAAGCTATCCGCTGTTGTATATCTCATTTAACCGCTCGCGCCAGTCGCCGCACC
>CBFDAH010000308.1:0-2146 GCA_965602785.1 uncultured Syntrophobacterales bacterium
AGCTGTTACGCACTCTTTAAAGGGTGGCTGCTTCTAAGCCAACCTCCTGGCTGTCTGGGCCGCCCCACATCCTTCTCCACTTAGCCCGCAAACTTAGGGACCTTAGCCGGTGGTCTGGGTTGTTTCCCTCTCGACCGTGAAGCTTAGCCCCCACGGCCTCACTCCCAGGGGTCGATGTCCTGGCATTCGTGGTTTGGTTGAGTTTGGTAAGCGTTTTGCCCCCTAGCCCATCCAGTGCCCTACCTCCAGGACAGTTCCCTGAGGCTGCACCTCAATGCATTTCGGGGAGAACCAGCTATCTCCGGGTTCGCTTGGCATATCACCTCTACCCACAGCTCATCCAGTAGGTTTGCAACCCTAAATGGTTCGGGCCTTCACGAGGACTTAACCCCGCTTCACCCTGGCCATGGGTAGCTCACCCGGTTTCGGGTCAAATCCTGGCGACCAAATGTACGCCCTATTCAGACTCGCTTTCGCTACGGCTCCGCAAGTTACCTTGCTTAACCAAGCCACCAAGACTTACTCGCCGGCTCATTCTTCAATAGGCACGCCGTCACCCTGGCCGAAGCCAAGGCTCCGACGGCTTGTGAGCACGTGGTTTCAGGAACTTTTCACTCCCCTTCCGGGGTGCTTTTCACCTTTCCCTCACGGTACTGGTTCACTATCGGTCATTGGGGGTATTTAGCCTTGGAGAGTGGTCTCCCCAGCTTCCCACAGGATTTCTCGTGTCCCGTGGTACTCAAGGTCAGCGACCCGGGAGACTCATCCCCTTTCGCCTACGGGACGTTCGCCCTCTACGGTGGCCCCTTCCAGGGTCCTTCGGCTAGGGTTGAGTTTGGTAACTCCCTGGGGACTCCACAGAGCCCCCCATCGCTGCCTTACAACCCCCCAGGGGCATAAAAGCCTGTGGGCCGTTATTTCCCCTGGGGTTTGGGCTTTTCCCCGTTCGCTCGCCGCTACTAAGGGAATAGTTTCTTTTCCTCGGGGTACTTAGATGTTTCAGTTCCCCCGGTTCCCCTCCGCCCGAAGGCGGATGGTCCGCCATTGCCTGCGGACCGGGTTGCCCCATTCGGGTATCCCCGGCTTAGCTGGCACGACAGCTTACCGAGGCTTTTCGCAGCCTTGCCGCGCCCTTCATCGGCCCCCAATGCCTAGGCATCCACCACGCGCCCTTAACATCTTGACCGACCCCTCACTCCTGTCACAAGGGGTTCTCGAAGGTGCTCTCTGTTCTTTTCTTTTGTTAAGGTGCTTTTGGGTGGCATCGCCACCCGGGCTGTTGTGTCACGCAAAACGGTCGGCTTGATGCTTGAAGCCGACCGCTCTGTGTGCATCAGCCCTAGTCTACTGTCTATTTAGTTGTTGTCAAGGTCTGGCGGATTTCCCAAAACCCCTTTTCTGGCCAGCCACCCTGGCTGGTGGAGCCGGGGGGATTCGAACCCCCGACCTCCGCCTTGCAAAGGCGGCGCTCTCCCAGTTGAGCTACGGCCCCTACCAACGACCCACTTTGGTGGGCCATCCTGGATTCGAACCAGGGACCTCGGTCTTATCAGGACCGCGCTCTAACCAGCTGAGCTAATGGCCCCTTAACCTCTGAATAGCGAAAGGAAAAGGTGGACCGATTTAGCGATGGCCCGAAAGGGCACATCGATCGACCTAGGAGAACTGTTATCTCCCTAGAAAGGAGGTGATCCAGCCGCACGTTCCCGTACGGCTACCTTGTTATGACTTCGTCCCAGTTACCAACCTCACCCTAGGCGCCTGCCTCCCCGAAGGGTTAGCCCAGCGACTTTAGGTGCTGCCAGCTTCCATGACGTGACAGGCGGTGTGTACAAGGCCCGGGAACGTATTCACCGCCGTGTGCTGACCGGCAGTTACTAGCGACTCCGCCTTCATGCAGGCGAGTTGCAGCCTGCAATCTGAACTGAGGACGGCTTTAAAGGATTAGCTCCGGCTCGCGCCTTGGCGACCCATTGTACCGTCCATTGTAGCGTGTGTGTAGCCCAGGGCGTAAGGGCCATGCTGACTTGACGTCATCCCCGCCTTCCTCTGCGTTAAGCGCAGCGGTCTCGCCAGAGAGATTTAACTGACAACAGGGGTTGCGCTCGTTGCGGGACTTAACCCAACACCTCACGGCACGAGCTGA
>CBFDAH010000309.1:0-2130 GCA_965602785.1 uncultured Syntrophobacterales bacterium
AGTGGGGGAGGGGGCTAAGGGTCGCAGACCCTTACCCCCTCCCCCCACAATTGCCTTCACTCCTCCTCTACCTCCACCCGCCAGGGTTCAAGGATGGTGCGGGGGAGGCCGGCGATATAGCGGGAGGGGCTATTGATGGTCATCCCCAAGCTTTTATTATATCCCACGGTGGGGAAAATGATAGCTAAGTGGCGTTTGGCCCGGGTTACGGCAACGTACATGAGGCGGCGTTCTTCCTCTTCCTCCTCTGCCGTTTCCAGAGAATAAAAACCCGGGAAGCGGCCTTCCGCGGCCCAGATGATAAAGACCGCTTCCCACTCCAAACCCTTGGCGGAATGGACGGTGGAGAGGGTCAGGAAGTCATGGGTGGGTCCGGAGATGTCCGCCAGGCTGGCGGGGGGGTCCAACGACAGATCGTTCAGAAAGCTCCTGAGCTCCCGGTAGCGGGCGGTGATGGTGAGGAGGTGCTCCAGGTCTTTCCCGCGCTTGGGGTAGTCGTCAAAGCGGTTCCGCATCAGGGGTTCGTAGTGGGACAGGGCCAGGTTAAGGCGGCTCACCATGGTCTGAGACTGTTGGCTTATTTGGGAAAGGAGGTCGGCCAGCTCCTTGAGTGCCGCCTGGCGGTGTTTATTGAGGGAAGCTACGGCCTGGTCCAGGGTGAAGCCTTCCTTGATTTTGCCGGTGAACTTGGCTGCGGTTTGACGGCCCACCCCGGGGACGAGTTTCAACAGCCGGGTCCAGCTTAGGGTGTCCCGGGGGTTGGTGACCACCCGGAGGTAGGAGAGCAGGTCCTTGACGTGGGCGGTCTCCATGAACTTGAAGCCCCCGAACTTCATGAAGGGGAAGCCTTTGCGCACCAGCTCGATTTCCAGGTCAAAGGAGTGATAGCCCGCTCGGAAAAGAACGGCGATCTGGCTCAAGGGGATACCCTGCTGGTGCAGGTCGTCCACCTGGGCCACCACCAGGCGGGACTGCTCATTTTCGCTGCCCGCCCGGTAGAGGCGGGGCTTAAGGCCGTCGGGCTGGCGGCTGAAGAGGCACTTGGTGTATTTCTCCTGGGCTTCGGCGATGACCTCGTTGGCCAGATCCAGGATGGGCTGGGTGGAACGGTAGTTCTCTTCCAGTTTGATAATTTGGGCCCCCGGGAACAGGGTGGGAAAATCCATGATGTTCCTAAAATTGGCCCCCCTAAAGGAATAGATGGACTGGCAGTCATCCCCCACGGCCATGACGTTCTGGTGGGTAAAGGCCAAGAGGCGCACGAGATCGGCCTGGAGGTGATTGGTGTCCTGGTATTCGTCCACCATGATGAAGCGATAGCGGGAGGAGAGGGTGTGGCGGACGTCTTCGTGCTCTTGCAGGAGGCGCCGGCCTTCCAGGAGCAGGTCGTCGTAATCCATGAACTGGAGGCGGTGTTTTTCATCCCTGTAGGCCGCGGCCACCCGGGCGAGATGGGGCCGCTGCACCAGGAATTGAGGATAATCCCGGCTCAGAACCGTCTCCAGCGGGAGGTTTTTGTTTACTGCAGCCCCCAGGATGTTGGCCAGGGTTTCTTTGCGGGGGAAGGGGCCGGAGACGCTTTTCAGGCCTAATTGTTCTTTTATGAGGGCCAGGAGATGCCCCTGGTCGTCCCGGTCCATGACGGTGAAGCCTTCCGGGTAGCCCAGGAGTTTGCCGTAGTGCCGCAGCCAATGATAGCAGACGGAATGGAAGGTGCCCCCCATGACCTGGGTAAGGGGGCGCTGGAGGAGGTCCGCGGCTCGGGTGAGCATCTCCCGGGAGGCCTTGCGGGTGAAGGTGAGGAGCAGAATGTGGGACGGGTCCACCCCCTGGTCCACGAGATAGGCCAGGCGATAGACCAGGGTCCGGGTCTTGCCGCTCCCCGCCCCGGCGATGACCAGGACGGGCCCTTCCCTGCCCGTCACCGCCTGATACTGGGACGGGTTGAGTTCGGTTTTATAATCGATGCGGCGGTGCGCCGGACCTTTTGGCGATGGGGAATGGTGTTGGTTAGGCATTATTTTTTACGCGTTGCCGTGCTACCCCTAGTTGAACCCTAAATTCGTTAACACAGAAAATCACTGCTGTCCGGTAGAAAATACTTGAGTTAGTAAGTAAAACAGCCCCAAA
>CBFDAH010000310.1:0-2121 GCA_965602785.1 uncultured Syntrophobacterales bacterium
AGGGGAGTTTGAGGGGAGGGCGGGGGAGCCGCGCTCCCCCGGCCCTCCCCTCAAATCATTCCTTTCCTTCCTCCAGCCTCCCCAGGCGCTCCTCCAGGCGGCTCAGGGCTTTTTCGTGTTCCAGGAGCATGGCCATGAGCATGGACTCCAGGGGCCAGGGGTTGGCGGCGTAGACGCCGGCCTGAAGATGCAGCCGGGCCAGTTCGAAGAGGCGGTCCAGGTGGGCCTGGTCCTCCTGGCGCAGGGCCCGGCGAAACTTCCGCCAGCGCTCCCGCTCCTCTTCCCACACGTGACTATAGGGTAAAACGGTCCGTCCCATGGTTCGTTTCCTTGAGATGGTTGAGGGAGGGGGCCAAAGGTCGAAAACCCTGCCCTCTCCCCCAAGCTCCCTCCTCCAACCCCTTCACAGTATGTCAGCAAGGGTATCCTGCCCGTACTCTTCAGCGGAAAGGTGGGATCCATGACACTCGTGGCAGGAAAGCCTCGGATCCGGCGTCCGCCCGGCGCGATGCCGGGCCGGGAGGCTTACTGATTCATGGGTAAATCTTGCGGTACAGCTTCTTGGCCGGCCTGGGGTTCAGTTTCCGAAGAATTTCGTATTCCTTCAGGGTCGCCCCCCGGTTTCCCAGGGCGGCCAGAGGGGTGGGTGCGCTCCGAAGCGCCGCGGCCTTCTGCTGCAGGGCCAGGGTACGGCTGCCGGGCACCGCGAAGTTAAGGTTCTGGCCCTTGACCACCTGTAAGGTGGCCACCCCCACCACCTCGCCTTTCATGTTGATCACCGGACTGCCGCTGGAGCCGGGGTAGACGGCTGCGGAAATCTGCAGGAGTTTGCCGTTGGGGCCGAGGGAGACTGACGCGGCAATCTGCTGGAGTTTGCCGCCGGACACCCGCCGAACCGCGGAGACCACCCCGTCGCTCAGGGTCTGCTCCAGGCCCAGAGGGCTTCCCACCACCGCCACCCGTTCACCTACCTCCGGAAAGACGCCGCTGATTTTCAGGCTGCTCACCCCTCCCCGGGGAGGCTCGACCATGGCCACCACCAGGTCCCAGTTCCGGTCCGCGGCCACCACCCCTTTGACCGGGTAGCGCCGGCCCGCGGCAGTCTTCACTTCGGCCCGGGCGGCTTCGGCCAGAACATGATAGTTGGTGAGGAAGTGGCCTTCCGGCGTGACGAAGAAGCCGGTCCCCTGGAAGAGGGCCCTGCCCTGGGCGTCATAGGCAATGACGGTGACCACCGCGGGCTGAATACGTTTCACCAGCCGGGGGAGGCCTTCCGGGGTCACTTCCCGCCCGGCCGAAAACACGAGCCCGATAGCGGCCAGGAACAACACTATAGCCAGCCCGGCCCGCCGCTTCCCGCCTTTCTTTTTCACCTTCAGACTGAACTCACCCATCCTGGGATTCCTGCTCCTGATCATCTACACCACCATCCCGACCCTAGTGCGGGAGAAACCCCCCAGAGTCGGCCTGCTGCCCCGGCTTAATCCTCTCCCGCTCTATAAGGGGCTGATTTCAAGTCCTCTTTACCCGTGCAATGCTTTTTGCCGCATCGTTTTGGCCCACGTGCACCAGGTAATCCATGAGGGGTGCCAAAAGTGGCCCGAAGCGGCGGTTGGTGGCCCCCCGGGGGAGGGGGGGCTGCAGCAGCAGAAGCGGGGCCCGGGCCTTGTACGCGGCCAGGGTGTCCACCAGGTTCGCAAAAAGTCGCCGCCGCTCGGCCAGGGGGATCTGCTCGTCATAGAAGAGACTCACCGGCCCCAGCACCAGGACCAGGCTCACGGGCGCCAACTCCCCCGGAAGTTCCTCCTTGAGGAGACGCACCAGTTGGTGGGAGGTAAAGGCCCGGGCCACCCGCACCCGGGAAAGGGCCGCGGCCCGGGAAATCCCCCGGCCCCGGGCTTCCCGCACCAGCCGGTAGGGGTCGAAGGCGTTGGCCGCATCCACCACCAGCACCCTGGCCCCCTGGGCCACCCCCCAGGCCGCCGCGGCCGCGGCCAGAGGCCGAAAAGGCCCCCCCCACAGCAGAGCCGCCCTCCCCGGGGTCAGGGAGAGGAGGGGTATCAGGGTTGAGGGGAGGGCCGGGGGATTGCAAATCCCCCGCCCTCCCCTCAAACTCCCCTC
>CBFDAH010000311.1:0-2112 GCA_965602785.1 uncultured Syntrophobacterales bacterium
GGGCCATCGTGCGCCCTTTGGGAGACGTGCTTATCCTCATGCCGCCCTTGTGCATCAGCATGGATGAGCTGAGGGAACTCCTCAACATCACCGGCGAAGCCATCGATCTCGGCACGAGGACAACGTAAAGGAGCCGGGGAGATTTTCTGTATTACCGGAAGCCCGCGGTGGGCCGGGGCGGCCGGGAGTTGTTGGCCGCCACCCGGGCCCCCCACTCCAGGAGGTCTTTGCTGCAGTCGTCCTTATCCAGCATCACCTCGATGAGGCTCAGACCGTCGTGGCTCAGAGCCTTGTTTATAGCGTCCTCGACTTCTCCCTCCGTGACCACCCGGCAGCCCCAGCCGTTGCCGCCTGCAGCATTGAACACTTTGACTAGGTCCGCATAGTTCCAGTTATTGATGACATTGTAGGGGCCGTCGTGGATTTCCACTTCGATGGTATAGCCGCCGTTGTTCATTACAAAAATAATTGGTCTGAGCCCGTAGCGGATCATGGTGGAGACTTCCTGGGCGGTCATCTGGAAGGAGCCGTCGCCGATACAGGCGATCACTCGACGGTCCGGGCGGGCCATCTGGTAGCCCAGAGTTGCGCCCACCGACCAGCCGATGGAGCCGTATTGCATCTGTATTTCAAAAGAGGCGTCCTCCGGCAGCTTGAGGCCCATGGCGTTGAACCAGGAATCCCCGGTCTCGGCGATGAGGGTGGTATTGGGGTCCAGCATGCCCTGGATCTGGGCGAAAAGGCGGCGGGTACTAAGGGGAGCATCACGCTTAACCGGCGGCTCGGGGACGGTGTCGGTACGGACGCGGTTGAAGGTTTCGAGAGAGGTCTTATTGTGCTTGACCTTCCCGGCCAGGGCTTTCAGAAACTCGGCTAACTGGACACCGTGATAGGTGGCGCCGGGGAGGCGGATAAAATCCGGACCGGCGTGGATGAGCTTGGCTGCCGAGATCTCCATGGTATGCCCACAGGAAGCATAGTCCGAGACCACCGGACCGGCATAGAGGTAGGCATCGGCGGATTCCACGATGGCTTGCGTCCCCGGGCTGCTCACCGGCCCCCAGTAAATACCGGTAAAATTAGGGTGATTTTCCGGGAAGAAGCTCTTGGCGTTGGGCATCAGGGCCACGGCATAGCCGGACGCTTCCACAAACTGGAGGAAGGCCTCGAGGGCCCCGGCCATGCGCAGCTTGGCGCCCCCCACGGCCACCGGCTTCACCGCACTGTTGAGCATGGCCGCGGCATGGTCCACCGCCTCCGTCAACCCCTGGGGGTCGCTGCTGAGCTTGCCATGAAATTGGTAGGGTTTCGGGGCAGGCACTTCCTGATTGGCAAGGTTGCAGGCAATCTCCAGATACACGGGCTTGCGCCGTATGAGGCAGGTGGCGATGGCCCGGTCGATCTGGGCCGGCGCCTCATCCACAAAACGGATATTTTCCACGGCCACGGTGACGGGCTTGAACATCTCCCGGACGTAATCGTAGCGGACTTCACCCAGGGAATGATGCAGGATCTGGTTTTCCGGCTCCGAATGGGTGTTGACCCCGCCGGAGATGACGATGACGGGAAGGTCCTCGGCGTAATGCCCGGCCACCGCGTTGATGGCGCTCAGGCCCCCGACGCTATAAGTAACCAGCATGGCGGCCAACCCGTGGGCCCGGGCATAACCGTCGGCTGCATAGCCGGCGTTCAGCTCGTTGCAGCAACTGACCATGGTAAGGTTTGGGTTCTCTAATATGCGATCAAAGAGGGCGAGATTGTAATCCCCGGGAATGGCAAAGTAATGATGAATTTCCACCTGTTCCAACCGGGTCGCCAGGTAGCCGCCTATGGTAGTTTTCCCTGCCGCAGCCATGAGGCCCTCCTTTTTATCAAACTCCACTATCTGTTATCATACTCCCGTTGTTGACTTGTTATACAATGGTGCGCTCAAACAGGTAACCCCAGAAAGGCCCGGAGTCAACTCTTCTTTAAGGTTGGCGGCCCAGGCGTCTCTTCTCAAGCAGGGCAGGCTAACGGGTCCTGAGCCTACTTGCTCATAACCAAGCATGAATATGTAGCACCGCCGCCCCCGGCGCTTCAGGCGTCTTCGAGGGAGGCAGCGCTACATGT
>CBFDAH010000312.1:0-2111 GCA_965602785.1 uncultured Syntrophobacterales bacterium
GCGGCATCGATGCCCGAGTGATTGGTGATTATCCCGATGTTTTTGCCGGCCAGGGGGGCGTAGCGGGACGACGCCAGGACCTCGAGTCCCGAGCGGACCTGGTGGGGTGGGTCGCTTTGGCCGTGCCCTGCCATGGATAGTTCCAAACCCCAGTCCCTCCAGGCGGCAACTCTGGCCGGCGGTCCCATGGGCACCACGGTGGCCACCACCGCGGCAACTCGGGCCCGCAGGGGTCTGACCCTTCCTCTGCCGTTGGGATGCAAACGGTTGGTGAGAATGATCAGAAAGGTTTCCGACTTGGGGTCAATCCACATGGACGTCCCGGTATAGCCGGTGTGACCGAAGGAGCCTTTCGGAAAAGAAGCGTTGTGCGCCTTGCTGTAGGGTGAGCGGATATCCCAGCCAAGGCCGCGTTGCGTGGCGCTTCCCGGGATGCGGTTAGGTTTCTTCAGGGTGGCCACCGCCCTGGCACTGAGCAGGCGTTTTCCCTGGCTCGCGCCTTTGTCGATGAGCATCTGAGCGAAGATGGCCAAATCGTCCACCGTGGAAAACACTCCGGCGTTCCCGGCCACCCCGCCCATGCGGTTGGCGGTGGGATCATGCACTTCACCCCAGCGCAGCCGGTCACCTTGTATATCGCTAGGGGCAATCCGGGCTTGCCAGTTAGTGGGGGGCCGAAATGACGTGTGGCGCATACCCAGAGGTTTGAAGATCTTTTGCTTGCAGTAAACGTCCAGGGGGAGGCCGGAAACCCGATGGACAACCTCCCCCAGCGCGATGAAATTGGCGTCGCTGTATCGGAAGCTGGTGCCCGGGGGTCTTTTGGGACGATCCTCGGCTATGGCTGCCACCGCGCCCTCGTATCCCCGCCAGCGCACCCGGGGATTCACGTCAGGCCGCAACCCGGAGGTGTGGGTCATAAGTTGCCGGATGGTAATGCCCCGTTTGCCGTTTTGGGCAAATTCCGGCCAATATTTAGCTACCGGGGCGTCAAGACGCAAAGCTTTTTTATCGACAAGCTGCATGATGGCCGTGGTGGTGGCCACCACCTTGGTGAGAGAGGCCAGATCAAAGATGGTGTCTTCCGTCATCGGCTGCCACCGGGGCAGAATAGCGCGGTTGCCGAAACCCTTGCGGTAGACGATCTTCCCCTTATGGCCCACTAGGATCACCGCGCCGGGAAAGCGTCCGAGGGCAATTTCCTGGCGCACCACCGAATCGATGCGGGAGAGGCGCGGGTCCAGCTTGAGGGTTAAGGGCGGCGGCTTCGGGGGAATGACCGGTGGCGGCTTGGGTGGAATGACTCGCGGCACCGGCACCGCCACCGGCTTCGGGGGCCGCACGGCCCGGCGGCAGGCGGGGAGCAAGCCCACGGCAACAATAACAATAAGCACCACAAGCGCGGCGAGGAACGGGCGGCAAGGCATCTGGGTCATCTTGAGACGGCTCCGCAACGTCGTTGGCGGGGTGGGCCGGGAAACCCTTGTCCCACCGTTCTTGGGAACGGCCAGCCGTGTTCCGGCAACTCCCTTCAGCACACCCTTTTCCGGTGGCACGGGCTGGGAATCCCTGCTCCCTGTTATCTTGCAGGGGGTTTGGGAGAGGGGGAAGGGGTTGGCAACCCCTGACCCCCTCTCTTCGAGACAGGTTTAGGTCCGGATAATGACTGGCAACCACCAGAAATGAGCTTGAAGACAGCGCCGTCAAGGCCGATGATATAGGTCACCCCACTAAAATGCACCAGGGCTTCGGTGGATGATCCGGCCACGGGTGAAATCAGAGCTCGAAATGGTTCCACTTGACTGTCATCCCGAATAACCAATTCCGCCCAGCCAGATAAGGGATTTTTCTGGAAGTATTCTTTGGCCTTCCTGGGATCCAGGGTTTGCCGTAGCTTCAGAGAGGTCAACTGCTTCAAAACAAAGGTAAACCCCTCCCCCGCAGGACAAACGGCTGGTTGCCGGTGCTTTTTATCCATGAAAAGAATCAGGAATTTAGCGCGGACATGCCACCGATGCGCAATCAGGCGCAGACCGGCGGCGCGATAGGACACCTCAAGCACCTTGGCCGGGTCCACCGCGAAAACTTCGGTCCCCGCCTTCAGGGGTTGA
>CBFDAH010000313.1:0-2091 GCA_965602785.1 uncultured Syntrophobacterales bacterium
ATCGGCCTGGCCCATGTGGATGCGCCGCACCGTATCACCTCGGCTGAACTCGAAAACCAACTATTCCCCATTACTGATCGGATCCATGCGCGACCCGATATCATCCAGTCCCTGACCGGAATTGTGGCAAGGCGGTTCTGGGAATCGGGCCGACAACCAAGCGAGGCGGCCACCATGGCGGCTGAAAAGGCCATTGTGGACGCGGGCATCGACAAGTCCCAACTGGGCATTCTCCTGAACACCTCTGTCTGCCGGGACTATATCGAGCCCTCGATGGCCTGCCTGGTGCACGGCAATCTGGGACTTGGCCCCGAATGCATGAACTTTGACGTGGGCAATGCCTGCCTTGCTTTTTTAAACGGCATGGAAATTATTGGCAATATGATCGAGCGTGAACAGGTGGATTTCGGCATCGTGGTGGATGGCGAGGGAAGCCGCTTTGTGGTGGAAACCACCATTCAAAGGCTACTGGCATCCGAGTGTGATGAAGAGACTTTCCGTGCCAATTTCGCTACCTTCACCCTGGGTTCTGGAGGAGCGGCCATGGTGCTGGCGCGCTCCGACCTGGCGCCGAAAGGACACCGTATCCTGGGCGGCGTCAGCCTGGCCGCCACCCAGCACAAAGACCTATGCAGGGGGCAGGTGGACGGCATGCAAACCGATGCCAGCGCCCTCCTGGTGGCCGGACTTGAACTGGCAGGCGCTACTTTTGAAAAGGCCAAAAAGGAGTTGGGATGGCAACCCGGGGATCTTGACCAGTTTGTTCTTCACCAGGTGAGCGCCGTCCACACGGCCAAATTGGTTGCCCTTCTCGGGCTGGATGACAAAAAGGTCTTTAAGACTTTTCCGGAATACGGCAATGTGGGACCAGCAGCCATTCCCATCACCCTTTCCAAGGCCTTGGAGAAAGGCCGAATAGACAAAGGCGACCGGGTAGCCCTCATGGGCATCGGCAGCGGCTTGAACTGCACCATGATGGAAGTGCTGTGGTAGCGGTTGTGTCTGATCTTGTAAACATCTCCGCCTATTTCCCTCTAATGGCTGAAAAACAGGCCCATAAACTGGAGGTCAGCTTTCCAACCGGCCGAGACAAAGTCGACCGGGACAGGCTCGGGGTTTGGGCATCGCGAAAAATGGACAAAGAAAGGACGCAAAAGAAAGCATGAAGGCGCTTGTGACCGGCGGCGGCGGGTTCCTGGGAAAAGCCATCGCCAGGCAGCTCATAAAACGGGGAGACAAGGTATGCAGCTTTTCCAGAGGCGATTACCCTGAACTGTGCCAGCTGGGTATCGAGGTCCAAAGGGGCGACCTGGCGGATTCAAAGGCAGTCATGTCGGCGGTTCAGGGATGTGATGCGGTTTTTCACGTGGCCGCCAAACCAGGAATATGGGGCGCATACAGTTCATATCACGCGACCAATGTGACAGGCACTGAAAATATTATTGATGCCTGCAGAAAAAACCACGTTTCAAAACTCGTCTATACAAGTTCGCCCAGCGTGGTTTTCGGCGGGGGTGATATGGAAGGCGTAAACGAATCGGCGCCTTACCCGAAAACTTATCAGGCCCATTACCCGAAAACCAAAGCCATGGCTGAACGTCAGGTACTTTCCGCCAACGACAATGACCTGGCCACCGTCGCCCTTCGGCCCCACCTGATCTGGGGACCGGGGGATCCAAACTTTCTTCCCCGGTTGATTGAACGAAGAAAATCGGGCCGGCTTTCCAGGATAGGGACACGACCCCATCTGGTGGACTGCATCTATATTGACAACGCGGTGGATGCCCATATTCTGGCGGAAGACCGTCTTTATCAAGGATCACCTATCTCCGGAAAAGCCTACTTCATCTCCCAGGGAAAGCCCATTGATATCGGCGAATTGATGGACCGTATTATAGGGGCCGCCGGCCTCGCCCCTATCGATCGTACCGTGCCCTACAGTCTGGCATATGCGGCAGGCTGGCTCTTTGAAATGATCTACGGCGTGCTCGGGATTCAAAGGGAACCGCCCATGACGCGTTTTCTGGCCAAACAGCTTTCAACGGCCCACTGGTTTGACATCAGCGCGGCCCAAAAAGAGCTGGGATACAG
>CBFDAH010000314.1:0-2090 GCA_965602785.1 uncultured Syntrophobacterales bacterium
GAACATCAAACCAGACAGTCTGTCTTCGGTGTCTTTCCTCTACCCATCATACCCTCCCAAATCAAGATCGTGCCATTCTGACCCTGTTTTCGACTCTCACTGCCGTGTTTTTTTCACTTTAGAGGGGGACTTCAGAAAAAACTTTTCAGGTCTGGCTCAGGCTTCCCCTCTTTCCCAGGTACCCCTCGGTAATCGACGAAACATTCGGACTCTAACCAGTCACTGCTTCGGCGATGTCCTGCGTGAGTCCCAGGTCTGAGCTGGTGGGACTCCTTGGGGCCCCCCTTTAGATGCGAGCCCACCCCCCTTTTATTTTAAAGGCTTATCGAATCGGCCTGGCCTCTGGTGACTGCAGGGCTTAGAGGCCAGGCATCCCTATCCATTTGGGTTAGGCATGGAGTGGCGTGCTCCTGTTCAGTAACACGCCCGTCAGAATGGGCACCTTAGGCTGACGTTAAAGTTGACCCATGTAGCTATCTACCTATCTAGCCCTGCCTGCAGAGGGCTGGGGATTTGAAATGGTTTAGACTCAGAGCCCCCGGCTCTGTGGGCTCCCTGGGGAGCCATCATGCACAAGAGAAGGAGGTGATAATGATGATCTCCATAAAAATGAAGACCCTCTATCGCTGGTTGCTGGAAACAGCCGAAGTTGCTCTGTCCTGGCTGCGGCATAAAAGCCCGGCAGCTTGGAACAGAGGGCAGGATACCCTTCAGCGGTTTACCGCTGGTCCTATGAGAAAAGCTGGCTATGCTCAGATGAGGCGTCTGCCTTTCATCGTGGGCACTGCGCTGGTGGTGTATCTGGTGGCCAGCTCGACCCTGATGCAGCTGCTGGTGGTATTCATGCTTGGCATCGGAGTTTTCCTGGTGCTGCAAAGGATTGCCAGCGGCAATATCCAGGAGGTTTCAACCATGCCCCCAATAACCTAACCAACCATCAATAACTAAAAGCCCAGGTGCCGGAAGGTAACCTGGGCTTCACCTCTTCTGAGCCCAGGACCATGGCGGTCCTGGGCTTTTTCTTTTTCACTTCACGGAGGTAGGGCAATGCAAAAGATATTGACTTGGCTACTCCTCGGTGCTGCCGCTTTAGTGGGCAGCGTTTTGTTCTTTGTGGCCGCCTGGGCGGCCTACATTTTGTTTCTGACCTGTGGTCTGGAGTGAAGGAGGACTCTATGGAAGGATTGGTTTTTTCATACGCCCCCGAAGAGTACGAAGATGGTGTGACGATGTTGGAAGACGATCTTCCTCTGGGCATCTTCCCCGAGGCCCACCCGGAGTCCTGTTATCACGCCCTGAGAAGACAGGGCCTGGCCTGCACCCGCCTCAATGCTGAGTTGTTCTATGAAATGGGCCAGATACGGCGGAACCGCCTGGTGGGCTGCTCCACCGAGGAGCTCAGGGAGATCGACCTGTGGGATCCATGTTCAGACGTGTCGGTCTGGGAGGAACCCTCAGGGAAGGCAGGAGGCCGGCTTCTCCCTCCCGAGGAGCGCCTTGAAAACCTCAACCGTCAGGCCCGCTGGGATCACGTTGAACGCTTCCTCAAGCACGTTTATCAATGGTGCCAGGATGGCCGCGCCCCCGAAATCGTGACCCATCGTAATCGCCAGGGCCGGAATACATGGCGCTTCCGGCAGCTTGTCTGGACAGAAAACGGCATAGCGCCGGCTCGCTTCGCTCCGCTGGAAATCCCATCAGGCCCTAAAGAGATCCTGCAGGCCGCCTGGAACTTTTTATTCTGGTCTCGCCGCAAATGGTTGAAAGCCCACCCAGAGAAGGTGTGGCTTTCGGAGCACTGCCTACACCTGATCCGTCATGCCTTCCGGTCCTTGTTTGCCCGGTTTGATATTCCCTTGTCTGACTGGCCAGACATCAAAGAAGAACAAAAACCGACCTGGCCCTCTACACTGGAAGCTAAACTGGCAGAGCTGGAGGACAGAGAGAGGCGGGCACTTGCCCGGCTGGACCACCTGCAGTGCCAGGGACGGTTGACCGGTGTCAAGCTCCGCCGGGCCCTGACCTTCCTGGATGACCTGGCGGAGGAGATGGCCATGACCCAGCGCCGCCTGGATGTAGCCGTCGTCAGG
>CBFDAH010000315.1:0-2077 GCA_965602785.1 uncultured Syntrophobacterales bacterium
AGTTAATGCCATGGCCAGGGTTGGTGACCTGAGCATTCCACTGATGTTATCAAAGCAAAGCACTGTGAAACCCTTGATCAGCGCCGCCGTTATTACCTTCCGCCACTCCTCGTCGCTATCCCGCCGCTGGGGCGGGGCAATCATGGGCGTCCAGCGGCCTGTAGAAATCATCCCTATGAATTCCTGGAGCTTGGTCTTCCCGGTGCCCATCTGGGGCGCATCATTCAAGGCCAGGGGAACGTGCCCAGAGATGGCGTGGCGCACAATAGGGGTCAGAAAGGCGGCAAAACAGTTAGCCCAGGAAGCATCATCAACAAATGGGAAGTCCCAAAAAAGTTCAACACTTAAAAAGTCCGCCGCATCGAAGGCATCGTCCTGACTTGGTTTCTCGGGGATGGCTGGCAGTTCAAGCCCCGGCACTGGGCGGTAGTAGAGCTCGGTGGCTGGGTCGTAACCCGGTGTTGCCAGGATGGAGCCGTCCCGGCGCAATACTGGGACCTCAACGATCCCCTTTAAAGGCGGGAACGGCCAACTCCCAGCCGCCACGATGTTCTGCACCAAGTCCCTTGGGGGGCTAACCGCCGTGATGCTTTCTTGCGTCTCTTTCCGGAAATTGGCCGCCAAGGTCAGGTAGTACCTCAGACCGGCCTCGTCCATAACCTCAATAAAGGGACGCTCATCTTCATCTATGCGGATCCTGGTGAGCTGCCCCATGCGCACGAAAATCTCGGGGGGGTCATTTGCTGCATGCAGGGCCCCGATGGCCTCCGCCGTGGTATCCCGCAACTCCCGGTTGTTGACCAGTATGGTTGGCATGGGTGCGGGTGTGGGTTCCTCTTTCGAAGGGACAACTTTCAGCTTGAGGTGGCCTCTCCCCCATTGAAAAAAGTCCGTCCGGCCCTCAAGGGCTTTCCTTGCCAATCCCTGGAGATAGCCTTCCTGCTGCCATCTGGGTGTGCCGTTCTTATCGGTCCGGGCCAGGGCCGATTGCTTGTAGAGGGCAATGACGCGCTCGGGGGCGGGGCCAGTCCAAAAAGCCAAAATGGAGCAAAGAGCCAAGTCTGCCTCGCTTTGGCTGGGGTAGCCAGTCCAGTCACCATCCCATAACCGCCCAAACTTTTCGCCGTCAGCCGCCTGCCTAGCCCGTTTGAGGATTTGCTTGTCGGTGACATGGGGAGGGAGAGGGGAGGAGGGTTTGGCCTTTGATTCAGGGGAGGGGGTAGATTCTGGGAATATTCCCCCGTAGAAGGCATCCAGCTCCCCCTGGCATTCCCTTATCGGCTTAATTTCCTTCCAGGGGATGCCGGTAAAAGTAAAATAGCGTTGCCGGTCATAGACCTCAATATCCCCCTTACGGTTCCGCTCCCCAGGTATCCGGCCCCTGCCAATGATGTGAAGGCCGGTTCCTGATGGTGAGATCTCGGTGTAGGTATTGAATTCCCTGGCGGTATCTGCGGCCCACAGTATGGTAGCTCCTCCCGTGGCCCTTCTGACCTTGTCCAGGTCAATCCCGAAGTATGGGTCATCAGCTGTAAAGACGAAGCCCACCCCATCAAAGCCCTTGGCAAGGGTGGCCAGGGCCTCCTCAAATGTTCCCCAATCGTTGGGATCGGTGACGCTGGCGAGCTTCCGCGTCCTGGGATTGTGGGGCAGTTTGGTGGTCTTATCCCCCCGCTTTTGGGCTTGCCAAACTACCCACTGGGGGAGTTTTCTTAATTCCGGTGGGATGTTGTCCAGCCAGTTTTTGAAGTCCTTGTCAGTGGTCGCTCTGTGGTGTACCATGAAACTGCTCCCAAAAATTTGGTTGGTTCTAGCCCTACCCGCCAAGAGGAGATGCTACAACCCCGGCTTGGGTCCGGGGTTGTGGTTTTTTAGGGCTGGGGCTGACTCCTTGCTTGCTCCCGGCCCTGTCTGGAGGTTAACGGTTGTGGCTACCATGTATTACGGCTTCACGCCGGGACCGAATGTCTGCCCGGTTTTACGCTCCCAGGCCTCCACCTTCCGAACCAGCGCAGCTAACTCAGATTCCATTTCCGGGGGCATGTTTCGTTTCCCGTTGAGCCAATCACTGAGGTAG
>CBFDAH010000316.1:0-2070 GCA_965602785.1 uncultured Syntrophobacterales bacterium
AGCTTCACCTGGAGGTCCACGGGAAGCTCCCCCACTTCATCCAGAAAGAGGGTGCCGTTCCGGGCCAGCTCCACCTGGCCGATGGTGGTGCGGTAGGCCCCGGTGAAGGCGCCTTTTTCGTGGCCGAAAAGCTCGGACTCCAGGAGCTCCCGGGGGATGGCGCCGCAGCTCACCTCCGCGAAGGGCCCTTGGGCTCGGAGGCTGCGCTGATGGATGGCCCGGGCCACCATTTCCTTGCCGGTGCCGCTGGCCCCGGTGATGAGGACGGGGACATCGGTGGCGGCCACCTTGCGGATGAGACAAAAGACCTGCCGCATGACTTCGCAGGTGCCGATCATCTCTTCGGGATCTTGGTCTTTCATGTTACCGTGGTCTGGCCATGCCAGGGGTTTCCGGCAGGCTGGGCAGTGCTTGCGGCCCCGTTTGAGCAATTGTTGTCCGCAGAAGGGGCAGTCTTTGAGTTGCCGAAGCCTCCGGGGCGTCAGAAAATCCTGGAGCAGGGACTTGGAGTGGGTGTCCAGGTCCAGAAATTCGGCGCCGATGCCCTGGGGCTCGGTACGCACCACCCGGGCCAACACATCCAGGTCCGGGGCGTGGGGCGCCAAGGAGAATCTGAGATTTACCACCGTGTTGACCTCAGGCGGCGACTCAAGAATGAGATAGGCCCCATGTAACCCCAGGTTGATAGCCCGCCCCGAGAAGGTCAGCCCGTAAGTGTCTATCATCACTGGCACGTCGACCGACACTCGAGGCGAATGACGCATAGGCGTGTTCCCTAACAAGGGGGTTACAGTGTTTTTCCTGGCGGCTGGATGGGTTATACCGCTTTGAAATTATGGCGGCGTTAATGCTTTGTGAGAATTCCTCCGAGAGGCAGTTTTTGTTGCGGCCAGGAGGGTTTCTGTCCTGAGAAATGCATTCCGAGGTTTTGCCCACAATGTCTTATAGGTGATCGTTTAAAGCAGCAATTTTAATGCCAAACTTATTAAAAGACCCACGTGACGCCCCGGCAGGAGGGGAAGATGGCTAGAGAAGCGCTGTGTCTCTGGTAGCTATTTCTAATAAAAAAAGGTAGTTACATATAAGAAGGGTATCCATGCTCCAAAGACTCCTCTCCCTCCAAGGAGGACTCTTTTGGGGCTGTGCCCTAGTCACTGGGCTTTTCTTTCTTCAAGAAATGTTGAGAAAAGTTAACACCAGGCTTAATACTGAAGAACGCTTAAGCTGCGCCCCAAAGCTTAGCAAGGACATCCCATCCTGAGGGTGGCAACCCCGAGGGCAAGGTTTTCCCCGGCGCTGGGAGAGCGGCAGATTGAGATCCTCCAGCGCCTTCCGGCCACGAGGCAAGGCCCATCCGGGAGGCTGGGGACTGGCGTTTCCTGGTACGCAGCCGGGACCCGGTGGGGCCGGATGACCTGTGCACCCCAGTGGTTAATTACCATAAAGGGGAGGGGAGGCCAGGGGAAGGAAAAACCGGGGTTGTTAAGTAGCTGTAAGAAACTGCATGATGCGTATTTTTTGATTTAAGACGGGGGGTTCCAGCCCCGCCCCGCTCCCAAAGATAAGCGCCAACCTCCTCTGCTATTACTATCCCGGGGCTATGAAACTATGACCATCAGGGGCCGGTAAATAGGGTCTCCTGCCATATGTTCTTCTTTTGAAACAATTTTTCGGACAATGTTCAAATTTTTGGAAAACGTGCCAGTCTCAGGGTGCAGGGGGGCAATGGTTGAAAAGGCTTCTCCCTGCGGCCTTCAGGGTATATACTGGACACCGCTGGGGAAATTTCCAAAAGTTTTCATAGTAAGGGGGAACCGAGCATGGAGTGGCGGCGGTTGGGACTGTGGCTTCTAGTGGTTCTGTGGTTGGGAGGGTGCGCCACAGACGGCGCCCTGGGACGGGGTGACACTCTGAGAGTCGGCCAGCGGGAAACAGACCTGGTGGCCCGTAAAGGGCAGCCCCAGGAGGTATTGCCGGCACCAGGCGGAGGGAAAATCTATGTATACACCACCATTAAAATGGATCAGGTGGCGGCCATGGGTGGCGGCGCCTGGGCCAAGCCCGACCAGG
>CBFDAH010000317.1:0-2068 GCA_965602785.1 uncultured Syntrophobacterales bacterium
GAGGGGGTAAGGGGCTGCGCCCCTTACCCCCACCCCCAAAAATTATGGTAATATAGATAGACTTATGACGACAAAACGACCCGTCTACCCCTTCGCGGCCCTGGTGGGCCAGGAATTGCTCAAAAAGGCCCTCATCCTCAACGCCATCAACCCCCGCCTGGGTGGGGTATTGGTCCGGGGTGAGAAGGGTACGGCCAAGTCCACCGCAGCCCGGGGTTTGGCGGCCCTGTTGCCTCCCATCGCCTTGGTGGCGAGCTGCCCCTTTCAGTGCCACCCGGAGCAGGCCGAGCTCATGTGCGACACCTGCCGGGAGCGCCATGTCAAGGGAGAAGACCTCCCGATGCGTTACCGACCCATGCCCGTGGTGGATCTGCCCCTGGGGACCACCGAGGACCGCCTGCTCGGCACTCTCGATCTCGAGAAAGCCATCAAGAGCGGAGAAAAACACTTCGAGCCGGGGCTCCTGGCCACCGCCAACCGGGGCATCCTCTATGTGGATGAGGTGAATTTGCTCGATGACCACCTGGTGGACGTACTTCTGGACGCCGCGGCCATGGGGCGGAACGTGGTGGAGCGGGAGGGCATCTCCTTTGCCCATCCGGCCCAATTCATTCTGGTGGGCACCATGAACCCGGAGGAGGGGGAGTTGAGGCCCCAACTCCTGGACCGCTTCGGCCTCTGTGTAGAAGTGGCGGGCCTCCCGAACCTCCCTGACCGCATGGCCGTGGTGACCCGGCGGCTGGCTTACGAGGATGAGCCGGAAGAATTCGCCCGGCAGTGGGAAGCCGAGCAAGAAAACCTGCGGGAGAATATCATCTCAGCCCGGGAGCGCCTGCCCCGGGTGACCTATGCGCCTGAGATTCTCCGCCTCATTTCCATGATTTCTTTGGACCAGGGGGTGGACGGCCACCGAGCCGATATCTATATGCTCAAGGCGGCCCAGACTCTGGCAGCCTACCACGGCCGGGAGGAAGTCCAGGCCGAGGATGTGCGGGCAGCAGCCCTTCTGGTATTGCCCCACCGGCGGCGGCGTAAACCCTTCGGCGAGACGCATCTCGACCAGGACAGGCTGGAGGAAACCTTCCAGAAATTCCAGGAGGAGCAACAAGAGGCCCAGCCCCCGCCCGGACCGCCACCGGGTTCGGAAGCGGCTCCGGCAGGCGAAGGCAAACCGGCCATCGGCGAAGTCACCACCGCGCCGGGGGAGCCTTTCGCGGTGCGGCCGCTGGACCTCCCCCCTGACCGGCAGTCCCGGAGCGCGCCGGGGCGGCGGTCCCGGGCTCGAAGCGACAACCAGACCGGCCGTTATGTGCGGGCCACCCCCACCCGCCCCGCCACCCCTGATCTGGCTCTGGACGCCACCCTAAGGGCCGCAGCCCCATACCAGGCCGTGCGGGACCGGGGCAACCTGGCCCTGGCCGTCACCGACCCGGACCTGCGCTACAAGGTGCGGGAACGTAAAATCGGCCGTCACCTTCTCTTCGTGGTGGATGCATCGGGGTCCATGGGGGCCCAGGAGCGCATGCGGGAGACCAAGGCCGCCATCCTCTCCCTACTCCTCGACGCCTACCAGCGCCGGGAACGGGTGGGGCTGGTGGTCTTCCGGGGAGAACAGGCCATCACCGCCCTCCCCTTTACCCACAGTATCGAAGTGGCCCAGCGGTATTTGCATAACCTCCCCACCGGCGGCAAGACGCCGCTGCCCCACGGCCTGGCATTGGCCCTGGACCTCATCACCAAAGAGAAAGCCAAATACCCCCATGACGCCTTTCTCCTGGTCCTCATCACCGATGGCAAAGCCAATATCAGCCTGACGGGAAAGCCTCCGGTGGCTGAATCCAAGGAGCTGGCCGCGCAAATCCGCAGCCTGGGAGTCAACTCCCTGATCCTGGATACCGAGCGCGACTGGTACGAAGAGGGCTGTCTCGTGGCCCTGAGCCAGATCCTGGGCTGCCCGCGCTACAGCCTGGAACAACTCCGGGCCTCCGATGTAGTGGCCCGCATTGCCGCCTGGGGAGGGGGATGGGGTCTGCGACCCCGGTAGCACGGGCTTCCAGCCCGTGGGAAC
>CBFDAH010000318.1:0-2061 GCA_965602785.1 uncultured Syntrophobacterales bacterium
GAGCTGAGGGAAGCGGCCCGAGATCAAGCCCTGGCCATCATTGACCAGGAATTTGCCCCTGGGGCCATCCCTGCCCTCATTGCCAATCTTTTCCACCGGGAAGTTCATAAAATTACGGGTAACCCTGACCCCTTCCAACCCCACAAGGAAGCCGAGACTGCGTTCCTGGCCCGCCATTCCCGGGCCGTGGCTTCGTCCTTTCCCGATGATCTCGAATCCTTTCTCAAGCTAGCAGTGCTGGGGAACGCGGTGGACTTCTTCCGTCCCGAAGAGGAGGTGGTCCGGGAGTTTTCCCAGGATGTCACCTTTGCCGTCTCCCATCTGGAGGTTTTTATAAAAATGTTGCAGGAAGAGCCCGGGCTTCTCCTGTACCTGGCGGACAACGCCGGGGAGCAGCATTTCGACGCCCCCCTGGTGCAGCACTTGCGCCGCCGCGGCTGGGAGGTGCTGTACGTGGTCAAGGGGGGCCCCATTCAAAACGACCTCACCGGGGTTGACCTGATGGCTTCGGGGCTGCACCAGGAGCTGGAGCCGGTGTTGGAAACCGGGGCTCAGACCGTCGGCCTGGTCCTCTCTGAAACCAGTCCCGCCTTTCAGGAGGCTTATAGCCGGGCCCGGCTCATTTTGGCCAAAGGCATGGGCCACTTCGAGACTATGGGGCACCTGACCGACCCCCGGATCTTTTTCCTTCTCCAGGCCAAGTGCGCCCCCGTGGCTCAGGCCCTGAACCTCCCCCAGGGGAGCTTCGTTTTTGCCCACGCCGGCGAAATCTCCTCTTGACAATCCTATAAATAAATATTAAATTATATTCACCTATGCAGGTTTCGCATTTAAGGGGCATAGAGGGAAGACGGTGCGAAGCCGTCGCGGTCCCGCCGCTGTAATTGGGGACGAAACCGGCCGAGAGCCACTGGGTGAAGATTACCTGGGAAGGCGCCGGGATTAGGATGATCCAAGAGCCAGAAGACCTGCCTGCATGGTGCAGCGCCGGGCGGCGTGGTTCCGCCCGGCGCCTTCATTGAGGACTAAGGAAGCTGGGTGCAATCCTCAACTCTCTGCAAGAGTTGGGGATTTTTTGTTTTTGGGGACCAGGACCCTCTGGTCCTCTGAGCACCTGTGACTGACCCTCATGTTCCACACCCTGATGACTCGGTCATTTATACGAGGACAGTTTGTCCGACTCCTTATCCATGGCGCGCTGTCGGTCCTGGTCCTCCTGGCCTGGCTGGTCCCGACCAGCCGAGCGGCTTCGGAGGGCCAGGGCCGGCAGGTTTTTTCTCCTGCGCCTCCCCAGCGCCTCATCTCCCTGGCACCCAGCGTCACGGAAATTCTGTACTTCCTGGAATTGGGAGACCGGTTAGTGGGGGTAACTTCCTTTTGTAACTATCCCCCAGAGGTTAAAAACAAGCCGCGTATCGGCACGTATTGGGAGTTCAACCTGGAGGCCATCCTGGCCCTCAAACCTGATTTGGTTTTGGCCATGGCCCATCAGGCTGAAGGGGAACGTTCCCTGCAGGTGCTGCGCCACTGGAAAATCCCCGTTTACCTGGGCCCGGCCGATACCTTGCCGGAACTTTTTCGCCTCATCGAAGACCTCGCCCGCCTCACCGGCCAGGAAGAAGTGGCCCGACGCAAACTGCCGCCACTCAAGGCCCGGGCCCAGCGAGTGGAGGCCAGGGTTAAGGGTCTGGCCCGCCCCCGGGTCTTGCTGGAGATCGACCAGGAACCCCTCATCACAGTGGGGCGCCCTTCCATCCAGGGGGACCTCATCCAGCGGGCCGGGGGGGTGAACATTGCCGGGAAAATTGACCAGCGCTATCCGGTGTTCAATTTGGAAGAGGTCCTCAAGTCCCAGCCGGATATCATCCTGTTCACAGGTATGGCCAATTCTGCCGCCTTGCCGGGCCGTATGAACTTCTGGCGCCGTTGGACCATGCTGCCGGCAGTCCAGTCCGGCCGCCTCCTTTGGGTGGAGCCGGACTTGGTGGACCGCCCCGGCCCCCGTTTAGTTGATGGCCTGGAACTGCTGGCAAATTTTTTCCATCCGCAATAATATTAGGA
>CBFDAH010000319.1:0-2050 GCA_965602785.1 uncultured Syntrophobacterales bacterium
GATGAGCTTATTTTACCCAAATCGGTGTCCAAAGGAATTGTAGACCAGACCAAGGTTGACCAAGAATTTTCGAGGGAGAGGGCCAGGGGTCGCAGACGCCGGCCCCTTTCCTGATGGAGAGGTGCAATCAACTAGTGTTGTGATTCACAAATTATATGACAAATATTTTTAAGAGATCTCTCCTAAAGCTGCTCTTAAGTCCCCCTTCCCCCCTTTAAAAAAGGGGGGTAATACTGCTGGCTTAAAATGTCATCTTAATTATGAAACGCTACACTAAACATTCCTTGGAGGCGCAGGCTTTAGTCTGCGACCGCACGGGTTAGACGCCTGTGCCACCAACCATAGAGAAAAATACACCGGGTATCTTCTGAGGTTACCTGTTTAGGGCCAACCTGATACCTCTTGAAAAAATCGGATTTTAAAGGGATGGCGATAGTGCATAGCCGCCCTCGGCTGTATTTACGCAGGCGAGGGCGCCGACGCTACATTCTCATGGCAGATATGAAGATATTATTAAAAGGTTTCAAGCTGTTATGAAACCCCAACCCAACCCCCAGACAGGGGATTAGGCTTGGCCGCCAGGGATACACTAGTGACATTTTTCCCCGAGATTTCCTGGATCAATGTATTGCGCCAGGGGGATAAATTTTTATTGACATGTTTAAACATAATCATGTATAGAATAACTAATAGATACCCATAACAATTTTCACAAGTTCCTTTGTGAAAAAGGAGTCAAGAATGTCTGACTTGGAAAAACTTTCCGTAGACGTAGCGACGGTGGAGATGCTCAAGAAGGCCCAGGCGGAGGGCATTGAGACCATCTTTGACCGGGCCGCGAAAATGAAGCCCTGTCCCATCGGGGAAGAGGGGGCTTGCTGCCGGATATGCTCCCAGGGTCCCTGCCGGGTGCCCAGGCCCAAGAAGGCCAAAGAGGGCGAGGAGCAGAAGAAGCAGGCCGTGGGTCTGTGCGGCGCCACCGCGGCGACCATCAGCGCCCGGAACTTCGCCCGCATGGTGGCTGCCGGGACCGCGGCCCACAACGACCACTCCCGGGGCACAGCCCTGCTGTTCAAGGAAGTGGCCCACGGGCGCACCCAGGGCTATGAGCTCAAGGATGCGGTCAAGCTAAAGCAGGTGGCCAAGGACTTTGGCGTGCCCCTCACCGTGGGGGAAGGCGAAGAAGCCAAACCCCGCAGCAAAGAAGAGATCGCCCAGGAGCTGGCCGACATAGTTCTGAAGGAATTCGGGCAGCAGGAAGGCGAGCTCACCTATGTGAAGCGGGCTCCCAAGAAGCGCCAGGAGATTTGGCGCAAAGAGGGCGTGGTGCCCCGGGGCTGCGACATCGAGGTGGTGGAGCTCATGCACCGCACCCACATGGGGGTGGACCAGGAGTACCACAACATCATCAAGCAGTGCACCAGAACAGCCCTGTCCGACGGCTGGGGCGGCTCCATGATTAGTACCGACCTGCAGGACATCCTGTTCGGCTGTCCGACGCCGGTGGCCGGCGAGATCAACCTGGGAGTGCTCAAAGAAGACCACGTCAACATCATCATCCACGGCCATGAGCCGCTGTTGCCCGAGATGATCGCGGTGGCGGTGCAGGAGCCGGAGCTGATCGAGTACGCCCACAACAAGGGAGCCAAAGGCATCCAGTTGGCGGGCATGTGCTGCAGCGCCAATGAGATTTTGATGCGCCACGGCATCCCCTGCGCGGGCAACTACCTGCAGCAGGAGCTGGCCATCGTCACGGGCGCTCTGGACGCCATGGTGGTGGACGTGCAGTGCGAAATGCAGTCCCTGGCCAATGTGGCCAAATGCTATCACACCAAGCTCATCACCACGGACACCCGGGCCCGCATCGAAGGGGAGACCATGCACATCCCCTTTGACGACCATCATGCCCTGGACGTGGCCCGCCAAGTAGTGCGGGAGGCCATTGACAACTACCCCAACCGGCGCTCCCCGGTGATGATTCCGGATGCCAGCCACCCCACCATCGTGGGCTTCAGCTATGAGACCATCCGGTATCTGTTGGGCGGCTCCA
>CBFDAH010000320.1:0-2002 GCA_965602785.1 uncultured Syntrophobacterales bacterium
GCCAGCGGGTCACATGTTTGAGCCATTTAGCTTCCCGGGTCGGCGGGGGAAAGCGGGCCGCCAGGACTGGGACCAAGACCACCGCCACCGCCAGGGACACCACCAGAGAGACGGAAACGGTATAACACAGGTCCTGATATAGTAAGCGCACCTTTTTCTGGAAGAAAAATATGGGAAAGAATACCGCCAGGTGAACCAGCGTGGCGGCGGTGATGGCTTGCAGAACCTGCCTGGTGCCCACCTCTTCGGCACGAGGGGAGGGCAGTCCGGCCCGGTGGCTCCGGTAGATATTTTCCACCACCACGATGGCATTATCCACCAACATGCCCACTCCCAGGGTGAGTCCGGCCAGGGAAATGATGTTCAGGCTGATGCCGGTGAGATACATGAACCCGAAGGTGGTAATAACTGAAATGGGAATGGCCAGGGCAATGGTAAGGGTGCTAGCGAGGTGACGTAAGAAAAACCAGACTATCAGAACGGCAAAAAGCCCGCCCAACAGGGCGGCGTCCCGGAGACGATGGAGGGCTTTCAGGATAAATTCGCCTTGATCATAGATAACTTCAGTTTTAATGCCATAGGGTAGGGTTTTTTGCAGCCCCTCCAGAGCCCGGCGCAAGGCGCGGGTTAATCCCACGATGTGGCTGCCGTGTTCCCGCCTTACGGTGACCATGACCCGGGGTTCCCCCTGGTAACGGCTAATCACTTCCGCCTTTTCAGAGGTGAACCGCACCTTAGCAAGCTGTTCCAGGGGGATCACGGATCCGCCCGGAGTGCGGATGACACCCAGGCGCCGGATATCATCAAGTTGCCGAAATTCTCCCAAAGAGCGGAGGGGCAGGCGGAGTTTCCCTTGCTTTAAAAACCCGGCCGCCGTATCGAGATTGGCCTCCTTCAGGGCTTCAGTGAGTTTGAGCACGGAAAGCCCCAAAGCTCGCAGCCCCTTCAGGTCCGGTTCGATAACCGCCTCCAGTTGCTGGCCGCCGATGACCTCGGTGTTCACTACCCCCGGGACCCTGGCCAGGGTTTTCTGGATCAGGTCTTCGCCGGTCAGGCGCAAAGAGACGAGATCCATGGAGCCAAAGAGGCTTATCACCATGACCGGGGAAGAATTGGGATCGTATTTGGTGATTATCGGCGTCCGGGTATCCTCGGGGAACTGGGACTGGAGGGGCTGCAGGCGCTCCCGCAATTGCTGCATGACATAATCTATGGGCGTGCCTATTTCAAAGGTCAGACGAAATTCGGCCAAGCCTTCCCGGGAATAGGAGCGCATGCGCTTCAAATGGTTGAGGGAGGCCAGGGCTGCTTCAATGGGCTTGGTCAGGGTCTGCTCAATCTCCGCGGGACTGTAGCCCCCCAGTTCCACTTTGACGGTGAGGGCCGGGTACCTCACTTCGGGTAGTAAATCAAGGGGTAAGAGAAAGAAGGAAACACCGCCCAACAGAACGAAGGCGGCGAATACCATGATGACCGCAATGGGTCGGGAGAGAGCCTGTCGGATCATGTTAGCTTCGGCCTGTGGCCCGCCATTTTTGCAAGAATTCCTCGCCTTTGAGATAGATGAGGGGCACTATGAACAGCGTCAGAAAGGTGGAGGCAAACAACCCTCCGATTACGGTCAAAGCCAGAGGGGCACGGAGCTCGGCCCCCTCACCCCGGCCCAGGGCCAGGGGCAGGAGCCCCAAAATAGTGGTCAAGGAGGTCATGAGAATGGGGCGCAGCCTGGCGCGGCTGCCCATAAGGACCGAGTCTTTTAAGGAGTAACCCTGGCGTCTCAGAAGGTTGGCCTGGTCAATGAGAAGAATGGAGTTGTTGACCACAATGCCGCCCAGGATGATGGCCCCGAAAAATACCCCCAGACTGATGCCCCAGCCGGTTAAGAGTAAGGTCAGGGCCACCCCCACCAGTGACAGGGGCACCGCCATCATGATGATGAGAGGATGAAACAGAGATTCAAACTGGCCGGCCAGGAGCATATACACCAGAATTACCGACAGGA
>CBFDAH010000321.1:0-2001 GCA_965602785.1 uncultured Syntrophobacterales bacterium
GGCCCCCTCCCCCACTTATATATATATCAACTATCCCGGGCAGCCGTATCCAGGTCCGGGGGCGTGTCGATGGTGGGCAAAAGTTCCACCGGTTCTCCCAGAAGGAAGCGTCCCGCCGTGATCCATTCCTTCAGGAGGTTGGCTACTTCCCGGGCCCGCACCATGCTGGACAGGGGCACCGTGGGCACCTCCTGGTCCTCCAGCGTTATCTGGCCGCTCATGAGCTGGGCGTAACTCACCTCCCCCAGGACCTTCCCGGTGCCTGCCGGGTAGTCGTGGCCGTAATCCACCACGGGGGCGAAGAGCTCCTCGTTTCTCACCCCGCAATAGTGGGCCATCTCTTCGTTGAGCATGGGGATGGGCACGCCCAAACCCACCGCCAGGGAACAGCCGTAGCCCAGGAGGCTTACCCCCACCAGGTAGCGGGGATTCATCTGTTTCAGATCGCCGATGACCATGAGGGTCCCGGCCGGCCGGGTGGGCACGCCGTTGGGACCCCGGGGCCGCCCGGGATGGTGCTGGGTGCCGGGAAAACTCACATAGCCTACCCCGCCCCCCAGGAAGATGCGGGTGCCGATGCCGATGGTCTTGAAGTAAGGGTCGTTCATCAATGGGCTCAAGGCCCCGGCAGTGCAGTAGTTAGCGTTGCCGGCCCGGGGCTTCAGGGGGCCCATATAGGTGTAAATCGTGCGTTTGGAAAGGTTCACGGCGCAGTTGTAATTCTGGTAGCAATTCCGGGGATTGCACAAGATGGCATTCACCATCTCCCCCAAGGTGATGGCCTTTTCCACCCGCTTGTTGGGATAGCAGTCCGTGCCGTAGGCCTCGGCCACCAGGTTCACGGTTTTCCCGTCTACCAGATCCTGAATGACGTGGCCTCCGCCGTATTTGAACTCGCCAGGGTAGACCTTGTTCAGGGGGTCGTCGGCCGTAGGTTCGGTAACGCCGAGGAAGACGTCCACCGCCGCGACGCCGGCGTAGGCCGGCACATTGTTAAGCCAGGCCCGGCTGGCCTTGATGGGGGGCTTGGAATGGCCGAAGTTGAGGAAGGCCCCCGAGGAGCACATGGTGGAGAAGGTGCCGGTGGTCACCACGTCCACCTGGCGGGCTGCAGCCACCTCCCCTTTGCGGCGCACAATGTCAATGATCTCTTCGGCGGTGACTACTACCGCTTTGCCCTTCTTAATCTTTTCGTTGATTTCCTGGAAAGTCTTGGTAACCTGATAGTTAGGCATGATATTTCCTCATCTCCGCAGGGTCAGACAATGCTTGCCGGTTTTCCTGACTCCATACTGGCCTCCTTCATCACCAGCGTCATTTCCCTGTTTGTTATCGTAGATCCGTCAGGGAACATCTTCCCCTATCTCAGCCTCTCTGCCGGCTGCGACCCCAAGGCGGCCCGGGCTCTGGCTTGGCGGGCCTGCTTCACCGGCTTTCTTATCCTGGCCTTCTTTGTAGCCCTGGGGCGGCTGGTTCTCGAGTTTTTCGGCATCAGCCTGGCGGCCTTCCAGATCGCCGGAGGCTTGGTGCTCTTCCGCATCGCCTTTGACATGATGGAGGGCCGGGGCCACTTCAACCGGCTGGACACCTCCTCCAGTCTCTCCCCCGGGGATTACCGGGACATTGCCCTCATCCCCCTGGCCATGCCGCTGCTTTCCGGGCCCGGAGCCATCTCCACCGTGCTGGTGCTCACCGCCCGTTCCCAAAGCCGCCTGGAGGATGCCCTTCTATTGGCGGCCGTGGCCTGCATTATGCTTATCACTTATATCTTTTTCCGCTTTGCCTCCCAGCTATTAGGCTTCCTCAAAGAAAGCGGTCTCCGTTTGCTCACCCGCCTCATGGGGTTGATTCTGGCTGCTCTGGCGGTCCAATTCGTGATTTCCGGGATAAAGGCGGCCTTCCCGTCCTGGGGCTGATGAAGGCCAGTCCATGTGACCATGTTATTGTGAGATTGTTGCAAATAGTCTTTTGGGAGAGGGGGCCAGGGGTCGCGGACCCCTG
>CBFDAH010000322.1:0-2001 GCA_965602785.1 uncultured Syntrophobacterales bacterium
GATCATCGCCCTCTCCTTTTTCTTTAAAAAAAGCAGGCGGAGGACCTGGCTCATATCAATAAAGCCAGCAAAGTAGGCGTACTTCACCAGATTTTCCAAATTCTCCGGGGAGAAATCCTTGGCGTGCTCCGGGACCCGCTCCCACATCTCCTCACTCTGGATGATCTCCTTCACCAGATGGTAATGAGCCTGCTGCTCCTCTGGCGTGCTGGGGTTCGGCATGGGTGCTCATTATAGCAAATAACTCTGACACCAAAAATGCCAGGGAAAAGGTTCATGGGGGGAGGGCCAGGAGCCTGAGGCCCCTGCCCTCCCCCCATACCCCCCTCCCAACCCACTGAGGGGGCTGGAAAGGCGGGCCCTTTGGCCCCGACTTTCCAGCCATTTTATACGCCTGCAAGGGGTTGGGGGAGGGGGTTCGGGGGAGGGGTCCGCGACCCCTGGCCCCCTCCCCCGAAATTACACCCCCAAAACTACTCGCGCCCTCCGGGCGGCCCGGCGGCCCTGGAGGATGGCGGCTTCTACGCAGGGGAGGCCTTCCTGGTCGGCGTTGGCCAGGATAAGTCGCCCTTGCTGCGGGGTGAGGCGGCTCTTGAGAAAAGTGAGAAACCCGGGGTATGGCACCACCTGGGCGTGGCCGAAGCGGTAGAGGTGAATCTCCTCCACTTCCCCTCTCAGGCCGGGGAATTGGCGGTCCACCGCGGAAAGGATTTCCCCGGCCATCTCTTCCGGCCCCCGCTGCAGGAGAAGCTCCCGGCCTTGAGGGTAGGGCTGGGGCGCAAAGACTACCATCACCCGGGGGCTTCCGGGGGGAGCGCTTCGGGGAGTCACGATGAAGTCCGAGAAGGCCCGTTCCCCTGCCACCCAGTTCTCAAAGCCCGGGGCCGTAAGGCTGAGCCTGCCGCAGAGAGCCGCCACCACATAGCTGCTATAACGGAAGCCCTGGAAATCCTCCAGATCCCAGCCGCAGTCCGGAGGGAGCAGGCGCCGGGCCACGAACTTCCCGGCCGCCAGAATAACCGCCCCGGCCATCAAACGCCAATGCCGCCGGGCCTCGCCGTCCCACACCAGGAGGTGGACGGCGTCAGCTTCGACTTTAAGGCCCACCACTGTCTGCCGAACCTTGACCGGCTTCGCCAAAGACGCAGCCAGGGCCCGGACTAAGCGGGCGTTGCCCTCAGGGAAGGCGGCGGTGCGGGCGGTGGGGGAAAATTCTGACATGAGAAAGGACAGCCCGGCCCAGGCAGAGATATCTTCCGGACCCGCGCCCAGGCAGGAGCGGGTGTAGGGGGCAAACAAGTGGGTGAGCTCCGGGGGAAAGCCCCGCCCGGCCTCCAGGTAATCCTTAAGGGAATAGCCGTCCAGCTCCGGGTAAATCAGGGTCTCGGCCCCCAGGGGCTCCCAGGTATCTTCCAGCTCGGCCAGCTCCCCGGCGAAGCGGACCAACTCTTCCTTCACCTGAGGACTAAAAGGGAGGGTGCTAAGACCCGCCGGTGAAAAGCAGTCCGGGTACCACTCGCCGCCATGGTAGAGGGCGCTGGCCGGCGGGGCCACCAGAGCGTCCTTCGGGTCAAGACCCAGCTCCTGAAACCAGGCCCGGCCGGCGGCATCCTCTGGGTCATAGAAGTAAGCGGAACCGGCCGGATACAAAATCCCTTGATATGAGCCGGGGAGACACACCCCGCCGATATGACTCCCGGCTTCCAGCACCAACACTTCCCGGTCCCGGAGGTGATGGGCGGAGGTGAGCCCGGAAAGCCCGGCCCCCACCACGGTCACCTCCACCCGCTCCTCAGCCCGGTCCGGCCAGACCGGCGCCGGCCCCCCGGGTGAGGGGAGGTGGCCATGGCAGGCCAGGGGCTCGTCTCCGCCCCAGGGGAGTACGGGAGGCAGTGTCATAGTGCAGTTTTCGGTTTTCAGTTAAAAAGGACAAAATTATCAAAGAGTTATTACTGGGAGCGTGAAATAGATTAACTTACACCCTCACCCTGACCCTCTCCC
>CBFDAH010000323.1:0-1978 GCA_965602785.1 uncultured Syntrophobacterales bacterium
AACTCCCCTCCCAACCCCCTTTACAATAAGCCGGTAGCACGGGCATCTTGCCCGTGCAGCGCGGGCTTCCAGCCCGTGGAACCCTGGCCCTCCCCCCACAATCACTTTTCACATCTCTTTTCACAACTAAAGTCTCCGGGCAATGGCCCGGGCGGCCAGGTTAAAAAAGAGCACATAGCTCAACGGCACATAACGCCTGCTCTCCCACACCCGCCCTACCGTCCTCGCCAGACGGCGGCAGATTTCCCCGCCGGAGTAGAAACGCTGAATGATCCCATGGGTGCGTCGCATCAAGTCTTCCTGGGACATGAGCTGCGGTTTGAACACCGAGTGCTCAATATCATAATATTCCCACCGGTTCTCCCGTAGCCTCCCTTCGGCGGCGAGGCGCTGGTAGAGGGCAGTGCCGGGGAAGGGGGTAAGGACGTTGAAGGTCACCAGATCCAGTTCCAGATATTTCGCCTGCTCATAGGTTGCTTCCAGGGAAGCCGGGGTGTCATCGTCAAACCCAAACATGTACGACCCCCAGACAAAAATATTGTGGCGGTGCAGGCGGGATACCACTTCTTTGACTCGCTCCGCCTCAGCATAGCTCTTGTTGTATCGGTCAATGTGAGCCGGCTTGACTGACTCGAGGCCCACGGTGGCCAAAATCCCTCCGGATTTAACCATCAAGCTGACCAGCTCCGGGTCATCCAGGGATTTGATGTTGCCCTGGGCCGCCCACTGGATGTTCAGGGGGATCAACTTCTCAAAGAGAGTTGCGGCATAATCCCGATTAATGACCAGGTTGTCGTCTTTAAAGACCACCAGCCTGGTTTGGTGCTCTTCCAGGGCCAGGGCCGCCTCCAGTTCCTGGATGACCACCTCCACCGGCCGGCACCTGACTTTTTTCCCGAAGTAACTGGAGACCGCGCAAAAATCGCAGCCGAAGGGACACCCCCGCGTAGCCATCAGGGAAATGTTGGAGAGCTTCCAGGAACGTTTGGCAATCCGCCGGTTGGGGATGGGAATCAACTCCGGAGGAACGGGCCGGGGGGCGTCATAGCGGGGCTTTACGGTGCCGGCCAGGAAGTCCTGGAGGAATTGGGGCCAGGTTTCTTCGGCTTCCCCCACGATGACCACATCTGCGTGTCGGGCGGCCTCCTCGGCGCAGACACTGGCATGCACCCCGCCCATGACCACCAGTTTCCCCCGCTCACGAAATCTGTCCGCCACTTCGTAAGCCCGGGGGGCGCTGGGGGTCAGAAAAGAAATGGCCACCAGGTCGGCGTCGCTGTCGAAGTTCACCTGCTCGTCCCAATATTCATTGACGAACTCCATCTCGAACCAGGCTTCGGGAGTCAGGGCCGCCAGGATGGGGATGCTCAGAGGGTAAAACGAAAAGGTCCGGGGCGCCCACCGGCGCATCTGCATGGCGTCGCTCACCCCTTTATATTGGGGCAGGACAAAAAGGATTTTGGCTTTCCCGCCAGGGGTCATGGCGTCACCTCGGTAGGGCTGCAGCCGGCGTACCCGAGAGGCGCCTCACTTAGGCCGGTGGGATGCAAAGCCTTCCTACCTCCTGAGACTAAGATGTGGGAACAATCAGATTACAAGCTATTTCAAAACCTGCCTATTATATAGTGTGTCATTCTGAGCGAAGCGAAGAATCTTGTAGTTTCAATGAGTTGAGATCCTTCACTTCGTTCAGGATGACAGAAAATCGGTTTTGAAATAGCTTGTAGGGAGGGTCCTCCACGCATCGCCAAGGGGACCGTGAATAGCCAATTTGAGACTGTTGCGACAGTATCTTGAGGGGCGCGCCGGGGGACCACCGGCCCTGTGGCACAGGCGTCTCGCTTGTGTTTCCCTCCCCTCAAACTCCCCTCCCAATCCCCCTTAAGCTTTGGGTAAATCGAGGCCCAAGGCCTCGATTTTATCAAAATATGTAAGGGGTTGGGGGAGAGGGTTTGGGAGAGGGGGCAGGGGTCCGCGA
>CBFDAH010000324.1:0-1971 GCA_965602785.1 uncultured Syntrophobacterales bacterium
TTACCGGGGAGGAGGTGGGCGAGGCGGTCCTGGACCAGATATTTGCCCAATTTTGTATCGGCAAGTGAGGGTACCGATGGGCTTGCTGCCCAGAAGCCATTGCAAAACCTATTTTTCTGTCATCCTGAACGAAGTGAAGGATCTCAAGTCATTGAAAATTATAGATTCTTCGCTTTGCTCAGAATGACATTTTTGGAGAATTGTAAGTTTTGCAAAAGTTTCTAGTATCTTTGGGAGAGGGGGCCGGGAGTCTCTGTTTACCTTTCTCCTCCCAACTCCTCCCCCGTGCCGCTTTCCCGAAAGAACGGTAGCCCGGCCTTCCAGCCCGGTGAGGCACGATAGGTCGTAGGGGTGGGTTTCAAACCCGCCCCTGAAGGTTTTTCAGGCCGGAGATATGGTTCACGGCAAACGCCATTTCCCTGATATAAAGGACGACCCCATCTCTCTCCTGAAAGACGGGGTGGCCGCCCTGGGGCTGGTCCTGGCCCCCACTGCCCTGGAACAATTTCGGGTGTATCTCAGGGAACTTTTGGCCTGGAACGCCCGGGTCAATCTCACGGGTCTCAAGTCTCCCCAGGATATTGTCATCAAGGGCTTTCTCGATTCCCTGGCCATCCTGCCGTTTCTGGCAGAGGCTCCCTCGTTAGCGGACCTGGGAAGCGGGGCCGGCTTTCCGGGGCTGGTGGTGAAACTGGCCCGGCCGGAGGTGGCCCTCACCCTGGTGGAGTCCCGGGGCAAGAAGGCAGCCTTCCTCCACTATATGGTGGCCCTCTGGCAATTGCCGGACGTGGAGGTGGTGCAGGCGCGCCTCACCCCCACGCTGGCCCGGGAGTGGGGCCCCCGCTTTGCCGCGGTGACCTCCCGGGCCACCTTTGCCCTGGAGGAGTTCCTTAAACTGGCTGCTCCCCTGCTCCAGCCCGGGGGGAAGGCGTTGGCCCTCAAGGGGCCCCAGCTTCCCTCCGCCGAATTTACCGCCGCCCGGGAGCGTCTGGCCGCCCTGGACCTGGATGATCTGGAGTTACGGAACTACCGCATCCCCCCGGACGACGAACTTCGCCGGGTGGCCGTGGCTTCCAAAAGGAGGTGAGGCAGGCATGCTGGATCAGATTCGAGGCATGCTGTTTGGCCTGGCGCTGGGGGACGCCCTGGGATGGCCGGTGGAGCCCCTCTCTCTGGGGCAGATCAGGAGCACCTATGGCCCCCAGGGCATTCAGGAGCTGCCGGAGCCGGCGCTTTTCACCGACGATACCCAGATGACCCTGGCCATTGCCGAGGCCCTCATCAAGGCGGGGGACCGGAATCTGGAGGGCCTCATGAATGCTGTGTCCCGGCGCTTTGTAGAGTGGCTGCGTAATCCTGAAAGCTACCGGGCCCCCGGGGCTTCCTGCCTGTATGGGGCCTCGCAACTGGCGCGGGGGGTGCCCTGGCGGGAGGCGGGCAAACTCGACTCCAAAGGCTGCGGCGCGGCCATGCGGGTGGCCCCCATCGGCTATCTGTACCAGCACGACCTGCCCCGCCTGCGGGAGGTGGCCGCGGCCACGGCCCTGCCCACTCACCGCCACCCCGCCGCGGAGCTGGGGGCGGTGGCCGGGGCCTATCTGGTGAAACTGGCCCTGGACCGGGTGTCTCCGGGGGATTTTCTTGAGTGCCTGAAGGATGAAACGCTGGGGTTAGTGACTGATTTTGATCAGGCTTTCAGGCGGCTGGAGCAGGCCCTGGAGATGTCCGACCCGGAAGCCGCCATGTGCGGCGCATCGGCGAGGGCTGGGTGGCGGAAGAGGCTGTCCTGGTCGCGCTCTACTGTTTTCTCCAACACCCCCAAGATTATCTGGCCGCCATCCGCCTGGCCGCCAACACCAGCGGGGATTCGGACTCCCTGGCCTGCATCACCGGGGGGATCAGCGGCGCCTACCTGGGGTACCAGGCCTTGCCCCCGGCCTGGCCGGCGCGCATCGAGAAAACCGCGTATCT
>CBFDAH010000325.1:0-1970 GCA_965602785.1 uncultured Syntrophobacterales bacterium
CGGGTAATGAAGGAAGCTATTCCGTCGAGGTGGTCCAGAAAGCCCGGTACATTGATGAAAGCCTTTGCATCGCCTGTGGGATTTGCGCCGAGAAGTGCCCTAAAAAGGTGCCCAACGAGTTCAATCAGGGGCTCAGTTCCCGGAAAGCGGCTTATGTCCTGTACCCGCAGGCGGTGCCGTTAAAATATGCCATCGATAGGGAGAATTGTAATCATTTTCTCAAAGTCAGGTGCCAGGATTGCGAGATAATGTGCCCTTCCCAGGCCGTGGATTTTTCCCAGACGGACCAAGTCCTGAACCTGCAAGTTGGCGCGGTGATTCTGGCGCCCGGCTTCCAGATTTTCGATGCCCGCCAGAAGCCGGAATATGGCTATGGCCGGTATCCTAATGTTCTCACTTCGCTGGAGTTCGAGCGGATTCTCTCAGCCTCCGGCCCCTTCGGCGGCCACCTAGTCAGGACCTGGGACCACCAGAAACCAAAAAAAATCGCCTGGATCCAATGCGTGGGGTCTCGAGATGCGGCCAAGGACCGGCCTTACTGCTCGTCGGTGTGCTGCATGTACGCCACCAAGCAGGCCATCATTGCCCAAGAGCATGATGCCGAAATTCAACCCACCATTTTCTTCCTCGATCTTCGGGCCCATGGCAAGGGATTCGAGACTTATTATCAACAGGCCAAAAAGCATCACCAGATCAATTACGTCCGGGCCATGGTTTCCCGGGTAGTGCAGAACCCCCGCACCCATAACCTGGATGTGACCTATATCGATGCAAGCAACCGGGTTCAAACGGAAGAGTTTCATATGGTGGTTTTATCCGTGGGCCAGGGGATCGCCCCGGACACCGCCGAACTGGCCAAGAAATTAAGAGTGGAGCTTAGCCCGTATAACTTTGTTGAGACCAGTTGCTGTTCCCCGGTGACCACCTCTCAGCCGGGAATCTTCGCCTGCGGCAGTTTCACCGGTCCCAAGGATATCCCCGATTCGGTGATGGAGGGAAGCGCCGCCGCCGCTTCTGCAGCCAGGACTTTGGCCACAGCCCGGGGGGCCATGCAGAAAGAGATAACTTTTCCCCCCGAAACAGACGTATCCGCGGACCCGCCGCGGGTGGGAGTATTTATCTGCCACTGCGGCAAGAATATCGGCGGTGTGGCCGATATCCCATCCCTGGTGGAAAGCGTCCGGGACCTCCCCAATGTGGAGTATGTTCAGGATAATCTTTTCAGCTGTTCGCAAGACTCCCAGAATCAGATGGTCCAGATGATCACGGAGCGCCATCTGAACCGGGTAGTGGTGGCCGCCTGCAGTCCCACGACTCACGCTCCCATGTTTCAGGATATGCTCAGAAATGCCGGCCTGAATAAATATCTGTTTGAAATGGCCAACATCCGTAACCAGTGCACCTGGGTGCACCAGGGGGAGCCGGAAAAAGCCACAGAAAAATGTCTTGACCTGAGCAGCATGGCGGTGGCCAAAGCCATGCTGTTGGAGCCCTTGAACTATCTCTCGGTGCCGGTAAACAAGAGGACCCTGGTAATCGGGGGCGGCATGGCTGGAATAACCAGCGCCCTGGCTCTAGCCGACCAGGGTTTCCATGTTGACCTGGTGGAAAGAACCGAGCATCTGGGAGGCAATGCCCGCAAACTCCATAGCACCTGGCAGGACGAGCCAGTTCAAGCCATGGTGGATGCCACGGTTGAGAAGTTAGTAAAGCATCCGAAGATTACGGTCCACTTCTCGGCCATAGTAACCGCGGTTTCCGGTTCCGTGGGCAATTTTACGTCGACATTGTCCACCGGTCAGGAGATCGAGCACGGCGTAGTAATCATCGCCATCGGCGCTGAACCACTGCGGCCTGAAGGCCAGTATCTCTATAAAAAGCACCCGAATGTCCTGCTTTCCTTAGACCTGGACCGGGAATTGGTCAAGGGCACCCCAAGGGTAAAGAATGCTCAGGGAGTGGCTTTTATT
>CBFDAH010000326.1:0-1961 GCA_965602785.1 uncultured Syntrophobacterales bacterium
GAGGGGGGCTTGGGGGGAGGGCAGGGAGTTGCGCTCCCTGGCCCTCCCCCCAAGAAATCGCCCAGAGGCACCCATGACAAAGCGTCTTGAGATCAGGTTGGCGGGGTCGGGGGGTCAGGGGTTGATCCTGGCCGGGGTGATATTGGCGGAGGCCGCGGGCCTTCATGGGGGGAAAAATGTGGCCCAGACCCAGAGTTACGGCCCGGAGGCCCGCGGTGGGTCTTCCAAGTCCGAGGTAGTGATCAGCGACGCCGAAATCGACTATCCCAAGGCCGTCAAGCCGGATGTGCTGTTATGCATGAACCAGCAGGCCTGCGACACTTACATCTTCGATCTGAAGCCCGGCGGCGCCCTCATTGTGGATGGCTCCCTGGTGCACCATCTCCCCACCACCCGGGCCGTGGCTCTGCCTTTCACGCAAATCGCCCGGGAGTTGGGTCAGGAGATGATGGCCAATATTGTGGCTCTGGGGGCGCTGGCCGTCCTCACTAAGGTAGTTTCCCTGAAGAATCTGGGGATTGCGGTCCGGGCTCGGGTGCCCCAGGGCACCGCCAAGCTGAACAAAAAGGCCTTGGAAGCGGGGGCTCAGGCCGCGCGCGCCTATCTCAAGAGCAAACCAGAGTCTGGCGCTGGTCAACAGCCGAGCCTGGAGGGTCAAGAAGACTGAAGGGGAGAGGGTTGAGGGGCAATCTGCGCCCAGGCCTGTCAGGAAAACCCGGGTGAAAAGCCCCTGGTGCGTCTACCTTCCCTGCCCCCGGCGGTTTTACCCGGGGTGGAGCGCAAGCCGCGGTCTGGTAAAATAGAACATGCCAGTGTTTCTTTTGATTGTCGGGGTGGTCTTACTGGGTTTGGACAGGGTTATTGATAGAGCTGCCGCCATAAAATATCAACATGAGTTGGAGTATTATGTCTATTATTATCGGCCGCTGGTGCAAAGAAAGCAGTTTTTAGTAATTATTCTTCTGGCAATGTGTTTTGCTGCTTTTGTTAATTACTTGATTTTTGGAAAAGTGAATATAGTCAGTCAAATCTTTATTTTATCACTGATAATATTATTAATCTATTTGTTAATTTTTTTAGTCTTGATCTTAGACTATTTGGTCCTCAAAGAAAATGCTTTCTGGTTTAAATTTTTTCTCTTGGAACGGGATTTTATCCAGATATTTACCCTGGCCATCTTTTTTCCCCTTATAGGTTTGGCATATTTGCTGAGTATTTTTCTGGTTTTGTTCATGTATCCCTCGCGGAAATTTTTTGTATTTAACTCTTTCGCCGGACTGCTGGGGTGTATTGCCGTAACTGTGAGCCTCATCATGTTTATCTTATAAAAATTTTACCGAACGGCTCCAAGCTGGGTGCACCACCACCCAACGGGTCCGGGGCCGGGCGACCTGGAAATTGCTCTGAAAAGTTATCTTAGGCAGGACACCAAACCTCGAACCTTTAACCATGAACTTTGAACTTTTTAAGCAGGTTATAAGGGAATTCCGGGCATGGCCAAGACACCATCTTCCGCGCTGCTTGAGCCCATCGAGCGCGCCATTCGGTTGATTCGCCAGGAAAAGGTCATCCTGGACGCTGACCTGGCGGACCTTTACGGGGTTGAGACCCGGGTCCTGGTCCAGGCGGTGAAAAGAAATCGGGAGCGCTTTCCCCCTGATTTCCTGTTCCAGTTGACCAAAGAGGAATTCACCATCTTGAGATCACAATCCGTGACCTCGAGAGGGTGGGGCGGCCGCCGCTATCCCCCCTACGCCTTCACCGAGCAGGGGGTGGCCATGCTCTCCAGCGTGTTGCGCTCCTCCCGGGCCGTCCAGGTGAACATCGAGATCATGCGGGCCTTTGTGCGCATGCGTCGGCTATTGGCCTCCCACGCCAGGCTGGAGAAAAAAATCCTTGCCATGGAAGAAAAGTACGACGGCCAGTTCGCCGTGGTCTTCGAGGCCTTGAAGCAGCTCATG
>CBFDAH010000327.1:0-1960 GCA_965602785.1 uncultured Syntrophobacterales bacterium
AGGAAGGGATGATGGATAAACCCGCGGGCATGAAGGCCTGCCAGGATTACGGCAAATGTGTCGGGGAGAAACTCGGCGGTTCTTAAAGGGCGGCGGTTAGGCCTGGCCGGACGGCTGCCCAGGCGTGAAAATCGGAAGCAGGGCCCACCCCCTGCTACCTAAGCAGATAAAGATTCAGAGGCCTGGGGAGCCTATATGTTGGCTTCCCCAGGCTTTCTTTATGGTTATTCCTTCCATAAGCTATCTGGCCTACTATCATTTTCCCAGCAGACGCCAGAGGTCCAGGAGACTCATGACCGCCATGACCCGCCCGTCTTCATCCACCACCGGAATCTCTTTAATATTGCTGTGAATCATGCGGTCAAGAACCTCATCGACCTCATCCTCCAGCCGGGCATATAACACATTCTTGTCCATGAGATCGCCGACTTTTCCCGTCGTAAGCTGTGCCAACAATGAGCGCATGTGGAACAGTGGCTTATGACGGGCAGAGGTGAGATGGCGAATCAACACTCCTAACGACAGGGTGCCCTGCAGCCGCCCTTTTGAGTCCGCCACATAAACACCCCGCACCTGGCGCTGGTCTTTGATTTTGTCGGAGATTTCCTCCAGGGTGCAATCCCCGCCCACTACCAGGTATGGCTGGCTGGCCAACTGGGTGAGAGCCTCGCTGACCTTCATACGTTGGCCTCCGCCATGGCGGTCTCGCCCGCTTTCACCAGAGCATATTTGACCAGAGGGGGAGCGATGAGCTCATTGAGAATTACCGAGCCGATGACCGCGTTTACCAGGAGGCCTGCCACCGGCCCCGGAAAGATTTCCTGGGCGATGAGGACCAGCCCCACCGTGACCCCGGCCTTGGGTAACAATCCCAGTCCCAAATAGCGTTTCACGGTCTCGGGAGCGCCGGAGACGGCCGCCCCCACCCAGGTGCCCAGTTGCTTGCCGCTCATGCGACCGAGCATAATGATGGGAATAACAAACCCCGCCGCCCAAAAGGCCTGGACCTCCAGATGGGCCCCGGCCAGACAGAAAAACAGGCCGAACAAGGGCTCTTCAATCTGCTCGATAACGAGAAAAAAATCCTGGTGCCGGCGCTCCAGGTTAACCACGAAAAACCCCAGGACCATGTTGGCCAACAAGGCTGAAAGGTTTAAGAACTTGGCCAGTCCACAGATTAAAAAGATGGTGCCCAGGATAACCATGAGCAGAGCTTCCCGCCGGCGAATCAACCGGCCCATAAACTTTAAATACCCGCCTGCCAGGACTCCCAAAAGCACCGAACCTAGTATTTCCAGCAAAGGCCAACCCCCCAGCGCCATCCAGGACATAGTGTGGGGCTTCACCAGCACCTGGGCCACAGTGGCCGCCAGGGCGTAGAACAGAATGGCCAGGCCGTCGTCCAGGGCGATGACCCCCAACAAGGTAGTGGTGAAGGGGCCGCTGGCCTTTAATTCACTGATAATTGCCAGCACTGCCCCCGGCGCGGTGGCCACCGAAATGGCCCCGATAATCAGGGCCATGGGGAGATGCGTGCCGAGAAAAGTATATTCCGGCCCGGACAATCGGGTCAGCCAGGTGAGCGCGGGCAGGAGGACCAGCACCGTTATCAGGAAAGCTCCGACAGCCTGGCTAACCGTTATCCACAGGATGCTGTTCCCCAACCGTTTCAGGCGGCCATAGACCAGACTGCCGCCGATGGAGTAAGCGATGACGCCCAGGGCGATCTCGGTGAGGATGGTGAGGTCCTGGACGATTACCTGCCGAGAGAAGAGATTGGTCAAGGAGGGGCTGACCAGTATGCCGGCCACCAGATAGCCACTCACCCGGGGAAGATTGAGGGCATTGGCGGCCCGTCCCCCCCACCATCCTATAATCAACAACAGGCCCACCGCGATGAGGGGTTGGGTGATCATGCAAAGGCCTCTTGCCCCTTGGCCAGCCACAACTCCAGGAGATC
>CBFDAH010000328.1:0-1959 GCA_965602785.1 uncultured Syntrophobacterales bacterium
GGCCGCCTGATTTAATCCTCAACTGTGTCCAATTAATTGTGGACCGTTACAACCGAAAATTACGTACAGCTTTCACCCCCCTCACCCCGGCCCTCTCCCCCCCCAAGGGGGAGAGGGGGATATAAAAAACACCTTGAGGTAGTTATTACGGGCCGAAAAGGAAGGTAGGGTGGGTATTCCCCACTTTTTTGTCCCTACACCAGACCTCAAGTCCTCTTCTTTACCCCATTGGGGTGGTTAATAAAGGCCGGAAAGTCGGGCCTGGGGCCCGCCTTGCCGGCCCCCTTATGCGGGTTGGGAGGGGGGTGTGGGGAGAGGGTAGGGACCTGAGGTCCCTGGCCCTCCCTCCACAAAACCTATTTCAACCTTCCATCAGGCCGCGGTTGGCGGCCAGGACGGCAAACCAGAGGTTGTCGTCCAGGACTTCCTGGGTGGCAAGGGGTGTTACCTTGAGGGCCTCCAGGAAGCGCTCCGCCTGGGCCCCCAGAATGCCGGAGAAGATATACCATTTCTTGTTAAGAAATTCCGGGATATTCAGGAGGTCTAGTAGAATGTCCTGATGGATGTTGGCCAGGGCCAGGTCCGCCTGGGGGTAGGCAAAGTGCCGCGCGTCCCCGTGAATCAAAAAAATCTCCTGTTCTTTGGCGACGTGGCGCACGTTCCGGGCCGCGGTGTTCACTGCCAGGTCATTGTACTCCACCGCCACCACCTGCCGGGCCCCCAGGGCCAGGGTTGCCAGGGCCAACACGCCGGTGCCCGTGCCCAGGTCCAGCACCCGGGCTGGGGTGTCCAAGTCATAGACCCGGCGGAGGAGGGTCAGGCACAGGCGGGTGGTGGGGTGGTAGCCCGAACCGAAGGCCAGGCCGGGCTCCAGGCGAAGGGTGATGTCCCCCGGCTCTGGCCGGGGCTCCTCCCAGACTGGGCAGAGGTAAAACCCGGCCACCCGGGTGGGCTTGAGGGCCTGCCCTGCCTCCCAATCAGCGTAGTTGAGGTCGGTCACCGAGAGAAAGCGACCCTGGCCAGGCTCAGCCGCCAACCAGGCCTTGACCTCCCGTTCCTTGGGCGCGGCAAAGAAGAGGTAGGAGCAGCCCCCCTCCCGCCAGCAGCCCAGGAAGTCCTGGGCCGTAAGCTCCGGGGGCGGGTTCACCCGGCCTTCGATTTCATAAACGAAGAGTTTTTCCGGCGGGGGCATGGGTGCCTTCCACGATCAACAGTACCAGTTTTGAGACTGTGGCGAAATTATCTTGAGGGGCGGGCCGGAGGACCAATGGCCCCCTCTCCCCAAAGACTATTTGCCACAATCTCATTTTATCTTGTCAGGATGTTCCGGGTAGTTAAATAATCATAGACGATGCGCGCCAAAAGCCGGTTGCCGGCATCGTTAAGATGATTTTGGATTTGGGGGGAGTAAAGCGTTTTCCGGTCACCACCCCCCAGGTGTTGGATGATCTTAGGCCCCGCATCGATATATTCCAGGCGCCGTTTCGCCAGGTTGTCAAGGAAGGGCTGATAATTCCACTTCTGATGGCGTTGATAGGTCAAGATGTCATAGTCGGTGGGGATTATCAGAACCACCGGCCGCTTACCCCTTTCTTGGGCAGTGCGGTAAAACTTTTCGGTGATGGCTGTCATGACTTCCAGGCCTTGGGAAGAATGCCCCGGTTGGAAGAAATCTTGATAGGTGCCGCTACCGAACAACAGATTTTTGGCAATGAGGGGAGAGACTTTGATCATTCCCCAAAGATAAGGAAACTTCGCCATCTGGCGACCTGAGGGGCCACCGGGGAGAAAATATTCGTGTTGTAAGAAGCGGCCGGGATTATCCTGCATCTCGAAATATTCTGATCGTGATAAAGGCGGTATTGGCACCCGGGTCAGTTCTCCCTGATTGTTCAAGATGAACCTGGGTTTGGTTTGACAAATGGTCACGGTGGAGATCAAGTTCCGAAGCTGATTTAC
>CBFDAH010000329.1:0-1931 GCA_965602785.1 uncultured Syntrophobacterales bacterium
TCCCTCCCCATGGAGAGGCCCCCCCCTGTCATCGGTTCCCCCCCTCGTTTTTCTCCGGACAAAGGCTGTACACCGTGACCCGGCCGCTGGAAAACACACGCTCGGTGCTCGTATTCAGGAAATCGCCCAACCGCGCCTGCTGTTCGGGGGACAACACCCAGGAGGGCGCATTGAGGTTCCGGTAGGCCATCCTTTGCCACTCGGAACGGTTGACCAGGAGGTGGGTGAACCCCGCCCCCGACAGTTCCTGGATCACCGCCCCGTGAGGCAGACCCCTTTTGATCCATTCCAGGAGGCGGTTAGGGGCGTTATGGGATGCCACCTCCCGGGAAAACCGGGAGTAAAACCCCCTCATTTCCCCTACGAACAGGACCTTTCCCGGCGGGGGATCAAGGCGGTTCAAATAGTCGATGGCAGGGTACGGCTCGTACGTCTCCATAAGGTAGGTGAACGACGATCGGGTCCCCAGGGAGGCCCCGACGCTCCGGTTGGTGTAGTCCTGGAGGCCGATGAACACTCCGGCGTTTACCAGGAGCGCAGCCGCCACAGTGATTTTCAGGACCGGGGTCAGCCCGGTCCGCTTTCCCGCAGCAGCGGCCAGGGCGGCACCCAGCCAAAGTCCCGCTACCATGATGATCGGCATGGCGTAACGCGCGGTCTGGAAGTTCAGGTACCAGGCCAGAAAGGCCAGGAAAAGCCAGAGAAGCAGGAACCGGCTGCGGGTGATGTTCCGTCCCCTTAGCCCCAGGAGGGGCAAAAGGACCAGATACTGAACGCCCACAGTGGCGGTCATACTGTAGGAAAGGGGATCAAAAACCATCCTGAAAGGCAGCACCGCCCACTGCCAGAGAAGGGCAATGGACTTCGGTCCCACCACCCCGGCTACGAAACCGGCTCCGGCCCCGGTCTTTCCCGCCAGGTTGGCCAGAAGGGGGAAAAGGGGGTCCCCGGTAAAGATCCAGTTCCTGAGGTACCAGGGGGATGCCACAAGGACGGCAACACCGGCGAAAAGGGCCCAGTTCCGGATCCGCCCCCGGCGCTTTGACATCAGATCATCCAGCAGGCCCGCCGCCAGGGGAAGGACGATGGCGAATGCCAGGGGCTGGTGGCGGCACCCGGCGGCCATGCCGGCAAGGACACCGGCGAGAAGAACCATTCCGCGGTCATCCGCCCGGGCGGTGAGGATGGACAGTGCCGCAAGGGTGTAGAAGGCCGCCGCCCAATCGACCCCGGGGTTCGCCGCCTCCAGCAGCATGAGAGGGGAAAGGGCCGCCAGGGCTGCCGCCCAGGCTCCCCCCGAGGGGCCAAAAAGTTCGCGGAAACCCAGCCACAGAACGGCCATTGTCAGGACGAAAAAAAGGTGGTTGATCAGGCCGGCCAGGTCCGCACCGCTCAGTCCCATGGCCAGCCCGTAGAGCATGTGGTTTAACTGGGGCGTGTAGGAATAGAGGTTCTCCGGGATGTCCAGAACACGCCCTGCCTGGAGGTAACGAAGGGGTATTTCCAGGTGGTAGCTCAGGGCGTCGAACGCCCTCGTGGGGACAAGGGCGAAAGGCCAGCTCACAAGGATCGCGAGACCCGTCAGGGAAAGGGGAAGACCGGTACCGGCAGGGATCCGCCGGACCGCCCGGTACTCTTCCCTGGCCTCCGGCCAACCTCGGCGCGCCCCCGCCAGGGTGAACAGGAAGACCATGAGGACTAGGAGGGTGAGGGATGGGGTCGTCAGGAAACCTGCGGCGCCGAGAAGGAACGTTTCCAGGGAGAACAGGCCAAGCCCCAACCCGAGGACGAAAACCGTTGACGGGAATGGAAAACCGTCCCTCCCCTCCCGGACGAAGACCCCGGCCAGAGCCCTTCCCTGTCCCCAGGCCGCTATCAGGATCACGCAGAACCAGGACAGGGATCCAAGGTGCCAGCTAAGGAACCGAACG
>CBFDAH010000330.1:0-1923 GCA_965602785.1 uncultured Syntrophobacterales bacterium
ATATCTGGCATTTTCCCAGTCAAATTGATAAGTTGCCTTTTTGGCAAGCTAGTCGCCATCGGACAAAAAAGCAGGGTCAAATGACCCTGCCTCTGACCCTGCCTCAGATTTCTTAATATTAGGGGATACAGCTTCAGGGAGTCGCCCATTGTTCTCAAGTCGGATTTGTTCTGTCTGTCACTTTTCAGTCTCCATTGCTAAGCTTATCGGCTGCTTTCCACATCTGTTAGTGTCCCCTGCCCAGATTCACGCTTGCTGCTTCGTGGGCTCCCGGACCTCTTTCGTGAAGAAGGCCTTCGCTTGACCTGCGTCACCGTCAGCCGGGCCCGCGAGCCTGTGGCTGCCTTCGGTTTGGGGAGGGCCCATCCGCAGACGCGCCACCTCGGGAGCCAAACGCTTCCCCAGGCAGGTTTCCCAATCAAAATTTGTATTTTTCTCCAGGGCCGAGAGAATGGCGAGGCCCACAGCTAATTTTTCGCCAGAAGCTCTCTCTTGAAACGCCGATGTTATGACTTCTTTTTCAACTTCCGGGGACCATTCGGTTTACCTGCACCAGGTTTCTCCTCCCCGGTGGCCCCCCGTTCCTGAGGCTCAAAGATGGACTTCGGGTCAAAGAGCGGGGGATGCTTCTGCCAGGGATAACCCTTCCGGGCCATCTCATAGGCCGTCTCGAACAGCTTGTTCATATATGCCTTGTCGAACATTTCTTTGGGGGCGGGGGGAAAGTCCGTCGGAATGGCCGCCAGGTTGTAATCAATCCCGTCCCGGCGCGCGAAGGCGTACAGACGGAATAAATCGCCCACGCTCTGGGTCTTGATGAGGGTGTCGATGGCCCGCGCCGCAATGGGCAGCAGCCGGGGCTTGACCTTATCCCAATCGGGCTTGATCCGGCCGTTTCGGATGATGTAAAGGATCCGCCGCCGCTGTGGTGCTAAGACCTGCTTTTTTTTTCCAAACTTGCCAAAAGGTTTGAGGGCATCTTCATAGAGGATCACTTGAGTCATGGTGCCGCCGTCTACGTGCATCTCTTCATACTCCTGGCCGCCGGCCTTCACCTTGATGTACTGGGGTGGGAAGGCGCCGGGGATGGAAGCCGAAGCCAAAAGTATCTTTCGAAAGAGCTTCAGAGCCTCCGAGTGGCCGCTGGCGGCAATGGCCCCCATATTCCAGATCACCAGTCGCTGGGCATCAAATTGGGTGGTGCCGATGAACAGTCGCCGGCCCTTTTTATGTTCGGCGGCGATGGCCTGAAGCATCGACGCATCGATATATTTCGCTAACAAATCGGCCAGGGGGCGAGTATCGGCTAGGGATTCCCGCCAAAAGGCTGTGAGCAGGCTTTTCTTTCGAAAAATATCCTCTTGGGTCACCATGGTATATACCTTCAATTTAGAGTCATACTCCGACCCCAGGAAGGCAAAGGGAGCGATGAGGGCCCCGGTGCTGATGCCTGTCACCAGCTTGAACCGGGGACGGGTGCCGGCTGCGCTCCAGCCGCACAAGACGCCCGCCCCAAACGCGCCGTTATCGCCGCCCCCCGAGAGGGCCAAAAAGACCGCCGGTTTCCTCAGGCTTTCCTCGCCATACGCATCCCGCTCTTGTTTGAGGGACTCAAGTGCGCTCTCAGTGAGACTCTTGCTGGGCTGATTGCCCCAGGCTCGCACGTCAGGAAACCCCAGGACCTGGACCTTGTCCTCCAATGCGGCTGGCAGGGGCTGGGTGGCCCTAAGCGTGGCGCAGCCCTGCACCACCAGGAGAATTACGCCCAGACCGAATAGCGCCAGATGGCCAGCTCTCGCAGCTTGCCGCGGGTTTTGACTAACGGGCATAGCATTTTCCCCTTGAAGCGTTGTCTCAGGTTGTATTCTTCTGAGATTATGCGGCAGTCTTGGCCACCGCAATTGAAAATGGGTTTTTGAACCT
>CBFDAH010000331.1:0-1916 GCA_965602785.1 uncultured Syntrophobacterales bacterium
CACTAAAATTTCCCTGCGGAAGGCCGGGGGCCCATGGTCCCCCGGCCCGCCCCTCAATATACTTTTTCATTGTGGAAGGCTTGCCGCAGGTATATGACTTACTGAAATATTCCGAAAATGAAGGTACGGTTGAATTTCCCATGCTAAAACGCGCCTACAGATGGTTTGACCGCAATATCCTGGATCTCGGGAGGGAGATGCGGCTGTCGTACCTCCCTCCCCTCATGGTCTACGTGGCCGCCGGCATCTCCGGTCTGACCGCCATTGTGGGCACCTTTTTTGTAAAGGACTATCTCGGCCTGTCAGCCGAGTTCCTCGCCGGGCTGGGTTTCTGGGCCGGCATTCCCTGGGCCCTCAAGATGCCCATGGGCCATTTGGTTGACCTGATCTGGCGGTACAAGTCCGTGTTAGTTTGGCTGGGCGCGAGTTTGATTACCGTCAGCCTTTGCATCATGCTGGGGCTGCTGGCCTATACGGACACCATGCGCCAGGTCATGCCGGTGGATGCCTGGTTTGTCCTGAGCGTGCTCTTGGCGCCCGTCGGCTATGTCATCCAGGATGTGGTGGCCGACGCCATGACCGTGGAGGCGGTGCCCCGGTTGGATAGTGAGGGCAAGCCCTTCGACCCGGCCGTCACCCGCCTGATGCACACCACCATGCAGACTCTTGGCCGGGTGGCCATTGTGGGCGGGGGCATCATCGTCGCCTTGCTCAATATCTTCATGTTCAGCGGCGTGGAGTTCATGTCCGAGGCCGCCAAAGTCAGCGTTTATATCCGGATCTACCAACTGGCCCTGCTCATCCCTTTGGTCTCCGTTCTCGGGGTGACCCTGGGGGGACTTCTCAAGATGCGCGAGTCACGCCGCCTGAAGCGCTTGGGATTTACCTGGAAAGAGGCCTGGGCCATGGTGCAGGTTCAGACTGAACGGCCGGCGGTGAACTGGTGGATTTTAGGGGGGAGTCTGGGATTTGTGGTATTCACCCTCACCCTGGGGCTCGGCAAGTTGCCCTACAACCAGGAGATCATCTTCCTCGGTTCCATGGCCATCGTGCTGTTTCTCATGTCAAAGCTGGTGCAGGCCCTTGAACCCCAGGCCCGCCGGGTTTTGGTGGGCACCGCCATCATCATCTTCGTTTACCGCGCCATCCCGACGCCGGGACCTGGGTCCACCTGGTGGATGATTGATAAGCTTGGCTTTGACCAACAGTTTCTCTCGGTGCTCTCTCTGATCAGCAGCAGCCTGGCGCTGGCCGGCATGTTTATCTTTCGCCGTTTCATGGCAGAGCGGTCCATCGCCTACGTCATCGCCTTCCTCACCATCGCCACCACCCTGTTGAGCCTGCCCATCGTCGGCCTGTACTATGGGCTACATCAATGGACCGCGGCCCACACCCATGGCATCGTCGATGCCCGGTTCATTGCCCTGGTGGATACCGCGCTGGAATCCCCCTTGGGACAGATCGCCATGATTCCCATGCTGGCCTGGATTGCCAATTCGGCCCCGTCCAACCTCAAGGCCACCTTCTTTGCGGTCATGGCCTCCTTCACCAATTTGGCCTTATCCCTGAGCCAACTCGGCACCAAGTATCTCAACCAGATTTTCACGATTACCCGGCAAGTGCAGGATCGGGCCACCGGCGTGATTTCGGTGCCTGCCGATTACAGCGAGCTCGGCGTGCTGCTCATCATGGTCACCGTCATCGGCTTGGCGCTCCCCCTGGCCGCCATCCTGCTGGTTAGAAGCCTCGGCTTACGCAGCGCTTAGACGTTTCACTCATCAGAACTTTCGGGCCGGTGACCCGGGCTGCGAGAGGAATTGAGATAGTTGCAAATAGTCTTTTGGGAGAGGGGGGTGCCCATGGGCTGGAAGCCCGTGCTACCGGGGTTTCCACAGGTGAGGACACCTGTGCCACTG
>CBFDAH010000332.1:0-1900 GCA_965602785.1 uncultured Syntrophobacterales bacterium
GCCTCGAGGCCAGGTTTGGCTTTGAGGCTGACGGTAATGGCGACGGGCTGACTGGTCATAGATAAATTCTCCGGGGCGACTGGGTTTTCGGGTGATAGGGAGTGGCAGATAAAACGACCACTTTCCCCGTTTTCTCTTATCGGCCTCTTGCCTTTTTCTTTTCCACGGCGTCCCAGGCCAGGCGCGCCGCACCCAGCAAGCCGCCATCGTCCCCCAACTTGGCCGGCACCACGGACACCGCCTCGGGGGGAAAGAGGGTGAGACGGCGATACAGCTCTTCTCTCAAGGGCTGTTGGAAATATTCCAGGGCCCGGGTAAAGCGGCCCCCCAGCACCACCCGGGAGAGGCCCAGGAGGTGTACTACATCGCCGATGGCGATGGCCAGGGCCTTGCCCACCCGTTCAAAGGCCTTGAGGGCCAGGGGGTCCTTCATCTTGGCGGCCGTCACCAGGGTCTCCCCCACAATGGCCTCCGGGTCTGTCTGCCACAATTCTTTAAGCCAGGAGGAGGCCCCCTGAGTCAACTGCTTTTTCACCCAGACCACCGTCCAGTAGGCGGACGCCATGGTTTCAAGACATCCCCGGTTGCCGCAGCGGCATTTTTCCCCCTCCGGCTCGATGGTGAGGTGGCCCACCTCGGCGGAGGTCCCTGCGGTCCCTGGCCACAGGGCGCCGTTCAAGATGAGGCCGCCTCCCACCCCGGTCCCCAAAGTCATCCCCAGCATCGCATCGTAGCCCTGCCCGGCGCCAAGCCAATACTCCCCCAAGGCGAAGAGGTTGGCGTCGTTCTCCAGGGAGATGGGCCAGGGCAAGAGGGATTCGAGCCTGGGAATGAGGGGACAGGCGTTCAGGGCCGGGACATTGGGAGAGACGGCTACTAGCCCCTCCTCAGGCAGAATCCGGCCCGGCACTCCCAGTCCTGCGGCCTGGACCTCCGCGCCTTGGGCCCGGGCATCTTTTTCCGCAGCCAGCATCGCCTTGGCCAAACCGTTAATGAGTGCTTCCTGATCCGGCATGGTGGCGGTGGCTTGCTCCCACCTTCCCAGGATGTCTCCCTGTCGGCTTACCAGCGCCCAGCGGACGTTGGAGCCTCCCAGATCAAGGGCCAGGACCACTGGTTTTTTCGCCATGGGTCAGCTCTTCCATAGTGAGATTGGGGATCATTTTCCCTATATCGGGAGTGGCCACCGCTCCGGCTCGCACGACACGAGGGGGGTAAGTGCTCACATCCACGATGGTGGAGGGAAGTCCTCCGGGGCAGGGACCGGCATCCACGATGAGGGCGAGGTCGCCGCCGAATTCCCGCGCCAATTCTGCCGCCCGGGTGAAGGCCGGCTGTCCCGAGCGGTTGGCGCTGGTGCCGGTTACCGGGAAACCCAGAGCTTCAATGAGGCGGCGAGTAACCTCGTGGCGGGGCTGGCGCACGGCCACACCATTGGTGGCGTCCGTCAGCCGCCGGGAAAGGCCGGGTTGGGCCGGGAAGATGAGGGTCAAGGGGCCCGGCCAAAAGCGCGCCATAAGGGTCCGGGCTATTTCCGGGATGTTCACCGCCACTTGGGAAAGCATGTCCGGGCCGGAAACCAAAAGCAGGACCGGCTTTTCAGAGGGTCTTCCTTTCAGGGAAAACAGGTGCGCCAGGGCCTCGTCCTCAAAGGGATGGGCCGCCAGAGCATAAAACGTTTCGGTGGGCAGGGCCACCAGGCCCGCGGCAGTCAGGTGCCCTTTGGCCTCTTCCCACAAGGCCGCTGCGGTTTCCTCCCGCCACTGCCAAATGGCCGCCATAGCACCATGATACCCTTCCATACCCCATCTGACAAGGCTTATAATAAGCAGTCAGCAGTCAGTTATCAGCGCTGAGCTTGGCACTCTCAAACTAGCCCTCCCTTCATTGATAATGGGTT
>CBFDAH010000333.1:0-1895 GCA_965602785.1 uncultured Syntrophobacterales bacterium
GGACCTGAGGTCCCTGCCCTCCCCCCACACCCCCCTCCCAACCCGCTTAAGGGGCTGGCAAGGCGGGGCCAATGGCCCTGACTTGCCAGCCATTTTCTTCCCCCCTAAGGGGGTGGGGGAGGGGGTTTGGGGGAGGGGGGAGGGGTCTGCGACCCCTGGCCCCCTCCCCCAAATAAGTTCATTCCGCTGGCATTACCAGGTTTTCAGAAAGTCTTCTGCAGTTTTTACGAGGGTCTGGTGCTTTTCCGGCGCCATGCGGTCCAGGTAGCGCAGCATGGGGGTCAGGCGGGGGTTTTTGGCCAGATAATCCCGGTTTTTCTTCACAAAGCGCCAATACAGAGCGTCCCACAATCCTTCCCAATCCCCTTTGGGAAAATCGCTCATCTTCCGCAGATAATTGCTCGAGCTGAAGTAGGGTTTGGTCATCATGAGGCCGCCGTCCGCGAATTGGCTCATGCCGAAGACGTTAGGCACCATGACCCAGTCGTAGGCGTCGATGAAGAGCTCCAGGAACCAGCGGTAGACCTCCCGGGGGTCCACTTCGCACAGGAAAAGAAAATTCCCCAGCACCATGAGGCGTTCGATGTGGTGGGCATAGGCGGTCTCAAGGAGGCGCTGAATCACCGTGTCCAGGGGTAAAACTCCGGTGGTGCCGTCATAAAATCCCGGGGGCAGCGGCCGGGTGTGGCCGAAAAAGTTGGCGGTCCGCTGGCGTTCCCCGGCCAAGAGATACACGGCCCGCACGTACTCCCGCCACCCCAGCACCTGGCGCACGAAGCCCTCCAGACTGTTCAGGGGCACTCGGTGCTCCCGGGCGTATGCCAGGGTCTCCTCCAGAACCTGCCCCGGCGTCAGCAGCCCCACGTTGATGAAGGGGGAGAGCAGGGAGTGAAACAGCACGGACTCCTGGGCGGAGATGGCGTCCTGGTAGTCTCCGAAGAGTTTCAGCCGGTTTTCCAGAAAATCCCGGAGCCAGGCCTGGGCCTCTTCATGGGTGACGGGATAGCGGCAGACCTCCAGGCTTCCCGGATGGTCGGAAAATTTCGCGGCCACATATGTCCGGGCTTCCCGATGGAAGTCGTTCTCCGCCACCCCGGGGGGCGGCGGCACCTTCACCTCTTTCGGCAACCGCCGGCGGTTTTCAGTATCATACGTCCAGTGGCCTCCCGCGGGTTTATCCCCTTCCAGCAGGATGCCCCGGGTTTTGCGCTGATGGATGTAGAAGCTGGTCTGGTGAAAGTGTTTGACGCCTTCGAAATGGGCCCTGATTTCCTCCCGGGAGCAAAGAAAGCTCGGGCTCTCGGTGAAATGGAGCTTGACACCTGCGGCCTTAGCCCCCTGCTTAAGTCGCTCCTCGAGTAGATGATCTACGGGATCGACGGCATACAAAGCCGCCACGCCGTCCTCTTTTAGGCGGCCCCAGAGACCTCCCATCTTTGGGTCAGCATCAAACTCCAGGTAGGTGACGGCGTATCCCAGGCGGGCCAGCCGGGCCTCATAGGCTTTGAGGCTCCCCCGGTGCAGGGCCAGCTTTTGCTGATGAAAGCGCAGGTGCTCCTCTTCGTCCCGAAAAAAGCGGGGTGCTTCCACCACATAGACGCGCCGGTCCCGCTTGAGGGCCGGGTGGGAATCGAAAAGCTGATGGGGAAAAACCACTGCCGCCGTGCTCATGGCCACCCCTTAAAGAGGTTAAGGAAAACCCTGTTTAACCCATTTTGCGGGAGGGGGCTAGGGGCCATGGGCCCCTACCCTTCTCTCAAGCTCCCTCCCCCAACCCTTTCCAGGCAGGGAAAATGGCTGGCAAGTCGGGGCCAACGGCCCCGCCTTGCCAGTCCCCTCGGCGGGTTGGGAGGGGGGTGTGGGGGGAGGGCAGGGACCTCAGGTCCCTGGCCCTC
>CBFDAH010000334.1:0-1885 GCA_965602785.1 uncultured Syntrophobacterales bacterium
GGAGGGGAGTTTGAGGGGAGGGCGGGGGAGCCGCGCTCCCCCGGCCCTCCCCTCAGGTTCATTTTCCTCAAATGGGTGGGGCGATGGTGACGAGGAGTCGGAGGTCGGTTTTAGCTTTGAGGCCGTGGGGTTCGGCGATGTCGCACACGAGCACGTCCCCTGCCTTGACGGGGTGCTCGGAGTCCTTCCCCTGGAATTCCCCTTCCCCTTCCAGGATCACCATACTCACCTGGCCCTCGAGGTTGTGGCTATGTATCGGCATTTGCTGCCCGGCCTTGTAATTGAAATTAAGAATTTTCATATAGGGGGAGTCGTGCACCAGGAGTCTGGTGAAGGCCTGGTCGCTGAAGTCATTGGCTTCGATGATATTAATCTTCTTCATCCGGTGGTCTCTCCTTAAGGTCTGTCCTCAATGTTCAGGCCAGGTAAATATGTGCCCCTTTTACCTCGGCAAAGGCGTTGCGGGTGTCCACGATGAGGCGGGCCTGGGAGGCTATCCAGGCGTAGTCATAGGCGCTGTGGTCGGCTGTGAGTAGAACACAGTCCACTTCTCGTAAAAGTTCTTCTGAAAGGGGCGCCGAGGTCATGTCAATATGCGGATAATGCCTCATCCCGGTGCAGTGGGGAATGTAGGGGTCATTATAGCGAACGACAGCTCCTCTTTGCAGCAAGATATCCATGATTTTGACCCCGGGAGATTCCCGTTTGTCGTCCACGTCCTTTTTATAGGCGATGCCCAGAACCAGAATTTTGGCCCCCTTTAACGCTTTCCCCTGCTCATTTAAAACTTCGGCCACCCGTTCCACCACAAAGTAGGGCATGGTGGTGTTCACTTCACCGGCCAGTTCGATGAAGCGGGTGGAGAGATCGTATTGGCGGGCCTTCCAGGTAAGGTAAAAAGGGTCAATGGGAATGCAGTGCCCCCCCAGACCCGGCCCGGGGTAGAAGGCCTGAAAGCCGAAGGGTTTGGTTTTGGAAGCATCGATGATTTCGAAGATGTCCAGCCCCATACGCAGGCACAGCACTTTCAGCTCGTTGATGAGGGCGATGTTTACCGCGCGATAGATGTTTTCCAAGAGCTTGGTCATCTCCGCGGCCTGAGTGGAGGATACCGGCACCACCCGGTCCATCACCTGGCCGTAGAGGGCCACCCCATGTTCCAGGCAAGCCGGGGTAATGCCTCCCACCACCTTGGGGATATTTTTCACGTGGTAGGTGGGATTCCCCGGGTCTTCCCGCTCCGGGGAAAAAACCAGATAGAAGTCTTGCCCCACCGCCATTTTTTGGCTCAGGATAGGCAGGAGCACCTCTTGAGTGGTGCCGGGGTAGGTGGTGGATTCCAGGGACACCAGCTGCCCGGGGCGCAGGGCGGCGGCGATGTCCCGGGTAGTGTTCTCGACGTATCTGAGATCCGGCTCCCGGGAAGGGGTGAGGGGGGTGGGCACGCAGATGAGAAGGATGTCCGGTTCGTTGAGGCGCCCCATATCATCGGTGGCTGCAAAGCGGCCCACGCCTCTTTGGGGAGCCAGCATCTCAGCTATCCAGCTATCGGGAATGTGCTTGATGTAGGATTGGCCCCGTTTGAGGCGTTCCACCTTGGTCTTGTCGGTGTCAAACCCCAGGACAGCAAAGCCCTCCTCCCAAAACCGGTGCACCAGGGGCAGGCCCACGTACCCCAGGCCGATCACCCCGATCAGAGCTTCTTGCTGGTCAATTTTCTCGCGCAGTGTCATGGTTTTTAGGTGGTTGCGTTTAGTGTTTGTGGGGGAGGGGGCGAAGGGTCGCAGACCCTTCCCCCCTCCCCCACTCCCTTTGGGGAGGATTAAATTGGCCGGGGAAGTCGGGACTGAAAGTCCCGCCTTACCCGGCCCCCTAAAGGGGGTTG
>CBFDAH010000335.1:0-1880 GCA_965602785.1 uncultured Syntrophobacterales bacterium
GCTTTTCACGCCGGCAACACAAAGAGGTACGCATTCTTGGGTTCGGGGAAGATGTTAACTTGCCATTATCAACGCTAATGGTCTCTCGATATCCAAAAGATCATTTTCCCGAAAAATTATAATAGCTTTCAGGGTTGGGAAGGACTGCTGCTTCGCCGTTTTCTTCTCTGGCGACGCTTCTCTTTTTTATCAGTTGATGATTCAGCAGGTGGGCTCTGGTCTTCGGCCAGCACCAGATTTACATGCCGCCTCTTGATGTCCACGTGCTGCACCATCACCCGGACGTCATCCCCCAACTGGAAGCTCTTGCGGTGGCGGCGGCCCAGGAGCCGCTGGCGGGCCTCGTCATATTTATAATAATCGTCTGGCAGGTCCACCAGGCGCACCCCGGGGCCGTTGGCCCGGCTGCGGGGCAGGAGGGCATGGAGGTTGACCAGGGGCTTGTCTTAAGGGTTTAAAAAATGGGGCGCGGCGGGCTTGCTGCGCTCGTCGGTAAAGAGTAAAAGGGCCAAGGTTAAAAAAGAGTCCTGGCGACTCGAAACCCGCGGCAGCTGATCCGGTCCGTGGGCTGAAAGCAGCTTCGGCGGGCAACCCGGAAGATGTCAGGACTGTCAAAGCCCCAGGAGCCGCCCCGCAAAGCCCGATATTGGCCGAAAGCCGGAGAGGTCAGATCACCCTGTCGGTAGCGCTCGTAAGCCTGGGCGTCATACCAGTCGGCGCACCACTCATAGACGTTCCCGGACATCTGGTAGAGCCCCCAGGGGGAGCAGCCCTCGGGGTAGCCCCAGACGCTGCAGGTGGTTTCATGCCCCCGATTAATAGCACAGCGGCAGCGCCGACCCATCTCCCAATCATTGCCCCAGGGGTACTCTCGGCCGTCCACCCCCCGGGCCCCCTTCTCCCACTCCAGCTCTGTGGGCAGCCGCAAGCCCGCCCAGTCGCAGTAGGCACCCGCATCCTCCCAGGAGACACAGACTACCGGGTGGTCCGCCTTCTTGGGGGGAAAGTACCGGTTCTTCCACACAGGCTTTCCCCAGTCGGTCTTATCAGGCGGACGGTAACCCATAGCCGCCACAAATTTCTTATACTGGGCGTTGGTCACCGGGTGCAGGGCCAGGCAATAGGCGGGCAGGTGAACGGGGAAAATCATGCCGCCTTCATCTGCCCTTTCATCGCCCGCAAGGAACTCCCCCTCGGGTATCAGCACCAGCAGGCTGCCGTCTTTCTCGTTTTCGATGAGCCGATCGCTGGGCACGGTGATGGTCACAGTCGCTCCTTGGGCTGGCAGCCGAGTTTTAATGCGGCTTCTCCGGCATGGGCTCTTGTATGATGCGCACAAACTGTTTCTGGGCCTAGCGGGCTTCCGTAAAAGAGGCGGACTGGGCCCTCCCTTCGGTCAACCACTGCGCGATCCAGCTGGCCATTCGGGAGATTGGTCAGCCATCTCTTTCATCATGATTGGTGGTGCCTTATTTGTAACCAAATTGTCTTGTGGGAGGCATGATAACACAATTTCTGTTGATAAATTAATTTCCCCTAAACTTTCTGAATACCAAACCCCTTGCGAAGGGGTTCTCTGTGAGTCTGTGGCCTATGGGCCCCAGGTCAACGCCGCTCGGTAATGGTGGTCCTGGGAAAAGGCAGAGGACTCATGAACCTACCACCTCCGGGCGTGGAAACTATCTATCTGTAAAAATCTTGCAGTGAGTAAGGGCTATTCCAGAATAGCAAGGTACTTGCCACTGTACGTAATAAAAAGATGATTGACGGGAGATAGTTTCCGAGGTCATCATCTACCTGTTTTTTCTGAGGAAAAGGAGGTAGTGATGACCGTTGAGCATGTTCCTCAAGAGAAATCCCAGCACCGCCGGCCATGCAGC
>CBFDAH010000336.1:0-1876 GCA_965602785.1 uncultured Syntrophobacterales bacterium
TATATTCTCGGGCCTGAAATTCCCCCCGACCCAAACAGCCCATTTCGTTATTTAGTCCATATCTATAATTTCTGTCGGTCCAATGGTTATGGAAGGATATGGAAAGTTATGAGTTCAACCATTGCCGCACCACCTGATTCCCGGTCCAAGCCGGGATCTCGATAATTTCCCTTGAGGCCCCTTTGAGCGGTGCCGATCAACTACATGCGCGGTAACAGGAGCGGTCTAGGCCTACTAAGGTAAATGACAGAACCTTGGCTGTTATTCAGATCAGCTATCTGCTATGATGGCGACCTGGCGATTCCTTTGCAGCTTTCCTTCTCCAACTGATTTTCGCAGTTTATTCTTCTGATGTCGCCCACCGAGCCGCCATCGCCTTTTTCAATCTGCCACCACGCCTGGGTCAACATTCTGGTTGGCAGGGTTGAGGAAATTACGGGGGCAATCATGGCCAGAAAAATTGCCGGCCTTCTCATCCTGGCGGCTGTGTTCCTCTGGGCCTGGGGCTCTCCGGCCCGGTGCCAATCCCCTGTCGAAAAAAATGAAGCTCAGGCCTTAACCAAAAAAGCAATTAAGTTGTATAGGGCCGGCCGGTACCAGGAAGCCCTCCCTTTGGCCCAGCGCGCCCTGAAGATATGGCAAAAGTCCCTGGGCCCGGAGCACCCCAAGACCATTATACCCCTTAACAACCTGGCGGGTCTGCACAAGAAGATGGGCGCCTATGACCGGGCCTTGCCCCTGTACCAACGGGTTCTAAAAATCAGAGAAAAATCTCTGGGGCCGGAACATCTCAACACCGTTAACAGCCTCAATAAGTTGGCCTTGCTTTATGAGAAAATGGGTTCCCTGGACAAAGCCCTGCCCCTGGCCCAGCGGGCCCTGAAGATTCGCGAAAAGGCCCTGGGCCCCGAGCATCCCAAAACCGCCACCAGCCTCAACAACCTGGCGTTACTGTATTCGGCTATGGGCGCCTATGACCAGGCCCTGCCCCTGTACCAGCGGGCCTTGAAAATTATTGAAAATAAAAGTGGCCCGCAACACCCATACACCGCCACCAGTTTAAACAACCTGGCGGAGCTGTATTACAGAATGGGCGCTTATGATAAAGGCTTGCGTTTTTACCAGCGAGCCTTGAAGATCAGGGAAAAGGTCCTGGGCCGGGAGCACCCGGACACCGCCATCAGCCTCGACAACCTGGCCTCGCTGTATCAGGCCATGGGTGCCTATGACCAGGCCCTGCCTCTGTACCGGCAGGCCCTGAAGATCACAGAAAAGGCTCTGGGCCCGGAGCATCGGGACACCCGTGTTGCCCTCGGCAATGTGGGGACTCTCTACCTGGCCCGGAACGACTATCAGGCCGCTGAGGCCTATTTCCGGCGTGCCAAGTCCACTGCCGGCCTGGCGGAGATCGCCCTGGCCCAAGGACAGCCGAAGGAAGCCCTTAAGCTCCTCCAGAGCATGGCCCTCACCTGGCGAAGCTCCCCCCTTTTCCTTGTAGAATACCATACCCAATATGGATTGGCCCTGGCGGGGGTGGGGCACATGGAGAAGGCTGCCCTGGCCTTGCGTCAGGCAGTTCAAGGGGTAGAGGATCTGCGTAGCCGAACACCAGGGGAGAAGGCTAGCTTTTTCCAGGCCGGCTCCGCTGGCGGTTATATTCGGGCTTACCGAGGTCTGGTGAGTGTGCTGGCGGAGATAGGCCTTAAGAAGGAAAAGCTCCCTCACGACCTGGGGGAGCACGGTCCCGGCGCCGGGAACGCGGCCTTTTACTTCGCCGAAGCCACCAAAGGCCGGGTCCTCCTGGAGTCCCTGGCCGCCGCAGCCCGGAAAACCTCCCGGGTGGAGCTCCCCGAGGAGCTGCGCCGGCGGGAGGAGA
>CBFDAH010000337.1:0-1858 GCA_965602785.1 uncultured Syntrophobacterales bacterium
GGGGGCGAAAGGCCGGAGGGTGACTGTAATGGAGGGTGAGGTCGACAGTAGGGGCCAACTCCTGCTCCACCCAACGGCCCAGTTTCACCAGATCCTGGATAGGCAGCGTTTCATTCTCCTCCAGCATCCGGTCGCCTCGGGGAGAAGGTTGAATAATGTTGAACTTCACCGACCCCGCCCCCAATTCTTGGGCCAACTGGACGATGGAGTCCATCTGATCCTGGTTCTGCAACATAATGGTGAAAATGATCTGGGGTTTGAGGCCTGCTTGGACCAGGTGACCTATTCCCTGAAGGGCGGCCTGGTAAGACCCCGGCACCTGCCGTACCCACTCATGAGTCTCGGGATCGGTACCGTCGAGGCTGACCGAAACGAAAGGCTTGTGACAGGAGGCTACCATGGCGGCCAACTCTGGAGTGATAAGGACCCCGTTAGTCTCCACGATCAGCCTTAGCTGAGCAGCTTGGATTATCTCCAGCAGGCGGTGTATCTGGGGGTGGAGGAAGGGCTCGCCGCCAGTGAGCTTGACTGCTTTGAGGCCAAGAGGGCGGGCCTGTGCCAAAATATTCTCGAAAAGTCCCACGTCCAGGATGGCATTGCCCGAACGGGAAGATTTCTCCTCCGGCATAACCCAACAGTGGCGGCAGCGAAGGTTGCAGCCCTCGGTCAGGTAGAAATAGATTACCTCGAGTGGACAATCAGAAGGCTGAGCTTCAGGGACAGACATCGGGCAGGCGGCCTCCTTCTTCCAAAAAACGCTTGAAACAATAGTCAGGGTTGGGATGGTCTTCACGGCCGAAGCGAGTGTAGGTCAACGCCGGGCAGCCACCGGCGCAGTAAGGCACGAACTCGCAGTCCTGGCAGAAGGGAAAATCGCTTAGCGAGATGCGCTGCCGCTCCCTCAAACTGATGAGCTCGGGATGGTGCCGCCAGACCTCCCCCAAGTCGTCCCGGTTAATACGGCCCAAATCCAGGTGGCACATATGCAAGCAGGGCGTGAAGACACCGTCGGCCCGCACCGACAGCTGGGAGAAAGCACTGCCGCAGCTCACCAGGTGGCCACGGCCTGGTCTGGGCTCCCGGCCGGCGAGGCGAGCCTGGGTTATTTCCAGCCAGTCCCGGGCTTCGGCCAGGGGCCCGGCCAGGGCTTTGATGCGCCCCGGGTATTGCTCCTGAAGCCCCCACATTAACGCCATGGCCCGGGAGCGGTCCGCCACCGTGAGCTGAATCTTGTCCGCCAAGGACCGGCACATACCCATGTAGGAGGCGGAGTTGGTGGAAAAGCTGGGCAGCCCCAGGTCAATGAGGAGAAAGCGGGCCACCTCCGGCAAGTCCTCCAGATTGTGCCGGTTGATGGTCACCCGCACCGTGACGGGAACGCCATGGCGTTGCAAGTTTTGCAGACCCTGCACGGCCTTTAAAAAGTTCCCCTGCCCCCGGCAGGCGTCGTGAGTCTCGGGCTTGGAGCCGTCGATGGACACCTGCACGGAATCGCAGCGTCTTGTGGCGGCCAGGAAAGCGGCCAGTTCGTCGGTTATGAGGGTGCCGTTGCTCAGGATGCTGAAGCGCATGCGGTTTTTGACGATACCCTCGATAAGCTCAGGGAGATCAGGCCGGACAAAGGGCTCCCCCCCTTCCAGGGTTATCCTGAGAACAGCCAGGCGGCCCAGCTCTTCAAAAAAGGCGAGCCACTCCGCAGTGGGCAGGTCCTCTGGGACATCAGCCGCGCTAGTGAAGTGGGAGCAATACAGACAGCGCAGATTACACTTGCCGGTAATAGCCACTTCCACGCTGGATGGGGAGCTCATTAAACGCATGTGGGCCCTAACTATTGCTCAAATTCGTAACCGGCTAAGCC
>CBFDAH010000338.1:0-1827 GCA_965602785.1 uncultured Syntrophobacterales bacterium
CCCTTAAGTTCATTGGGAGCACAGGCTTCCAGCCTGTGCTGCACAGGCAAGATGCCTGTGCTCCCGTATGCTGGGTTATAAGCGGGTTTGGGATGGGCAGTATACCATGGCCCGGGTGTCCCCACCTGCGTTCCCCCGGCCCTCCCCAAAGAACCCAACAAAAAACCGTGGCCTTTGTGGGCCACGGCTTTTGGGGATTACAAAAAAACCGGGGCCCCTGCCGTGAGGGGCCCCGTCATATTTTACGCTGCCGGTGGACGCACCTCACGGGCTAAAGAGCACGCGCCACCAGCACCAGATTTTACGGTCGGTTACAATCTCCATTTTTCCTCTGGATGTTGTATACTTAAGTCTAATTATCTTGTCAATGGATTTTTTAATGGAAACAAACGCAAAGCCAAGAGTCGCCGCATGATATTCCATGTAACACTGGAGCACAGTGAAGACGGTTGGATCGTGGCGGAGTGTCCGGCCCTTCCGGGATGTGTCTCCCAGGGCCGGGACGAGAAAGAGGCTCTTGACAACATCAAAGAAGCCATCATTGCCTGGCTGTGGGCCGAAGATCAAAAGGCCCTGGCGACGTTATCTTCTAAGCCGGGACAAAAGCCCATTGTGGTGGCTGTCTGAACCGTGGGCAGGCTCGGCAACCTCTCCGGCAAGAAAGCTGACCAGGTTTTTGATAAGATGGGCTGGGCTTCCAGCTTGTGAAAATCTTTATCCCGGAAGATAAATTACCAAATCCCCCCCTTCCCCCCCTTTATAAAAGGGGGGGGTACTAAAAAAAATCCCCGTAATTATTTAGGAAATATTCTTTTAAGTCCCCCTTTTTTAAAGGGGGATTTAGGGGGATTTGGCGAGACTTGCCTCTCTGAATTGACACCCGTTAAGATTTCTCAACTCTCCACCGGAACCTTGCGAGCCCTCATCCGCCATGCCGGTTTGACCGTGGATGAGTTTTTGGAACTGCTTTAATATGCCAATGTCTGAACTTACCAACTATTATTAAGTTTTTTGTATAACTCCATATTATTTAATAAAATTTTTTTGAAAATTATTGACTTTTTCCCGCCTGCTTTTCCCGAATGGCCCGGGCTCGGGCCTCCAGGGGCGCGGCTTCCCCCTCCCGACCCGTTTTCCTAAGCAGGTCGGCGTAATTTTCCAGGCTGGAGGCCACATTGGGATGGTTCGGTCCCAAAGTTTTTTCCAAAATTTTCCGGCTACGCTGGTAGAGGGGCTCGGCCGCGGTGTACTTCCCCTGAGCCCGGTACAGCTCTGCCAGGTTGTTAAGGCAGGTGGCCACGTGGGGATGGTTCGGGCCCAGGGCTATTTCTACAATCTTCAGGGCCCGCTGATAGAGGGGCTCGGCCTCGGCGTACTTCCCCTGGGCCTGGTATAGCAACGCCAGGTTGTTGAGGCGTATGGCCACGTCGGGATGCTCCGGACCTAAGGCTTTTTCATCGATTTTCAAGGCTCGCTGATAGAGGGGCTCGGCCTCAGCGTACTTCCCCTGGCCCTGATACAGACCTGCCAGGTTATTGAGGCTGGTGGCCACGTCGGAGTGGTCCGGTCCCAGGGCTTTTTCCCTGATCTTCAGGGCCCGCTGCAAGAAGGGCTCGGCCTCGGCGTACTTTTCCTGAGAATAGTAAATCGCTGCCAGGTTGTTGAGGCAGGTGGCCACGTTGGGATGCTCCGGTTCCAGGGCCTTTTCCCAAATTTTAAGGGCCCGCTGGTAAAGGGGCTCCGCCTCGGCGTACTTCCCCTGGGCATAGTAGACCGCGGCCAGGTTGTTGATGCTTTGGGGCACGTCCGGGTGTTCCGGCCCCAGGG
>CBFDAH010000339.1:0-1760 GCA_965602785.1 uncultured Syntrophobacterales bacterium
GGTTGAGGGGAGGGGGTAAGGGCCCGCGGTTCTGGTAGCACGAGCTTCCAGCCCGTGGGAACCCCCCTCCCCCCACAAGCTCACCGTCACTCCACGTCTGCGTGGCGGTCGAGCATGGCCTGGCGGTTGTGGCCCAGGCGTCTTTGGTAGAGGATAAGGACTACGCCCTCCAGGAAGAGAAAGCTAGCCTGTTCGAAGAGGCTGCCGGGGCACTGGAGCGAGTCGGGTTCTTGGGCCAGGGTCAGCTTGGTGGTCCCTGGGATATGAATGACCACGTCGGCTTCCCGGGCGATGGTGGAATCAAGGCCGGCGGTGAGGGCCAGGGTCCTGGCCCCCACGGCGTTGGCCCGGCGCAGCACTTCCCGGGGTTGGGCCGTCTCTCCGGAGCCCGACATCACGATGAGCAGGTCTTGGGGCTTAAGGCGCGGGGTGATGGTTTCCCCCACCACGAACACTTTAAGTCCCAGGTGCATGAGGCGCATGAGGAAGCCCCGGAGGATGAAACCGGAGCGTCCCACGGCGCAGCCGAAGATGCGGGGCGCGGCTTCCACTTCTTGGAGAAAGGTCTCGGCCGACTCGGGGGTAAGGCGGGAGAAGACCCCTCCCAATTCCCCCAGCATCTGGTCCAAAGCCTCGGTGAGTTTATTCACCGGGGAAGCATCCGAAAAAAAAACCTCCCGGCGCACACTCGGAAGGTAGTTCATGGTTCCCTCCTTCCGGTCTCGGTCCATGCCGGAGATGGATCCAAGCCGACTCATTGTGAGGAAATCTACATGAACTTTAGCATAATCTGAAAAAAGAGGCCAGTTTTCTTAGTATTCTTTAAGATGGTTTTTTAAATTTTTCTCGGATTTTGTTCGCAAACCACCGGGCCCCAGAGCAGCCACTGTGGCCTTGGCGGGCGGGGATGACCTTTTTCATTGGATTTTTGTGAGCCGCGGCATTACATTAAGAACAAGGGGGGACGATTGCTCTACAACATTCCTCCAGGTCTTCCCCTCTCCCCTGCCGGGGCCTAAAGCGTGGGCGAGGGGGGTAAAATTTTTCATGATGTTTTCATGAGCCCAGGGCATCTACGCACCTGCCTGAAAACCAACCCTTTTAAGGGAGGCGACCTATGGGGAGACAGCAGGAACGGAAACGGACTGGACAAAAAGGCAAAAGATTCGGGCATGTGGGCCGTACGGGGGACCCATATCAGCCGATGGAAGGCCAGGAAGCGTCTCTGTGCACCACCTGCCAGGCCGTTTATCAGAACAAGCGCTGGTTTGCTGATGAGAAACTGGCTAAAAAACTGTCCGGCACCGGCAAGGTCAAAGAGGTCACCTGCCCCACCTGCCGCAAGATCAAGGACCGCTACCCGGAGGGGATTCTCACCCTGAGCGGCGAATTCCTGGAAGAGCGCAAGGACGAAATCCTCACCCTCCTGAAAAACGAGGCCGCCCGGGTGGCCGGCCGCAGCGTCGCCGACCGAATTATGACCATGACCGAGGAGGGCCCAGCCAAGCTGGTCATCGAGACCACCACCGAGAAGCTGGCCCAACACCTGGGCCGGGCCGTGTACCGGGCCTACAAGGGCGATCTCGACTTCCGCTGGTCGGAGATGAACAAGTTCGTGCGGGTGTACTGGTCCCGGGAGAGTAATTATTAAGGAGGAGGCTCAGGGGCTCGGTCCCTTGCCCTCTCCTTTATACTCCCCCAATCCCAATCCCTCTAAAACGTAGGGTGGGCATTGCTGACCTGCCCCCAGCAGTTGTACC
>CBFDAH010000340.1:0-1755 GCA_965602785.1 uncultured Syntrophobacterales bacterium
GCACTGGGAAAGAAGTCCTTTGCCAGATGCTGAAGGTCGGGCAGGAAGGTCTCGGTAATCATAAAAAAGGCCGCACCAACAATGCCTCCGTACAGGGTCCCCATCCCTCCTATGATGCACATAAGTAGAATAGCGAGCATGATCGCAAACACCCCCAGGCATGACTCCGGATTCACATATCCCACCCACATCCCATATAACCCGCCAACGAGGGCGGCCACCACGCATCCAAAGGTGATTGAAATGGCCTGAAAAATAAAGGTCTTGTAGCCGAGGGCCTCTGCACGCTCGACGTTGTCGCGAATCGCCTGAAGGACACGGCCCAGAGGGGAATGGGTAAAGCGGAGCATGGCCAAAAAAAGCCCCAGGCAGGCCAAAAGAATAAAATAGTAGGTCAATATCCTCCCGGTAATCTCGAGCCCCAAAAAATTGCCCGCACTAAAAGACACCGCCAGGATCCCCGGCATGTTCAGGCTGATTCCATCTTCCCCTCCTGTAAAACCGCTCAGCTTGGTGGCCAGGACGATGGCCAACTCTGCGATGGCCAGGGTAATCATGGCGAAGAAAATGGCCTTGACCCGCAGGGAAAGAAAGCTGATGACGAGGGCCAGGGCCGAGGCGACAAGCGTAGCGATGACAAAACCCAGGGCAAGATTTGCGTAAGAAGGCGTCCCGTACTTGCCAATAAGAAAGGCCACACAGTAGGCTCCGATGCCGAAAAACATGCCGTGACCAAAGGAGAGGATCCCTGTGTAGCCGAGGAGGATGTCAAAACTGGCCACCAGGGTTGCGAACATAATGATCTGCATGGCGAGATCGACTGTCTTGAAGGAGGGAAACAGGAAAGGCACCAGCACAAAAAGGGCCAGGAGGCCGACCTTGAGAAAAAAGCCGCCGCTCCTGTACTGTCTTCTCTTTTCCTCCATATGGAAAATCTGAACCGGTGTTGCCTCTGCCATACCTATTACACCCCTACTTTCCAACTGGAAATAGACCCGTAGGCCGAATGAGAAGGATGATTATCATAATCATGATGTTAGCGCCCGCAGCGGCCCAGGGGACCAGGTAGGCCACATAATTGTAAGTGAGCCCAACGATAAGGGCCCCCACCAGGGACCCTGTCACGCTTCCCAGGCCCCCGATGATGACCACGATAAATGCGAAAAGGAGATAGGTTCCCCCCATGTCCGGATACACCTGCAAACTGAATATGGACATGGCCAATCCTCCCAGGGCCGCCAGTGCCGCGCCGGCAGCGAAAACGCCAGTGAATAGGAGGAAAATATTGTGCCCCATGGCCTGGACCATGTCCCGGTCCTCCACCCCGGCCCGTACAATCGTCCCCAATTTTGTCTTTTTGAGAATAAGCTGGATCACGCCGTAGACGACGAGACCTACTACGATGCATATGACCCGATATCTGTTAATGATGATATCCATGATGTCCCAGCTTCTTGAAAACGTAAGAGGAACGGTCATCACTTCATCATTGGGCCCCCAAAAGACGCGGATAAGCTCCACCAGAACAATGGTTGCACCGAAGGTGATGAGGATCTGAAAGAGGTGGGACCCATAGACCCGGCGAACAATCACCCTTTCCAGGACGATCCCCACAAGCGCGACCACCACCATGGCAGCGACAATGGCCAAAGAGAAGACAGCGAAGTTTTGAAGGACCGAATCGGCCTCCACCCATTTCTTCAGATATCCAAAGACGCTGAAGCCCACATAGGCCCCCCAGGCAAACAGGGCGCC
>CBFDAH010000341.1:0-1727 GCA_965602785.1 uncultured Syntrophobacterales bacterium
ATGATCTTGCAGTGGTGGAGCACCTTGCCTCCCGCGTGGCGGTCATGTATCTGGGACGAATTGTCGAAGAAGCACCAGCCTCTGCCCTGTTCGAGCAACCCCGCCATCCCTATACCCAGGCCCTGCTTGACTCGGTATTAACCCCGGATCCCCGGCTCGGCCTGCCGGAAACCCATTTGGGGATCACCTACCCCAACCCCATTGATCCGCCTTCCGGCTGCACATTCCACCCCCGTTGCCCCAAAGCCACCGAGCTTTGTTCAACCGTGCCGCCCCAACCCAGGATCGAAGCCGATCGAATGGTTGAATGCCACCACCCCGAATCTTTATAAGAAGAAAAGAAATGAGCCGAGACACAGCGATTGGCCGAGCGGAAGCCTATTTTGATGACGGATCTTTCTTCAAAGATCTTGCCCGCCGCGTAGCATACCCGACGGAAAGCCAGAACGAAGACCGCGTGTCTGAGATGAAAGATTATTTGACCGAGGACATGCAGCCCTATCTGGAGAAAATGGGATTTGGCATTCGGATTGTCGACAACCCCGTCAACAGCCGGATGCCTTTTTTGATCGCGCAGCGGATCGAGGACGACACACTGCCTACAGTTCTTACATACGGCCACGGCGACACAGTCTGGGGCATGGAAGAGCGCTGGAGGAAAGGGCTTCATCCATGGCATCTGACTAAAGAAGGTGAGCGCTGGTACGGTCGTGGTGCGGCCGACAATAAAGGTCAGCACACCATCAATCTTGCCGCCCTGGACTGCCTCTTGACAGAGCATGGCCGGCTGGGCTTCAACGTCAAGGTTTTAATCGAAATGGGAGAAGAGCAGGGCTCTCCCGGACTGCATGAAATCTGCGCCCGGGAGAAGGAGTCTTTGAGGGCTGATGTGCTCATCGCTTCGGACGGCCCTCGCATCGATCCGGGCAAGCCCACCATCTTCGGCGGCAGCCGGGGCGTGTTCAATTTCGATCTTCATCTTGAACTGCGAGAGGGAGGGCACCACTCTGGCAACTGGGGAGGCCTGCTGGCAAATCCCGCAATTATTTTGGCCCATGCCATCAGTTCAATGGTGGATGCCCGGGGCCGGATTCTGGTGGAAGAACTCAAACCGGCGGGCATACCCGAGACGATTCGACAGGCGCTGGCGGAGTTGGAGGTGACAGGCGAGCAAGGACCCGGGATTGATCCGGATTGGGGGGAGCCGGGGCTGAGCCTGGCCGAAAAGGTTTATGGCTGGAATACCCTTGATGTTATCGCCCTTGAATCCGGCAACCCGGCCAATCCCGTGCATGCCATACCGCCCAGTGCCTGGGCCCGCTGCCACATCCGCTTCGTGGCGGGAAGTCGGCCCCGGCAATTCATTGCGGCGGTTAGAAACCATCTCGACGAGCATGGCTTTGAACAGATCCGAATAACAGAAGTCCGCAACACTTACGGCATGGCTACCCGGCTTGAGCCGGACAATCCCTGGGTTAAATGGGCGGTGCACTCCTTTGAAGAAACCAGCTGCAAACCGGCTTTTCTGCCCAACCTCGGGGGAACCCTGCCCAACGATGCATTCAGCGACATTTTAGGACTGCCGACCATCTGGGTGCCTCATTCTTATGGCGGCTGTTCCCAGCACGCTCCCGACGAACATCTTCTGGCTCCCATAGCCCGGGAAGGGCTTCGGCTAATGACCGGACTGTTTTGGGATCTGGCGGAACATCCGCCGAATTAGGACA
>CBFDAH010000342.1:0-1725 GCA_965602785.1 uncultured Syntrophobacterales bacterium
AGGGCCTGAAGCATGGTTTCAAAATCATACCGCTCATTTACCGAGCCGACGTACCCGAGACAGAACCCCTCCACGGCAAGCCCCAGTAGGGCCCTGGCCTCTGGTCGGGGGAGAGGGCGGCTGGCGGGGAGGTCGGCGCCATTTAGCACCATGTGAACTTTTTCCGGGGGCACGCCGAAGCCCTGGCTGAGCAACCGGCAACGGGGGACGGAAGGCACTATCAAACCGGTGGCCTGGCGGTAGTCGGCCCTGAGATTGGCTTCCACTAGCTTGCGAAGCAGCGGCGGATAATGGCCCTCCACCGGGGCATCGTCCACCTCGAGGTACAGGGGCAGCCCGAAAATCCTTGAACACCAGCGGGGGCCGACGAAGACGTCCATGTCCCGGGCGTACAGGGCTTGATAATGGCGCTGTCGGCAGAGGCGGAAGAGGGTGAGGAAGCTCAGGGCCGTTAAAAGATTTCTGCGCCTGCCCCGATGTGGCGGCAGAAAGTGGAAAGTAACCGAGGGAATGTGCGGCAGGGGCCCCAGGGGTCGGGGCACCACGGCATCCACCCGACAGTGGTTTTCGCTAAAGCCCCGGAGCAGGCCCAGGGTGTGGGTCTGGCAGGCATTCGGCCGATCCAAATTGACGTAGGCAAAATAGAGAATTCTCATGACGAGGCGGCACCTTCTTGGGCTTTGCGGGCCACCACGATAAGGGTCTGGGGCTGGCCGGCTCTGAGTCTGGAAACGAAAGGTCCAAGCCGGTAGGGGAGGAAATATTCGGTGACATAGTCATACAGCAGGCCGAGGGTTCTTTTCACGGTCCTCTTCAGGGCAGGCCCGGTTGTTTTTGGGAGAGGGAGAAACCGGGAGGCTGGTTCGGGCCCGTCGGGAGCCGGGGCCTTGCTCAGAAAATGGTGAAATTTTTCCAAGAGAAGGACATATCGAAGGGGGTAGCGGTGCAGACTGACCAGTTCGAAACCGGTGCGTGCCAGGAGGAGCCGCAAACTTTTTTCCCCGAAAAAAAATAGGTGCTCGGGATAGCGAAAGGAAGGATACCAATGGTAGTAGCGGCTCTGGACCTCCCCGAGGTTCCCCGTTTCAAAGACCAGGAGGCCGCCGTCCTTGAGTTTGGCGCGCATGATGGGCAAGTCTGCCAGAGGGTTGTACAAATGGCTCAGCACGTCGCAATGGTAAATGAGGTCAAAGGTTTCCCCCCCGAAGGACGACACCGACAAGGGCCGCCTGTCGCAAGGAATGTTCAGTGTCCTATTGAGAAAATCGGCCAATTGGCCGTTAAGTTCAATACCGTACACAGTGAAACCTTGGCGCCGCAGGACCTGGAGGAAGAATCCAGCGCCAGGGCCGATCTCGAGAGCGGTTTTCCCGGAAATATGGGATCGAACCAGGGAGAGGGTGTGCTCGGCTTTGAGTCTTTTGGCTGTGGTCCCAGCTTTTAAGCTCTTGATGGGACGTGAGGCTTTTGAGGCATACATCTTCAGGATGTCCGCCCACGGGGGCCGGGGGGAGATATAGATCACCTGGCACGCGGGACACCGGACGCCGCAGTAACCATTTTCTTCGATGACGGCCTGGCGGTAATATCTATTGCAGAAGGGGCAAGAAATTTCGTGCATCATAAGTTTCTGGTCAATAGGTTGGTTGAGGTGGCAGGCCGCCTAGCCCATCGGGACAGGGATGGCCAGGTGCGCCTGATCATCAACGCCGATGATTTGGGGCG
>CBFDAH010000343.1:0-1717 GCA_965602785.1 uncultured Syntrophobacterales bacterium
TCACAGGGGTGGCAGATCCGCCAGCAGGTCGACAAGGTTCTGACACGGCTCTCCCTGGATCCTGACGTCCGGTTTGAGACCCTTTCCGTTGGATTCAGGCGCAGGACTCTCCTTGCAAGGGCCCTTGTCGCAGAACCGGACATACTCCTCCTTGACGAACCCACCAACCATTTGGACATAAACGCTATAGACTGGGTGGAGGAATTCCTGCAAAAGTACATGGGAACCCTCATCTTTGTCACCCACGACAGGGTGTTCCTGCAGAAACTTGCCACACGGATCATTGAGATAGACCGGGGCCAGCTCTTGAACTGGGCTTGCGGGTACAGGACTTTTATGGAGCGCAGGCAGGCGGCACTGGATGTGGAAGAGGTGCAGAGGAAACAGTTCAACCGGAGGCTGGCAAAGGAGGAGGAGTGGATCAGGAAAGGGATCAAGGCGAGGCGCACGAGGAATGAGGGGAGGGTGCGCGCCCTCATAAAGATGCGGGAGGCGCAGCAGGCCCAGCGCAGACAGCCAGGCAGCGCCAGGATACAGATCCAGGAGGCGGAATCCACAGGCAAGCTGGTCATCGAAGCTTCGAAGATCAGTCACGGCTACGGCGGAACCGTTTATATCAGGGACTTTTCCACAAAAATTATACGGGGGGACCGGATCGGCATTATCGGTCCCAACGGCATTGGCAAGTCCACCCTTCTCAGGATCCTGATCGGGGAGATGGCGCCGGACAGGGGCCGGGTCAGGAAAGGGACCAGACTGGAGGTGATCTATTTTGACCAGCTCCGTGAGAAGTTGGACGAGGACATGACGGTTCAGGAAAGTGTGGCCAGCGGCAATGACACGGTCCAGATCAATGGCAGACAGCGCCACGTGATTGGTTACCTGAAGGACTTTTTATTCACGCCGGACCGGGCCAGGAGCCCTGTGCGCATTCTGTCCGGGGGAGAGAGGAGCAGGCTGCTCTTTGCCCGGCTTTTTACTCGGCCTTCCAATATGCTCGTGCTGGACGAGCCCACCAATGACCTTGATATGGAGACCCTCGAGCTTCTTGAGGAGCGGCTGCTGGACTATACCGGCACCATACTTCTCGTGAGCCATGATCGGGCGTTCCTCAACAATGTGGTGACCAGTACTCTTGTGTTTGAGGCCGGCGGCGTGATCACGGAATATGCAGGAGGATATGACGACTGGCTTCGCCAGCGGCCAAGACCGGCTGACAAAAAAGAGCCCGGCAGGCTGCGCCCGTCGGTGAAACGCCGGGGGAAAAATGACCAGCCCCGGAAGCTCACCTTCAAGGAGGGAAAGGAGCTGGAGGCCCTTCCCGGGCGTATCGAAAGATTGGAACAGGAGCAGAAGGGGCTGTACGAGCAGATGGCAATCCCGGAGTTCTACAGGAGCCCGGGAGACAGTATCAGCCGGGCACAGGCAAGGATCAAAGAGCTAAGGCAGGAGCTGGAAGGGGCCTATGAGAGGTGGGAGGAGCTGGAGAGCATCAGAGAGGCAAATTCCTGAAAGGGAGAATAAAAGGGGTCAGCAAGACGGGGTGTGGGTTTAAGACAACTTATACTTGGCAATGTTAATTTCAATCGAAAAAACTGATGAATTCGAGAAATTAGGTAAAGGGGGACGCAAAGGGGGGCGTTGATGCAGAAATTGCTTAGCGTTGTTTGAGGCACAAAATGAAGGACTATATCGGCGTCACGGATAATGATTGGGT
>CBFDAH010000344.1:0-1716 GCA_965602785.1 uncultured Syntrophobacterales bacterium
AGCGAGGCCTTCAGCTTTTTTCACCTCCGGGTGTTTCATGCCGGGGTCGGCGGCGGCATCCTTACAGTAAAAAAACCCTTTTTCCTGTAGCCGGGGGATGAGGTCATCTCTGAGCGCGGACTTGGGGGAGCGAAAGTAGGACGCCGACAAGCCCTTCTGGGCCACCGGGGTTAACCGGGTCTTCCCGGGGCTGGCCAGATACAGACAAGCGGCCCTGACCCCTAGGGTCTCGATGGCGGTCTGAAACAGAAGGTCCAAGAGTTCCTGCCGGTTCCGCGCCGTGCCGAAGGAGCGGCTCAGCCGGGAGAGGATGGCAAAATAATCAACCTTCTGTCCCATAATTCATTACCTCATACGGATTTTGCATCCAAAATGGCGTTCCTTCGCCCGGTCTTTTCACCTGGACCTTTCTGAACCTCACTGGTCCCTTTCCTGCAGCCATCGGCCGATCTTGGGCCCCACCTCCTTCTGGCACTTGGAGCTGACATAGATGCCGATGTGGCCGGTATCCAGGCAAATGTCCTCGGTGTCCCGGCTCCCCACCCGGGCGGTCAGGAGTTCACAGGCCTCGGGGGGCACCAGATGATCGTAGCGGCCGTAAATGTTGAGGAGGGGCATGATGAGCTTTTTCAGGTCCACCCGGCGGTCACCTAATTTCATCCGGCTTTTGATGAGGAGATTTTCCTGGTAGCAATCTTTGATGAATTGGCGGAAGGTTTCCCCCGGCACATCAGGACTATCGAAGATCCACTTTTCCATGCGGATGAAGTTCTCGACAAACTCTTTATTATCCGCATTCTCAAAAAATCCCACATACTTGTCCATCATAAGCCGGGCTGGATTTAAGAGCAGGAACCCCAGATTCATTAGGTCCCCGGGCATATTGCCGAAGGTGTCCACCAGGCGGTCCACGTCCACCTCTTTCATCCAGATGTGCAACAAGCCCCTGTCCGTATCGAAATTGGTGGGAGTGACGGTGGTAATCAGGTTCTTAACTTTCTTGGGAAAGAGGGAGGCATACATAACGGCAAAGGTGCCTCCCATGCAAATCCCCATGACATTGAGGCGGGGCGCCCGGTGCCGGGTCCTCAGGAAATCAACGATGTCATTCAGATAGCCGTTGACGTGGTCATCAATGGTGAGGAAGCGGTCTTTCCGGGTGGGATAGCCCCAGTCAATCAGGTAGACGTCGATACCCTCCTTGAGGAGGTTCTGGACCACGCTGCGGCCGGGCTGCAGGTCGAGCATGGTCTCCCGGTTGATCAGGGCATAGATCATAAGGAGGGGCGTTTTGACCTTCTGGGGGGCCAGGGACAGATAATGCTTTAAACGGACCCGGTCTTGTTGGTAAACCACCTCACACGGTGTGGTGGCAATGTCGGTATCCAGGGGGCCGAGGAGCACCTCCCGGGCCTGGGCGGAGCGGGCGCCGACTTTTTCGGTGTGTTCGGCCATTTTGGCCATGATCAGGTCAAGAGGAACTTTCCACTGCGTCATGGAGGTCTCAATATAAAAGAACCGTATGGTAAAAGATTACGGCGATTATGGATGAAAATTTGCTGTGTATGGCCCCTCTACCCGGAGGATGGGGCGCGCCGGGTGGTTTTCTTTTTCGCCTGACGGCGCGTCAGTTCTCTCACCTGCTTCTTTAGCTGATAAAGTTCCTGATACAGTTCGTCCAACTCTTCATGGGTGGGGATGGCAAGATTTTTCAAG
>CBFDAH010000345.1:0-1714 GCA_965602785.1 uncultured Syntrophobacterales bacterium
CCGTAAAAGAGGCCCCAGGGAGCAATGGGGAGTAGACTATGCTGAGGCTGCCACAAAATGAGTCCTAAAGTGGACTCCGCCAGGTATGTCGGCTGCGGCATGTGCGAGCACGATATCGGGCCAACATGCCATCCGCCTATACAGTGAGAACGAATCCTGTTCCCAACCTGGGGCGCCTGCTCATTCAAGCGGTGCACCGGGGCCAAGAGGAGGAGTTTGCCATGAGCCGGAAGACTAAAGATGCTGACCTTACGCGCAGGGAGTTTGTGACCACCGTGGGACTCGCCGGCTTGGCCGTGGTCGGGAGCGGCGTGACCGGGGCCCTCGCCGCCACAGAGCAGTCGGCCGCCGGCGCCGTGAAGGCCCATACTGTGCCTAAACGCAAGCTGGGCAAGACCGGGGTGGAGGTGTCCATTCTCTGCCTGGGCGGCCTGTCTGACACCATCAACAACCAACTGCTCCTCAAGCAGGCTCTGAAATGGGGCGTTACCTACTGGGACACGTCCGAGTCCTACGGCCACGGCCTGAGCGAGGAAGGCATGGGTCGCTTCTTCTCCCGCCACCCCGAGGCCCGCAAGGAGATCTTCCTGGCCACCAAGCTCCATGCCAAGGGCGGCAATTTCACCGAGCGTTTAGATAAGTGCCTGAATAGGCTTCAAACCCCATATGTGGATCTTTTCTTCATCCACAGCCTTACCAACATTGATGAAATAAGCCCCTTCAAGGATTGGGCTGCGGAGATGAAGAAGGCCGGCAAGATGAAAGCTTTCGGCTTCAGCACCCATACCAACATGGAAGACTGTCTCCTAGGCGCGGCCAGGCTGGACTGGATCGACGCGGTGATGCTGACTTACAACTTCCAGGTCATGAATACCCCCAAAATGCAGGAAGCCATCAAGGCCTCGAGTCAGGCCGGGATTGGCTTGGTGGCCATGAAGACTCAGGCCGGCAGGCCGGGGAGGGTGAAGATCGCCAGCGAGGCCAAGGCGGAAATGGCCGAGCGCTTCCTGAAACGCGGCTTCACGGACAAGCAGGCCAAGCTCAAGATCGTCTGGGAAAACCGTAATATCGCCAGCATCTGCTCCTACATGCCCAGCTTGACCATCCTCTCGGCCAACGTGGCCGCGGCCCTGGACCAGACAAAACTTACCCGAGAGGAGTTCCAATCTTTACAGCAATATGCCTTAGAGACCAGGGGCGACTACTGCGCCGGCTGCGGCAAAATCTGCCAGGAGGCCATGGGCGGAACCATCCCTGTGAACGAGGTCATGCGCTGCCTCATGTATCACCAGTATTATGGCGAGCCGGAACTGGCCAAGCTGACCTTCGCCGGGCTGCCCGCGGAGGTGAGGCGGCGGTTGACCGAGGTCGACTACTCCCCGGCGGAGCAGGCCTGCCCGCGCGGCCTGGCCATTGCGGCGTTCATGCGCCGGGCCATGGAGATGTTGGCATAGACCTATCAAAAGATGGCTTGGTTTTATAAATTCCTGGAGGCCGCCCAACAGCCCAGTTGGCCTCTTTTGAGGACGCTGCCGTAGTCTCACCTTGATTCATACCTTTTGGGTGCCTACAACTGGTGCTCGCCTGATCTCAAAGACCCAAATCGGAGATGAGAGTTCTTCCTGGGAACTTATAAAGACCATGAAACTTCCGCTATCCAGATCATATCCAAGATTTTTTAAGTTCTGATAATAACTGCCGAGTTTGGCAAGCT
>CBFDAH010000346.1:0-1691 GCA_965602785.1 uncultured Syntrophobacterales bacterium
TAGAGAATCGCCCCTCAGCCACTAGATCAAGTAATTATCCTACCGGACACTCCTGCCTCGAAAGGGCAACGTCAGTTTTTTAAATCCCCCAGTCTTAATCCCGGCGGCGTCTTCTTTTGAAAAAATCGATGGGCTTATAAATAGTAAAAGTAGGGGTGAAATTTTTGGTGCTGTTCTTCCCGATGACATCGAAAGAACACCCCAGGGCGAATCTCCATTTAGGACTGAGGATATATTCTATCGCCGCCCAGGTTGTTATCTTGTGAGACGGATTTCCTTCCGGCCCGGGCGAGAATATCGCTCCCACTTCCCAGAAGCTGGTCATTTCAAAGAGCAGCACCCAGGGCCCTCCTGTCCAGCGCAAGGGAATTTCTGCGGCCAGGTTAAATTTTATCTGATCCCGCGGATTGAAAGCTACGAGAGCTAATCCTCCGTCAATAACCTCCTCACGCTTATTCATGGTTCCCATGAAGTACCACAGGTTGCCGTACAGAATCACAGGCCGGGCGGCCAGTTGAAGGTTGAGACCCCAGGTGAAGCCCCAGTTCCGGGACCTGCTCACAGCTGCCGGCAAGGTGCCGGGGCTCACCGTGTCTCCCCGAGCGGTGGGAAAGCCCACGATAAAAATTCCCGTCACCGTGGGTCGAAAGCGCTGTTGTTTGAGAAAAAGGTATCGCAAGTTCAGACTAACAGGGCCGGTACCGCCAACCTGGGCGGTGCGTCCCTCGCCTGGTTGTGGATTCTGGATATTGTAGGCCCAGTTCTGGATATAGTAAGAAAAGAATAGTGTTATCCAAAGGTTTTCGGTAAGGCCGTAATCTAAGGTCATGGCATTGTCCAGGGAAATGAGGTCCTGGCCGGCGCTGACCGTTCGCCAGTCATCGTCGAATTTACTTCCCCGGAAGGTCAGATACCAGAACGGCTGAATGGCGAAGTTGCCCTTGCCCATGGGCAGCGAACCACTGGTACTGATGGGACCTGTGGTGGGGGGGCCGAAAAATCTGCCCTGATCAGCCTGATCATTGGGCCCGGGCGAGGTTGCCGGGTAAGCTTGGCCCTTTTCCCCCTGGGCCAGGGACCAGGAAGGCGCCCCCAGATAAACGCATACCAAAACACCCAGGACCCACAGCTTTCCCCTGGGCACAAAGGCCATGCCGACTCCCCCATGTTTGCTGAAATCGGTCTGTATTCTAATCCGGTTTGCCCGCCTGGCCCAAGAAATTTTTTATAAAAAGACAACTAGTATTTGCATAAATCAGCTCAGCTAATTGAGCGCCTCCTTAAAGATCAGGGACGCCAAAAGTCCCCCTTTGAAAAAGGGGGATTTAGGGGGATTTTCAAGGGCATAGAGAAATCCCCCCTAACCCCTCTTTAAAAAAGGGGGGAATAAAAAACGCTTTTTAAAATTTGCTAACTTTGGCAATTAAGTACGAGGCGCTTGCCCTCAGCCCTGGGTAATAACATCCTTAAGACCGCAGCCGATGGCCACTCACAGGTCGCCGATCATGAGGAGAGCTCGGAGGCTAAAGAGGATTAAGAAGCGTGGAGTGATGCGCGGGGGGCCAAAAGCTTTGAGCCAGAGGCCAGGACAAGGGGCCTTGCCAGTCTGCCGCAGGGGGGACTCAATTTAGGCAAACGTGTAACGGTCCACAATTAATTGGACACAGTTGAGGATTAAATCAGGCGGCCAG
>CBFDAH010000347.1:0-1689 GCA_965602785.1 uncultured Syntrophobacterales bacterium
GGCATGTTCCTCAGGTGCCCCCACCAGTTTGAGCGGCGCTACCTCCGGGGGGAGATCATCCCGCCGGGAATTGCTGCCCGGCGCGGCTCAGCCACCCATAAAGCCGCGCAGCTCAACCATGAACAAAAACTGCACACCAAGGCCGACCTGCCCCTGGGCGACCTCCAGGACGCGGCCCGGGATCATTACGTCAACCTGATCAAAGACGAAGGGGTATTCATTCCCAGAGACCAGCTTGCGGAAAAGGATAAACTCCTGGCCGCCGGCCTGGACGCCACGGTGAGGCTCACCAAACTCTACCGGGAAGCTCTGGCCCCGGCCATTGAGCCCGTCTTAGTGGAAGAAAAGCTAACCATGGAAGCCGGCCTGGACCTCCCCCTTCGGGGCACCATTGATGTATTCACGGCGGACCAGTGGCTCCCGGATCTCAAGACCGCGGCCAAGAGTAAACGGCCCCAAGACGCGGACCACTCCCTGCAGCTCACCTTCTATGCCGGCCTGGTGGCCCACCAGACCGGGGCCTGGCCCCAGAAGGTGAGCCTGGAAGTCCTGGTGAACAACAAGGAGCCCAAACTGCAGAGTCTCCCCACCAGCCGGGGGCCCGAAGACTGGACCAACCTTATGCTCAGAATCCACTTGATGGTGGCCCAGATCGACACGGGGCTCTTTCCCCCCTGCGACCCCAGCGCCTGGATCTGCAGCCCCCAGTGGTGCGGCTACTTTTGGACCTGCACCTATGCCACGAAAAGGAGATAAGCCCATGGAAGCGAGTAAAGACGCAGCCACGACCACCTTGGCGGCGGTGGAGCCCTTTACCGGTGAGCCGGAAACCTATCCGGCCGGCACCCTCACGCCCCCCGTCCCCCTGCTGCGCTCCCACACCCAGTTTCACACCGCCATGGCGGTGCAGCGGCCCCGCAATCTGGATAAGGTGGTGGCCGCAGTGCTGCGGGAAGCCGAATTTGCCGGGGATGCCTTCTATTATGCCTTCCCCATGGGGGGCAAGACCATCGAGGGCCCCAGCATCGGCCTGGCCATGGCCGTGGCCCGGGAGTGGAGCAACTGCGCGGTGCCGGTGGAATACTATGAAACCCCCATGGAATGGGTGTTCACGGCCCACTTCGTGGATCTGGAGCGGGGCTTTACGGTCTCCCGGGTCTTTCGCAAAAAGAAAGGCAAGGGCGCGTTTAAAAAATTAGTGGACGACCGGGCCGAGGACATGACCTTCCAGGCCGCCCAAAGCCGGGCCATCCGCAATGTGGTCCTGGCGGGGGTGCCCCGCTGGCTCACGGAGCAGGCCAAGGAACGGGCCAAAGAAGCGGTGTTAAAGGGCATCAGCAAAGAAGGCTTGGCCGCGGCCACGGAAAAGGCCCTGAAATTCCTGGCGGGGTATGGCATCAACGAAGCTCGGGTTATCGAGGTGTTAGGCAAGCCCAAGCATGAGTGGGCCTCGGAGGACATTGCCAGTTTGCGGGGCCTGGCTTCTCAGCTCAAAGACGGCCAGGCCACGGCCGGGCAGTTGTTCCCCGAGGTGGCCGCTGCTCCTGAGCCGCTCCCCAAAGAAAGCAAAGGGAAAAAAGGTCGACCCGCCAAGGGGGAGAAGTCCGAGACCCCGGCTCCCCCCGCTAGCCTTTTGCCCCAAACCGCCACGCCGGCCCAGATAGAAGGGATCCTCCAGGCTTGCCTGGA
>CBFDAH010000348.1:0-1680 GCA_965602785.1 uncultured Syntrophobacterales bacterium
TGTTTTGGGGCTGTTTTACTTACTAACTCAAGTATTTTCTACCGGACAGCAGTGGGGGAGGCCGGCAACGTCTGCAGCTTCCCACCGCCAAGGAGGCCGGTAACTGCGGCGGCCAGGGCGTCCAGGAGGTCGTCCCGGGTTGCCTGCCTACCCCGGAGGGTTTCCCGAGCTTCGCGAAATACCCTTCCTGCCCGGGGATAGACGGTCTGTAAAATTGCGAGGCGTTCCGCCTCACCTCTTGCGTCCTTTTTACGGCAGGCCATGGGCCTCCCCCGGTTGAGCCCCCAAAACAACACTTCTGGATGGGCTTCCCGGATGACGCCGCTGGCCTGAGGGTCGGCCCGCAAAATCTCGTCCACCTGTCGCATCCTGGGGATGAGGTTCCAGGTGGCCCGAAATATACGCTTCCCGGTTATCTTTTCATTTATTTTTATGGCGGCGTCATAATCCGAGGCATATACCGCGGCCCGGCAGGGAACCGGAAAGACGCTGGCACGCCGGGGACCCAGCATGGCCCGGGCGGCCCGGTCGCAGGCGCGGTCATTGGTGTGTTCCGGCAGGCCGATGGGGATGTCCACCAGGAGCAGGGCCGCGTCTTGGTGGTGACTCCAGAGTTCGGCGAAGTCCCGAAAAATATCGAGTTTCCAGGTCTGACCCTGGTCCAGACTGACCGCCAGCCAGCCCCCCCGGCAGCCGTCCACCCCCACGACCACCATTTAGTCCTCAGAGGCCGGCGCACTCGGGACGCCGCAGCAGGTGCAAAGCTTTTCCTCTTTCAAGGTCTCGTAGCCCTCCCGCACCAGGAGCCCCACGATCACCAGGCCGATGAAGGGGTCCGCCTGCCAGAAGCCATAGAGGTAGTTGAGCCCCAGACCCACCAACAGGGCCAGGGAGAGGCAGGCGCAGACCAGGGTCTGCTTGGCGTCGGCTTTGAGGCTGGCGCTGTCAAGATCGGCGCCGGTGCGGTGCTTCAAATAAAACAAGAGGGGCATGAGGATGAGGGAAACCAGGGCGATGATGATGCCCAGGAGGCTGGGGGAGGGGGCTTCCTGGAAGATGAGTTTTTTCAGGGATTCAAAGAGGACATAAGCCGCCAGAATGAAAAAGGTCCAGCCGACGAGCTTGATGGCCCGTTTTTCCCGGCGTTCCTCTTCCTCGGGAGTCAAGCCGGCATGGGGGCGGAACCGCCAGATCATGATGCCGCCGGAGAGGGACTCCACAAAACTGTCCAGGCCGAAGCCCACCAAGGCGATGCTCCCGGCCAGGTAACCGGCCAGAATGGCAATAACCCCTTCAAGAATGTTGTAGCCCACCGTCAGGTAGGAGAGGAGGAGGGCTCTTTTCTGGAGTTTAGTGCTTGTCATGGGTAAGCGCCCGGTTCACCAAACTGCTTCATCCAGGAGACGAATATTTTTATGCGATTATGTCTTTAGCTCCGCCAAAGACAAAATCGAGCAATATCGGGGGAGGGGGGTTCCCACGGGCTGGAAGCCCGTGCTACCAGGGCCGCGGGCCCTTACCCCATCCCCCGCACCCCCACCCCCAATCCCTTTAAGCGAGTTGGGAGGGGGGTATGGGGGGAGGGTATGTAGGGGCGGGTTTTAAACCCGCCCCTACGTCCCTGGCCCGCCCCCCATTGAAAAAACATTATTCTCTTTGCGGAGCAAAGGGAAAAAGCGC
>CBFDAH010000349.1:0-1678 GCA_965602785.1 uncultured Syntrophobacterales bacterium
AATTGGAGGGTTTAAATCTGGGATAACTAGACGGATCAACAGAATAGAAAATTTATTTCGTGGAGAATTATGGCAGCGGGGTTTTTTTGAGCATGTTATTCGAAATGATGAGTCATTGGAACGCATAAGGGAATATATTTTAACCAATCCCCTGCGTTGGGACCTTGACCGAGAGAATTCACATAGAGTGGGCGATGATGAATTTGACCGGTGGTTGAGAGGGTTTTAACATTCATAGTAAATGATTTGCCGTGAATAAAAAAAATATTGATTCACTAAATGCAATAAAACCACCCAACTTCCTCCGCCTGCAGGCCCTGGTTTTCACCCTGGTGGCCGCAGCCATCACCAACCTTTACATCACCCAGCCGGTGCTGCCCATCATTCAGCAAGAATTCGGGGTGAGCGCGCCGGTAGCCTCCCTCACCGTTTCCGCAGTGATTCTGGGCATCGCCCTGGCCAATCTGCCTTTCGGGTGGCTGGCTGACCGCTACCCGGTGGGCCGTCTCATCGGCCTGGGGGGAGGGGTGGTGGCCGGCGCCGGTTTGGTGTGCGCCGCCACCAACACCTTTCCGGTGCTGGTGGGAGCCCGCTTCTTACAGGGGCTGTTCCTGCCGGCCCTCAGCACCTGTGTGGCCGCCTACCTCTCCCGGCAACTTCCCCCGGAGCGCCTGAACGTGGCCATGGGGTCCTATGTTTCCGCCACCGTGGCGGGGGGGTTGGGGGGCCGTCTCCTGGGGGGTTGGCTCCACCCGCCCTTGCACTGGCGGTACGCCTTTGTCACTGCGGCCATCCTTATCGCCTGTGCCGCGGGGGCCGCGGTACGCTGGCTGCCCGAGTCTAAAAAACCGGTTCACGCCTCGGCGGATACCACCGGTTTTCTCGACGTCCTGGCCCGCCCGGAGCTGCGCCGCACTTTTCTGGTGGCCTTCGGGGCCTTCTTCGTTTTTTCTTCCAGCTTCAATTATCTGCCCTTTTATCTGGCCGGGCCGCCTTTTCATCTACCGGTGCAGGTGATCACCCTTATGTACCTCACCTACATTGTGGGTATCATCATCGGCCCCATTGCCGGCAACCTCAGCAACCGGGTGGGGAACGGGGCCGCCATGATGGGCGGCGCCCTGGTCTTCGCCCTGGCCCTGATTCTGACCCTGGTCAAGTCCCAGGTGGTGATTGCCCTGTCCCTGCTTCTCGTCTGTGGGGGGTTTTTCACCATCCACTCCGCCGCCGCGGGCTCTCTGAACCGCCGCCTCACCGGAGGCCGGGGCCGGGCCAACTCCCTGTATGTCCTGTTCTACTATCTGGGCGGAGCCTGCGGCATTACCATGAGCGGTTGGTCCTACAGCCTGGGCGGCTGGCCCGGTGTGATAATTCTGGGGCTTGTTATGCTGGGCGTGCCTTTCGGCGCCGGGTTTCATGAATTTCGAGAAGAGGGGCGAGGGGAAGGCTAGCCCAGGTTAAGCTTTATCTACGGGGATTTATCGGAACTTGCCGAACCACGGCCGGTCTCTATCTCCAGGACGCCTATCTTCCGGGGCCATATTTTTCCCTCAGGAAAGGGCGGGAAATAGGGTATATTAAGACTGTTGCGAAAGTATCTTGAGGGGCGGGCCGGGGGACCATTGGCCCCCCGCCCTCCCCTCAAACTCCCCTCCCAACCCCCCTTAAGCTTTGGGGA
>CBFDAH010000350.1:0-1648 GCA_965602785.1 uncultured Syntrophobacterales bacterium
GAGAGGGTCAGGGTGAGGGTGAAAGTTAATCTATTTCACGCTCCCAGTAATAACTTTGAACTTTGAACTAAATTATGACACAAGAACCCGCGATCCCCATGGAAGAATCCGACCAGTGGGTCCCGGCTCCCTGGGAGCCCATACGCACCTCCTGTCGGTTCAAGAATCCCCTCACCAAGTACCGCGTCTGGCGCAACGAAGCCCGTTGTATCCAATGCGGCAAATGCGTGGAGCTCTGCCCTTACGGCGTGCACACCAAGGTAGGGGAATTCATCCGCCGGCCCAAAAGCTACCTCTGCATCGGCCCCTCCTGCGAAAAGAACGACTTCTTCTGCGTGGCCAACTGCCCCACCCAGGCCCTGGCGGTGCGCCTTTCCCCCAATTACCCCTCCCTGGGGGACAGCCGCTGGACCGCGGACCTGCTTCTGGCCACCTGGTGGATGGCCGAATTCGGCACCCTGCCGTATAGCGATCTGGAGTACCGCACCGGCGCCTCGGGGGGCGGCTTCGACAAGCTGCGCTTCCTCTTTCCGCCCTTGAGCCGGGACGCCAAGCTCAGCCACGAAGACATCTCTCTGGATATCGACCTGAACCGACGGGGTGACGGCCGGCCCCTGGTCAGGCTCGCCGTCCCCTGGTATAGCGCCGGCATGTCCTTCGGCTCGGTGAGCATCAATACCATCCTATCGCGCCTCAGGGCCGCGGTGCGGTACAACACCCTCATGTCCACCGGCGAGGGGGGCTACCCCGAGGACCTCTACCCCTACGATAACTACGTGGTCACCCAGGTGGCCACCGGCCTCTTCGGGGTGCGGGAGGATACCATCCAGCGGGTGCGCATGGTGGAATTCAAGTACGCCCAGGGCGCCAAGCCGGGCCTGGGCGGCCACCTCCTGGGGGACAAGGTCACTCCCGCGGTGGCCCGTATGCGGGAGTCGGTGACGGGCAGCGCCCTGTTTTCCCCTTTTCCTTTCCACAGCGTCTATTCGGTGGAGGACCACAAGAAACATCTCGACTGGATCAAAGAGGTGAACCCACGGGCTCTGGTTTCCGTAAAAGTCTCCACCCCCACGGACGTGGACATGGTGGCGGTGGGGAGCTATTACGCCGGGGCCCACGTGGTGCAGCTGGACGGGAGCTACGGCGGCACCGGCGCCGCGCCCGACATCGCCAAGAAGAACATCGCCATGCCCATCGAGTTCGCCATCCCCAAGGTGCATCAATTCCTCCAGCAGGAGGGCATCCGGGATCAGGTAGTCCTCATTGCCTCGGGTGGCATCCGCACCGCTTACGACGTGGCCAAGGCCATTGCCCTGGGGGCCGACGGGGTGCAGATCGGCACCGCCGAAATGGTGGCCCTGGAGTGCCTGCGTTGCCACCAGTGCGAGAGCGGCCGGGGCTGTGTCCGGGGCATTGCCACCACCGACCCGGAGCTGGTGGACATGATGACCGTGGATTGGGGAACCAAGCGGGTGAGCAATATGTACAAGGCCTGGACCTGGCAGCTCAAAGAAATCCTGCGCCGCTTCGGCATGCGGAGCATCCGGGAACTCGTGGGCCGGACCGATACCCTGGTCCACCTTGACTATTACAACCTCCCCCTGGACGACGATGTCAAGCGGGGCGGGTGAGGAGAAGGTTTTCTGTT
>CBFDAH010000351.1:0-1639 GCA_965602785.1 uncultured Syntrophobacterales bacterium
GAGAGTATCGGGGGAAAAGCCATTGGTTGAGGCGACGGCGCACGGCCTCGGTCCGGTCCCGAGGGCTCAGGGCCTTGTCATGCAAGGATTCTTGAAGGTCAGACCGGCGGAGGATGTCGGCCGGGGAGACTCCGTCCCGGCGGGCCAGGAGTTCCACCCCATCCACGAACTCCTCCTGCTTGCTCTGGCTCATGGGGCAGTTTGCCAGGAAGGGCAGGGCAACCAAACGGTGGGTGGGCTCCCAGGTGGCCAGGCGGGCGGCGGCGGTGACAGCCAGGCGCTCCTGGGCCACCAGCTCCTGCCAGGGAGGCTCCAGGCCGGCCACGGCCAGGAGACGGTCGAGATGCGCCGGGGCCGGGGGCAGACCCAGGAGGGGCAAGGATTTCGCCACCACCGTCTCCCGATCCCAATGGGCCAGAAGGCGGGGGGCCAGGAGGGCCCGCTCCAGAGGGTTAAAGGGTCGGGTGAAGGCGTTGTCGTGGAGGTAAATAAGGAGCAGGTGGGCTTCCGGAATCTCCCGGTCCACAACCACCGCGGGGACCTTCTCCCACCCTAGTTGGGCCGCCGCCTTGAGACGCTTCCACCCGGTAACCACCTGCCAGCGGTCCCCCTCCAGGGGGCGCACCCGAGGAAAGGCGAGGAGGCCCACGGCCGTCAGGGACTCCCGCAGCCTGGCCAGGTCAGAGGCCAGCGGCATGGCAAAAGGGTGGACCTTCAGGTCCACTCTGGCCAGGATAATTTCCTGGATGACGGGTGAGTAATTCAGCAAGGGAATCATAAGAAAAGAGGGCCGCGAGGCGCCAAGCCCCCTGACCCTCCTAGTATACCTCCCTTGTGGGTGAAAATTCTACCTAGAACGGCGTCTGACCTTTTTCTGGTTGTTGCCAGATCGCTGGGCCCGGGGAGCGGTCCGGGCAGACCGCATAGCCGTATTCCCCGTGGGTCGGCGTGCCGCCATGGTTGGGGCGCGGTTCTGTCGCGTCATGGGTCTGGACATGGTTTGCCCGGCCATGGGAGCTCTCATGCGGCGCTGCTGGTTGGCCATTTGGGGGCGTTGCCCGGAACGGAACCCCCGGGAATTGGCTAACTGGCCCCGCTGGGTAGCTTGCCGTTGGGAAAACCGAGACCCCTGGCGGTTATAACGCTGGTTGCCCTGCAGACCTTGCTGTTGAGAGAACCGAGACCCCTGGCGGTTGGCGCGTCGGTCAGTCCATTGACCTTGCCTGCCGTTCAGGCCGGCCCGAGCTCGCTCAGCGGGGTCCGTGCTGCGGGTGAGAGTGGGGTCGGTCCCCGACGGGTCTTCCGGATTGTTCCCGTTCCGGTGGTGCCGTCGATGGTGGCGGCGAGCCTGCTGGCGCCAGTAAGGCGAGTTTCTTCCCGACCTCGTGGGATCCGTGGAGTTAACCCCGGCATAGGGGGCAGGGATTTGGTTGTTAATTACTCCAGGCGGGCCGGAGGCCACCGGGCCCTGCTGATAGCCATAATAAGGGTCGCCGCCGGGATATCCGTAGGGAACGCCCGCAGCGCTGGGGTATCCGTACTGGGGAGCAGGAGACGAATACCCGTAAGGCGAGGCACCGGGGTAGGCGCCGTAGCCGTTGCCGCTGTAGGCGTCATAGCCGCCGGTGCCGCCGTAGCC
>CBFDAH010000352.1:0-1637 GCA_965602785.1 uncultured Syntrophobacterales bacterium
AGAGACCCACCGCCAGGGCCAGATAGCCAAAAACAAAATAGGTGATCCGGTACCAGGTGGGGGGCCCTTCCACCATGACCTTCTCCAGCTTCCCTTCTTCACGCAGACGGGCAATCCAGGTTGGCTTTTCTTTCCACCCCTTCTCCAATTCCACGCTCCCGGAGAACATGCACTCATTCATGGGGAACATGCCCCGGCGCAAGTGGCCGATGGAGAAGTGAATGATAAAAATATACAGCATGGCCAAGAGGGCTTCGGCCCGGTGGAGGAGAAGCATGACGTTGAGGGTCCAGCCGGGCATATACCGACTGGCGACGATGGGGTACATGAGCAGGAGGCCGGTAATCCCCAACAGGGGCAGCCCCCAAAATACCGCCCAATAATCGAATTTTTCCCAGTAGGTCCAGCGGTCGAACTCCGGCGGTGGCCCCAAGCCGAGGAACCAGCGGATTTTCTGGCCAAGGTGCTTCACGTCCTGAGGTCTCGGCACCAGGGAATCGTGATGAAATAGCCTTTTCCCGGGAGTTTTCCATTCCACCTTGAGGAGCACATAGACGATGTGCGCCACCATCCCGATCATCATTAGGAAGCCTACGTTATTATGGATGGTGGTGGCTCTGTCGTAGCCTCCGAAAAGGCCAGTGAGCCATTTCCCCCAGGCACTATGATAGAGCAGGCGCCCCAAACCGGTGGCGGACTGGATCAAGAAGGTGACCATAATGAACAGGTGAAACAGCCTGTCCAGGATGCTGAAACGGAGTATCCAGGCCTTCTTCTTTTTACTCATCTTCGGGCTTCTTCCTCTTTTCGGTGACATAGTGATGGTAGAACTCCTTGGTTATCCAAACCAAGCTGTGAATCAAAAAGAAGCCCAGGGTGCAGACAATCAGCAAGTACATGAACCAGTTGGCATAATAGAGGGATGGGAAAGTTTTCCGGGTCTTGGCAGCCCCCGCCGGGGGTTCGTGGACCAAGAAGGTGGCGAAGGAGGCGCTGGATCCCTCGTGGCACTTGGCACAGACGTACGCGTGCCGTCGGATGGGGTTTAAGGGTGAAAAGTAATGGTTGATGCTGGCGATGGGTTCGCCACCGTGGCACTGCCGGCAGGTGACATTGCCCCGCACCGTGTGTTTGTGCGTGGCTTCCGGCACGTGGCATTCTTCACAGCGCCGCATGGCGTAGAACTTGATGCCTTGATGGGAGTCGGCTAGACGAGTCCGGGACCTGACCTGGGCTGCCTTGGGGCTGTAAGGGAAGGCTTTGCGCATGACCCCCGGCACGCCCACGAAGGGGCGCATTCGCCGCGGTTTGACCTCATGCTCTTCGTAGTACCCGGTGCTGGCCTCCCGTTCCCGGTAGCGCCGGATGGCCGAGGTCACCTCTTCCTGGGCCGGGGCCAGGTCTGGGAGGGCGGTCATAACCCCAAGCAAGCCCACAGTCAGCCAGAGCAGCCACAGAGATTTCAGCGGCCTCATGGGGTGCTCCTTACTTTTTGATGGTCTTGGCGGGTTTGGTCGCTTCTTTTGACTTGACCGCCTCCTCGGGCTTGACCGCTTCCTTGGGCTTACCGACCTCTTTGGCCTTTTCCACCGTCGGGATGGCCTCCAACTTTATGGTGGCACCCACCGGTTTGGGCA
>CBFDAH010000353.1:0-1622 GCA_965602785.1 uncultured Syntrophobacterales bacterium
CGGGGGCGGTGGAGCAAAAGCAAACGTTTCAGCGGGTATTCCCATGGCATCCATACAAACTCGGAGGTCCTCCGCACGTGCGCCAGCATTTACCAGGGCAGTATATACCTGCTGGGTTTCCTGGGGGAGCTTAGCCTGGTCCAATTGCTTCGGGGAAAGAGGATAATACGGAAGCGGCCCCTCGATGCCGGTGGTGGCAAGTATGGCGATGGCGTCCAAATCCTCGGGATTTATATCCCCCACGATGGGAGCCATATTTTTCATAACAATGCAAAATTGCCCTTCGGATATTTCCACCTCTTTGAGGGTACGCAGGGCCTCGACGGTGCATTTTAGAATGAGGCAAGGGGTGCAGAACTCCTTGTACTCGGGGTCGCCCGAGCAGACCTGTTGAAAGGCCTCTGCCAAATCTTCTACCTTGACCCCCTGGAGGATGGCGGCCTTGATCACCTCGCAGGGATCGAGACCGGCTTCCAGGGCTTCCTCCACGAGTTGGCGCAGCGCCATCTTTTTCTTCAGACGCTCGGCAACGAACTGCATGGTCGGCGCCTCGGGCATGACGTCCGGGGCATACATGCGGATTCTGATCTTGCTCTTCTCAGGCTTGACCTGTTTGGGGTCAGGGAGGACATAAAAGATGGAGCCTTCGGATAGGGCCACGGTCACCACCCTGGTACCCCGGATGCCCGCAATGGCGGTGGTGGTGAAAATCTGAATGTCTTTTTGCTGGAGCTTGTCCGTGGTGGGGATGATCGTCTCGACAACGCCTTGCAAGATCTTGATGGTCCCCTTGTTCCGGGCTTTCTGTGCGTCGTACATGTAGTCTTCGATGGTCACTTTGCTCTTGGGGGAGATGGTTATGGTGGAGTCATCCACGAATTGCACCACGGCCAGGGCCTTCGCCTTGGTGCTCACCATGTCCTGATTGGCCACCCCTCCAGGCACTTTGGCCGGCACCGCGGGCGCCTTCCCCTTTTTTAACTGATCCACCTGGTTGACCACTCGGGTGAATTGCCCCACATCCTCGGCCAGGGCCGGGGCGGCCCCCCAGCAAAGGCCAGAGGCCAGGAGCACCACGAACAAAAAAGGCCATCTGATTTGCATGATAGTTCTCCTTAATCAACCCGCCAGGTTTGGGGTCAACCTAGCACTCTTGGTTGGCGGTACGGCCTGTGGAACCGGTACTAGGCCCCGGCAACGGCCCTGAGCCTCATCCCGCCGCAGGGACTGCAGGAGGGGTGACCGCACCCACCCGCGAGCCAGGTGCCTGACTGACCCTAAAAACGGCCATGTCCTGGCGGGAACGGGGAAAAAACGGCGCCGGAGAAACACCCAGAGCCTCCCCACGGGCCAGGAGATAGCACATATCCATAAAAATTATAGCAAAAATTTATTGTCTTTTGTTAAAGAAATTATGCCATAAATTTTGGGTACCCATATAATGTGCAAAATTCATGCCTCATGTGTCTTGATTAACTCTTTGATTTCCTTATATTTCCATCCAATATCCTCCCTGAACCCTTTCAAAAAACTAGACATTTCTGGACGATATGGTTTTAACTTTCAAACAGCTCACCCGGGCCGTGGACTTTAGGCATAACCCCAGGAGAACCAATTTTATC
>CBFDAH010000354.1:0-1622 GCA_965602785.1 uncultured Syntrophobacterales bacterium
GGGTGTTCCGGCCCCAGGGTCTGTTCTATGATTTTCAGGGCCCGCAGGCTGAGGGGCTCGGCCTCGCCATATTTCCCCTGGGCCTTATATAACAATGCCAGGTTGTTGAGGCTTTGGGCGACGCCGGGGTGTTCCGGCCCCAGGGCTTGTTCTCTGATCTTCAAGCTCCGCTGATAGAGGGGCTCTGCCCCGCTGTACTTCCCCTGGAGCCGGTATAGCTCGGCCAAGTTGTTGAGGCTGGTGGCCACTGAGGTGTGGTCAGGCCCCAGGGTCCTTTCTCTGATTTGCAGGGCCTTCTCCAAGTGCGGCTGAGCATCCCGGTAGTGACCCAAGGTGTTCTGCAAGTTTCCCAGGGCGTTGAGATACTGGGGGTCGTCGTGTTGAAGCTGCAAGGCTTTGGCGTAGTATTGCTCTGCCTGGAGGTAGTCGATGCGGCTTTCCGCCAGCACCCCCAACTGGTAAGCGGCCTCGGCAGCTTCCGCAAGGCCTTTGTTTAGGACCTGATGGAAGAGGGTTTCTGCGGCTTGGGTATCGCCTTGGGCCAGGGCTTCCTGGGCCTTTTGCACTTGCTCCGGGGCAAACTCCCGCCTGAAGTCTTCCTGTTCCATTGCCTGGTAGGCCTCGGCCAGCTTGGCCTTCTGTTCCTCATAGGCTTGCAGCAGATTGTCATGCTTGGCTTTAATGGCCTCCAGCTCTTTTTCCAGAATGGCCCGGCGCTCGGCCTCGGCGGTGGGCAATTCCGCCATCACCTCTTTCAGCCGCTTTTGGAGCAAAGCGTCATACTGCTCAAGAGGAGGTTGAATCTGCTGGATAACCACGTCTCTCCCGGCCTTGACATCACCGTCGATGTGGATACCGGGTTCCGTTGGCTTTGTTTCGGAGGGTGAAGGTGTGAAGAGGTGAAGGTAGAGGACCCAGCCGCCGCCAATGACCCCAAAAATCAAAGTCACCAGGAGACCGACGGTAGCCCGGTTGTCGGGGTTCTTAAGCAAGTTCCAGTAATTACAAATGGCCCAAGCGCCGCCAATGACCGCAATAATAGCCGTTACCAGGAAAACGACCTTGAACCAATTCCAGGAATTACCGTCTTTGCCCATGGAGAAACCTCACCCGGTGTTCAGGCTCGCTTGGCACACCATTATATTATGAAAAACCTGGTGGCCCAGGCTTTCCATCCTGGGCCCGGACACCCGGGGGCGGGTGTCCTACATAAGAGGATTTTTCGGAAAAGTCGCTCATGAGCCGCAGGCTCACCCGTAAATCATGAAAAATTTCCCCCCTCACCCCAGCCCTCTCCCCCCACGGGGGAGAGGGGGATGTGAGGCAGTGATGTTCACATATAAGCGGGATGATTCCTGGCTATGGTAGGGGCGGGGTTTCCCCGCCCGATAAAATTTAAGGCTATGCACCCGGGGGCGGGGAGACCCCGCCTCTACAGGGGCGCTATAGTGAACAATATGGGGATTAGAGGAACTTTCCAAGGGAGACGCAACAAATTGATTTTAATTTACTTCTGCCATTTCACAACGTTACTAAGGTGTTGTCAATCAATTTCTGAGGGGGGCGTGAGGTTGTCCCATCCGTAGTTGAAAGTTAAAAAAGGGGATGGCGGTTCATCCAGC
>CBFDAH010000355.1:0-1607 GCA_965602785.1 uncultured Syntrophobacterales bacterium
ATTGCCGCGGTCCCGACCCTGCTTATCAGAAAGGCCCCAGCGGCCTGGACGCCCGGGACAACTGTCCACCCCAATGTGGATAATCTGAAGGTCGTGGGGATAATCGATTCGGCCATGACCAGGGGAACCGAGACGGAAATTCCCTGGGCCCGCCAGGAGGAGCTGGTTGTCAAGGAAAGGGTCTGGGAGGGGATGGACCGCCTCGCCTGCGGCCTTACCGGCTTGAATGAACCTGAAAAGGCCTGGAACACCATATTTGTAAAACCTTTACGTAAACCCTGGTCAGACACCGTGGTTGCGATCAAGACAAACCAGATCGCAAAGCAGCACACGAAAAGCGCTGTCATGTCCAAGATCTGCCATACCCTGGTCGATGTGGTGGGAGTGAAGGCGGGCAATATCCATATATACGATGCCTGCCACGGCGGGAGCATGCCAACCGACACCCCCTTTTCGGGTCTGCCCGAGGGGGTACTCATCGAAGGCCAGTGGGGCGGTTTCAGCAGATCAGTTCCTGTTTATGGGCCATGGCCCAATGCCGGGGACACTTCCGAATGTCTCAAGCAGCTTGCAGAGGGAGCGGTGGATGTCCTTGTAAACATCTCCATGTGCAAGGGGCACAGCGACAGGTTCGGCGGGTTCACCATGACAATGAAAAACCATTTCGGGACATTTCATCCCAGGCCCGGGCATCGCAGGGGCGGATTCGAGTACCTCCTGGCCATCAACCAGGCCCCCCAGATCCTTGGCCCGATGGATTCAAAGACAGGGAAGGTCCTCTTCCCGAGGCAGCAGCTATGCATCGTGGATGCGCTGTGGGCCAGTGATTACGGCCCCGGGGGGGAACCCAACCACCAGCCCAACTTTATTGCCATGGGAGTCCTTCCACCGGTCGTAGACTATGTGGTGGCGACCCGGTTCAGGGCAGGCAAGATGGGATGGGGGGTAAACATGGAAGCGGCCGCAAGAATGCTTACCGAGTTCGGTTTTTCAAAGTCAGACCTGCCAGGTGGCGGCCACATTTTCATGGTTTAGAAGACGATCCGCTTTTTAGGAGAAAACCTCCATGCAAAGCAGGGTCCTGAATCAAAAAGATCCTTTTCATCGGAAAACGGCAAGGGCCGCGCTCGTCCTGTTGCTGCTTATTCTCTGCCAGTGTGCGGGTTCCAATACAACCGTCCAACATCCATTCCTTCACGGACTCGATCTCAAGGGCTTTGAACAGAAAGGGCCCATGCTTGTCTACAATCGCCAGAACATCTTTGAATACATGAATGGCGAGGCCGAGAACTACCTGCCCAAGGGATTCAACCTTCTCTATGTGGGTAAATTTCTCGTCCAGGGCAAGGACGCGGAAATGGTAATGGAGGTCTATGACATGGGATCTCAAAAGGGGGCCGGGTCGATTTTCAGGGTTTACGCGAGACCCCCGGGAGAGGCCCTTAAAGGGATAGGGGAGGGCGCCTGGAAAAGCAAATCCCGCTGCGTGTTCCACCGTGGCTCCTCCTTTATTCGTGTCACAGCCGACCCGACCGCCGGCCTTGACTTCCGGCCGTCACCCGAAGACATCGAAGCACTGGCCTGGGAGGCAAATCGGGTGCTTGGCA
>CBFDAH010000356.1:0-1604 GCA_965602785.1 uncultured Syntrophobacterales bacterium
TTCCATCTGCCAGGGCTTGCCCTGGGCTTCCGCCGAATCTGAGCCATGCTTTAAACCCCAACCCTCTTAGGAAAAGTGTTCATTTTTTTGGGGGCATCCCACCTTGATTTCCTGGCGGTCATTAATATTTTTTTCCTAGACAGAAAATACTGTCGTTAAAAACGCCTGGCTTCCCCCCTGAGGAGATCTTAGTTTTCATTATACCTGCCAAAATTTGGGCAGCCAGACAATTATGTCAAGTCACCCCAGACAAGGAGGCAGTGCTATGGAACTGAAGGAATACTTTGAGAACAGTAAAGGCCACGGCGTGTTGGCCACGGCTGATGCCCAGGGGGCGGTGAACCAGGCCATCTTTGCCCGGCCCCACGTCATGGAAGATGGCAGCGTGGCCTTCATCATGCCCCATCGCCTGACGCATACCAATCTGGAAACCAACCCGCAGGCCGCGTACCTGTTTAAGGAAGACGGCCCTGGCTGGAAGGGAAAACGGCTCTATTTAACCAAGATCCGTGAGGAGCAAGACACGGAGCTGCTCTATTCCCTGCGGCGCCGCACCTACCCCGAGGAAAAGGAGAAGGCGGAAGGCTCCCGCTTCCTGGTCTTTTTTCAGGTTAATAAAGTATTGCCCCTGATTGGCGCCGGGTCTGGCTGATTAGGGACTAGTGCGAGAGTTTCTTGAGGGGAGGACCGGGGGACGTCTCGGGGCTCAATCCTTACGCGCGGTTTCAGTAAAGCAGATACTTTTGGCGGATGCGCCGGAAAGCTTCCAAGCCGGGTTGCCATCTTTGACGAATGTCCCGCGGGTCATCGCCGTTCTTGATGGCCCGCAGGACTTGCCGGGAACCGATCATGCTGAGGGTGAGGCCGACATGAAACTTCCCCGGATACAGGCGGTACAGGGCGGAGGCCAACTCAAGGCCCAGGGCCGGCCCGTTGAAGGTGCTCCGATTCACCAGGCGCACCCGCACGCCTCCGCACCTCTGCCCGTGATAGCGGCTGGCGTTGGGCACGAAAACCACGGGTTCGAAGACGACCCCGCTGATATGGCGCTGGTTTAAATAACCGGCCAGCTTATGGCCTGAAATCCAGGGAGCCCCCATGACTTCGAAGGGCGTAGGGGTGCCCCGGCCGACGCTGACATTGGCGGATTCCACCATGCCAACCCCGCCATAGAGGATGGCCTGGGTCAGGGACCGGAGGTTGGGGGAGGGGTTGACCCAGGGCAAACCGGTGTCGTCGAACCAGTCGTCCCGACTATAGCCTGCCATCTTCACCACGTGCAATCTGGCCCCGATGCCGCTCTCCCGGTTGAAGAGCTGGGCCACCTCCCCGGGGGTCATGCCATAACGGATGGGCAGGGGGTAATACCCGATGAAGGACTTCAAGCCGGGGTCCAGCACCGGTCCCTGGACAAAAGAGGCGGTTACCGGATTGGGCCGGTCCAGAACATAGAAGTCGAGGCCGGCGGCCGCCGCGGCTTCCATGGCATAGGCCATGGTGGTGATATAGGTATAGTAGCGGACGCCCACGTCCTGGATGTCGTACACCAGGGCGTCCAGCCCCTTAAGCATCCTGGGGGTGGGCTTTTTTACTTTCCCATACAG
>CBFDAH010000357.1:0-1599 GCA_965602785.1 uncultured Syntrophobacterales bacterium
GTGCAGCCGGCCAACAGTAAAAGAGCCGCCGCCATACCAAAAAACTTGAGTTTTGACATGAGTGTTCTCCTTATATGGGGTAACGAGGGGGTTATGGTGTTGCTTATTTCCAGGAATCAAGGTGTGGGGCGGGGGTAGGCTTGATTGCTACCCAACTACACCGCCGCCCCCTTCCTTGGTTCCGATGTCACTATGGCTGGCGGCCTGGCTGTGTCAACCTATCTCTCCCCAGGCATTAGTAGGCATACCGATAGGAAGGACCATGGGCCACAGTGCCCTGGCGAGAGCCGGAGCGGGGCTGGGACGGGGTTCCCTCCTCAGAATAATACTTGGGTGGTTTTGCGGGTGGAGGGGTCTCCCCGTAAGAGGGCTGGTCATAAGCCGGTTGCCCGGAATAACTTCGGCCAGCCGGAGGCGTGTAGCCATAACCGGGTTGCGTTGGCGCAGGCTGATAATAGCCCTGTCTTTGTTGAGGGGGACAATTAGGCGGACAATAGGGGTTGGAGCGTCCGTAGATTTCCCCTGCCACGCCACCTGTTGCACCTCCCACCAAAGCGCCGATAGCTGCACCCTTCCAAGGATTGGCACCGTTGGCGCCGGCCCCTATGGCTGCCCCCACAGCCGCGCCCAAGCCAGCACCCGTGTAGGTGTAAGGATTCGTTGGGGTGGCACATCCCGTTAGAAAACTCGAGGCCACCAACAAACCCGCCAGGAACATGCTCAGGATCAACTTGGTCTTCATAAGTTCTTCCTCCCCCAAGAAAAATGCTGCTGCGATTTTGCTGAATTAGACTTGTATGGAAAAAAGAATGTTAAGGGAGGGGAGGAAGGGAGAATTTTAAAAAAAGCCAAACAGCTTGTGATCCTTATGAATTTCTCCCCAACATGGCCGGGGTTTTTGGCTGGGAGGGCTGGCTTAAAATGAAAAAGGCGAGACCGCATCGGCCTCGCCTCGTCGAAAACTCTATGTTTTACTGAGAGCTCGGGGCAGGTCCGCCCCTTAATCCATGCTTACTTGCTGACAACCAGTATCACCGCGTCCTTGGCGACGCTGGCGCCGGGTTCAAAGTTGATGGCCTTGATGGTGCCGGTGGCCGGGGCGGGGAGGCTGTTCTGCATTTTCATGGCCTCCAGGATGCACACCAGATCCCCGGTGCTCACCTGGTCCCCCACCTTGACGTTGTAGCTGATGATCATCCCCGGCATGGGAGCCCTCAGGGGCACTTCTCCCGGGGATAGGGCCTCAACCGCCACGGGCGCGGCTACAGGCTTGGCTGCAGGAGCGGCAGCCGGGGCCGCCTTAGGTGCCGCGGCGGGGGCTGCCACGGGTGCGGCCGCTGGGGCCACCCCCGTGATCACCGGAGCGCCGGAGGTGCACTCCACCTCCACTTCGTAGTACTGCCCTTCCACAAAGACGTTGAAGGTCCTGAGGCCCGGGCCTTTTTCGGGAATGGGTTTCTCGAGGTTGTCCAGATATTCCTTGACCTGCTGGAAGATTTGCTTCTGTTTGATGGTGAGATAGACGTCGTCCTCCAGCTTGATATCGTCCAGGGACTTGCCCTTGACTTCGTCGGGGATAACCTCATGTCCGTACTTCCA
>CBFDAH010000358.1:0-1577 GCA_965602785.1 uncultured Syntrophobacterales bacterium
CCCGGGCCACCTGGGTGGACCTCGGGGGGGTTGTGATACCCCTGCCGCTTCCTGAAGACCTGATCATCATGAAGGCAGTGGCCCACCGCCCCCGGGACCTGGAAGATATGGAGGCGGTGCTGGCGGCTCAGCCCAAGCTGAACCTCAGGCGCGTGCGGCATTGGGTGGGGGAGTTTGCTGCGGCCCTGGACATGCTGGACATCATAGCTGACCTGGAAGCCTTGCTGGCTCAGCGCCGCCAGCGCCAGAAATCTCGCCAGGAGAAAAAAGGGAAGAGCTAAAACAAGATTGTTGCAAGACCGGGCATTGCGGGCCATCCAGGCATATGTCGAGATACCTGTAAAAAACCAGGATGGCCCTCTCCCTTCCTGGTTAGTTTCACCTCCCCCTTCATCATAACGGCCTGGAGGCGGTCTCCTCCCATGGCTATCTTTACTCTTGGGCAAGGTCTGAAGATCAAGGCGCCAACTCCAGCTTTGCAGCAATCTCATGGAGCTTTTGGTCCAGGGTCCAGAGGGGAACCTTAGTCAGCCTAGCGGAGGCAAGTAAGTGCATATCAATGTACCCCAGGCCTTTCCCCATAAGGCGATAATTTTCGATAAACTGCAGGACTTCTTCCTGCTCTGCCCGGATTGCCTGTGGGAGGGCCTTTAACAGGGAGAGGATTTCAGACCTGTTCTTGATATTGCCACCCGCAAGTTCACCGACGATGAAGGGATGGCATAAGACCTGGCCTTCATGTAACTGCGCCTCCAGCCCGAGGGCTCCATGCCGCAGATGCTTTACCCAAACCGAGGTGTCTACCAGGACCAGGTTAGATCTCCTCCAGCCTGCGGCGGGGGATCGTGGCCAAGTTCTCCTCGGTGCCCCCCAAGGCGGCGAGTCTTTTGGCGCTTTCCTGGGCTATCAGGGCTTCCAGACCGAGCCGGACTAGAGCAGTTTTTTCCGTAATACCGGTCAACTCTGCCGCCCTGACCAACAACTCGTCTTTGATGTTCAGTGTGGTGCGCATGCATCCCCCCCAGTAACAATATGCATTTTCGTATGTATAAATATGTATTCAAAAAGATGCATCTGTCAAGCTGCATGCCGGATTCAGTTCCACCGGGCTCCGGTTCTATAAGCCCACCCGACCAGTCCGGGGGAAAACTGAGGCTTGGGAGCCTGTGCTCCCCGGCTTGGTGGCGCTGGTGCCGTGGGGAGGGCGAGGCCGGGGCCTTAGCGGCCTTCATGGCCTCAGGCTTCCTCATGCGTTGCTTGGGAGTTGCCCGGTTTCTTTAGCCACCCCGCCCTCCGGTAAAGGCCCAGCCTTCCCCTCGGCGCCCAGTTTGGGCCACAGAAGATTCCCAGAGATAGAGGAAAGCGAGGGCCGTAACCACCGGGCAGACTCTGGCGGCGTCTTGCCCCTGGCTTTTTTGGTGGGCGACCGGGTTTAACTGCCGAGCCGGGGTAGCCCAGCCCCCAGGAAAGGGGGAGAAGGGTAGTTTCGTTTTAACCCCGGTCAGTCCCGAAACCTAACTACCTGGATGAACAGGGAGGCCGGTCAGATTTCTTCTAGGTTACTGCCTCTCCAGCCA
>CBFDAH010000359.1:0-1568 GCA_965602785.1 uncultured Syntrophobacterales bacterium
GTAAGAAGCAAAAAATATACCAATAAGATGTTAACAGGAAGTTTCCTGTTAGAAAGACTTATATAGTTGATAATATTGCTATTTTCTCTCTGAGGATACGGAGCGCCATCCTTCCCAACGGTGATAACTTTCTTAAACGAAGAGAAGTTTTCTTAAAATTAGAGAAAACTTTCTTAAAAAATAATGTAATTTCCACCCCTTCCCTGGCGAGGGACGACGGCCGGGAACTCCGATGGGAGCCCATGTCAGACTTAAGCGGGGGAACCAATTTCCTCGGTGGAGATCAACTAGAAGATCTGAAAAACAAATGGCGGGGGACCCTGGGGCAAGGACCCATAAGGGGGGGTGACAGGTGCCAAGAAAAAAAAGGGTGCAGTTACCCTGCACCCTCAATTTATTCTGGTAGGCACGAGGAGATTTGAACTCCTGACCCCCACCGTGTCAAGGTGGTGCTCTCCCCCTGAGCTACGTGCCTGTTTCCCTTTCATATATCCTGGGAGGCCGGACTCGTCAAGATTTTCCTGTAACCGTGGGATAACTTGACAAGATTGAGGAGTGCTGGTATCTTTCCGAGATATTTTGGCATTCCCGAGAGGAGCGGCGGCATGTATTTTCAGGACGTGTTAATGACCCTAGAGCGCTTCTTTGCGGAGCGGGGCTGCATCATTGTCCAGCCCTACGACGTGGAGGTGGGGGCCGGGACCTTCAGCCCGCACACCCTGCTCCGGGCCCTGGGGCCCGAGCCCTGGAACGTGGCCTATGTGGAGCCCTCCCGGCGGCCCGCCGACGGGCGCTACGGTGAGAATCCCAACCGCCTGCAGCACTATTACCAATACCAGGTCATCATGAAGCCTTCCCCCAAGGACATCCAGGAAATCTACCTGGACAGCCTGCGGGAGTTGGGCATCGACCCCCTGGAACACGACGTGCGCTTTGTGGAGGACGATTGGGAGTCTCCCACCCTGGGCGCCTGGGGGCTGGGCTGGGAGGTGTGGCTGGATGGGATGGAGATCACCCAGTTCACCTACTTCCAACAGTGCGGCGGCATCGACCTCGACCCCATCAGCGCCGAGCTCACCTACGGCCCTGAACGTATCGCCATGTACCTGCAGGGCGTGGAAAGCGTCTACGACCTTAAGTGGACCGAAGATATCACCTACGGCGACGTCCACCACCGGGGGGAAGTGGAGCACTCCATTTACAACTTCGAACAATCCGATGTGGGCATGCTCTTCAGCCAGTTTGACATGTACGAGAAGGAGAGCCAGCGCATTATCGAGCAGGGTCTGGTTATGCCGGCCTACGATTACTGCCTGAAGTGCTCCCACACCTTTAACCTGCTAAACGCCCGGGGCGCCATCAGTGTGGCAGAAAGAAGCAGCCTCATCGGCCGGGTGAGAAACCTGGCCCGCCTGTGCGCCGAAGCCTACCTCAAACAACGAGAGGAAATGGGCTTCCCGTTGTTGAAAAAGTGATGTTTTGAGGGGTAGGCCGGGGGATCGCAAATCCCCCGCCCTCCCCCGAACAATCCAACCACTCACGCGAGGAAGAAATGGGCAGCGAGTTCT
>CBFDAH010000360.1:0-1562 GCA_965602785.1 uncultured Syntrophobacterales bacterium
GTTCGGGCACTATGTATTATGATCGCGCAGGGCTACAGCCAAAGGGCGCCGGCGTCAGCGCCGCCAACCATATCCCGGTAGGCGGACAGTAAACCTGGTGCCGGGTGATCCGGTCGATCAGGGGGCTTTTGCTGCCGCTGCTTGAGTTCCTCTTCCGATACCAGCAACCCCATTCGTTTTTCAGGTACGTTGATTTCGATGAGGTCCCCGTCTCGTACATAGGCTAGCGGCCCCCCGTCCCAGGCCTCAGGGCATATGTGCCCCACACATGGACCTCGGGTGGCTCCGGAAAAACGCCCGTCCGTGATCATGGCTACGGATGTGTGAAGACCCATACCCACCAGCATGGCTGCGGGAATGGACAATTCCCGCATCCCCGGCCCCCCCTTCGGGCCCTCGTAACGCACCACCAGAACAGAGCCAGGCCGGACCTCCTTGTCCAGCAAAAATCTCCGGACGTCCTCTTCCGAGTCGAATACCACGGCCGGCCCTGTGTGGGTCAGCATGGAGGGGTCCACCCCGGTCTTTTTTACCACCGCGCCCTGAGGCGCAAGATTGCCGTAAAGAATGCTGAAGCATCCATCCGGGGCCAACGGTTGGTCTGCCGTCCGAATAACCTCTCCATCCGGGTCGGGGGCCACGGCAAGGCATTGATCCAGTTGGCCACCCGTGGCAAGAGGTACGTCCTCATTCAGGCCTTCCCGGATCGCTTTAAGCACCGTCAGTACCCCACCGGCCCGGTGGTAGTCCTCCATGTTGAATCCTGATGATGGCTTGAGTTTGGCGACTACCGGCACGGAGGCCTGTATCCTGGCGAACTGCTCTAAATTCAGGTCAACATTCATCAAAGAGGCGATGGCCATCAGGTGGAGTACGGCGTTGGTAGAGCCCCCTGATGCGGAGACATACTTGATCCCGTTCGCCAAATTGGCCTTTGTGAGAAAACGTGTAAACAAAGCTCCTTCGTTTGTGAGTTTCACGATCTGTTCACCCACGTCCCGTGCCTGGCGAATCTTGGCGGCTCCAAAGGAGAGCATGGTTGCAGAACCAAAAGGGGCCACCCCGAGGGCCTCCAGAAAGCAACCCATGGTGTTGGCCGTACCCATCATGGAACATGTGCCGGGAGAAGCGCAGAACTTTTCCTGCCACTCCAAAAAGGTTGCCTGGTCTATTTCTTTGTTGCGTCGTTTGCCGATGGCTTCCTTGAGATCAGAGGTGACCACGGTGCGGTCCCCTAGAGGGCAGGGCAGCATGGCCCCGGCAGTGAGAAACAGGGTGGGCAGATCGAGCCGTGCAGCGGCCATGAGCATTCCCGGGATGATTTTGTCGCAGGATGCCAGCATGACCATTCCCTGAAAACCGTGGGCGCGAACCATGGCCTCGATGGAGGCGCAGTTGAGGTCCCTCTGGGGCAGGATAAAACGCTGCCCCGGGCCCTGGGCCATTCCGTCACAGGGGGCGGGCACGTTGAATTCCCCCGGTGAACCCCCGGCGGCCCAGACCCCTTCCTTTACGCGATTGCCCAGGTCCCTGAGCGGCAGGTGGCCGGGATTCACCTCGGT
>CBFDAH010000361.1:0-1553 GCA_965602785.1 uncultured Syntrophobacterales bacterium
GCGCTCTTCCGGGTGGGCCAGGACCAGGTGCACCTCAAGGGACAAGGGAATCGGGTAGGCTTTGATCCGCCAGGCCTGCTTCAGGTCGGCCCGCACCCTTTCCCTCTTCGGCCCAGCCCTCCTTGCGGCCAGATGGGCCCGCACCAGGCTCAGCAGTTCATCCCAGGTCCCCATCTCAGGTTGCCATCTAACAGAGAATTTATTACTCAGGGCAGCAAATAGATTAACAAAAAACCTTCCTAAAATCCCCTCTCCCTTGAGCGACTGTCTTTGCCGTCAAGGGATTGTGGGCGACGGTGGGCGCCAGGGTTGTTGTTTTTTGAGCATGGCGTTTAAGATGGTCAGGAGTTTGCGCATGCAGGCCACCAAGGCCACTTTTTTCGCCTTGCCCTTAGCCAAGAGGCGCTGGTAGGAGGCCCGGATCACCGGGTTAAAGCGGCTGGCCGCCAGGGTGGCCATATACAGGGCCTGGCGCACCTGGCGGCGGCCCCCCTCGATGTGGCGCGAGCCCCGCCGTTGACCGCTATCCCGGTTGAAGGGGGCCAGACCTCCCAGGGAGGCGATCTCCTTGCGATTGAGGCGCCCCAACTCCGGCAGATAGGCGGTCAGAGAAAGGGCGGTGCCGGAGCCGACGCCGGTCACCTCGGTGAGAATGCGGTTCTGCTCCACCCACAGGGGGTTTTGCTTCAGAAAGTCGTCGATCTCCCGGTCCAGGGCCGCCAGTTGCTCCTTCAGGAAGCGGATATGTTTCTGGAGGCTTTCCCGGAGGCGAGGCAACGGGGCGTGCTCCAGGCGGTTCTTCTCCATCTGAATCATGCCCTCTAATTGACGTCGCCGGGTCATAAGCTGCTTCAGTTCCTGTTGCTGCGCCGGAGGCAGAGGTCGCGGCGAGGGTTGCAGGCGGCAGGCATAGAGGGCCAGGACCTGGGCGTCCAGGCGGTCGGTCTTGGCGGCGATGCCGGCGGAGCGGGCGAAGTTGCGCACCAGTTTGGGGTTGATGAAACAGGTCGGCAACTCGGCCTCCCGCAAGGCGGCGATCAGGAGAAATTCGTAGCCTCCCGTAGCTTCCAAGAGGATGATCTGGGGCTTGAGTTTTTTGAGGCGGCGCACTAGTTTTTGGATGCCGGCCTCGGTATTAAGGCAGGTAAAGGTTTGGTCACCGGGGGTGACGGCGATATCCAGGTGACGTTTGGAGATATCGATGCCCACGAAGATGTCAGCTGCGGTCATGATGAAGCCTAAGCCTCCCGTCCTTGTAAATGCGGGCTTAAAAGCCCTTGTGACTGTTCGGGATGAAAACAGGCCGGTGTGGCGATCCGGCTCAAGTACGGTCCCAGAGACCCAGGGAGAGGACGATCTGCCACACCGCCACCCAGGCGGAGGGCCTCCGGGCTGCCCTCTGGCCCTCCGCCTGAACCTTTGAACCGGACACCCTGAACGGCAACCGTTATACCTCAGCGAGGCCATGTTAACCAACCTGAGTGGATGTTAATATACAAGGGAGAGGGTCAGGGTGAGGGTGTAAGTTAATCTATTTCACGCTCCCAGTAATA
>CBFDAH010000362.1:0-1539 GCA_965602785.1 uncultured Syntrophobacterales bacterium
AGGAATCCATGTTCAGTTACCTATCTCCGGAAGCCCGGGTGCCCAAAGATCATCCGCTCAGACCACTGCGGCAGATGGTGAACCAGGCCTTGAGAGAGCTGTCCCGGGACTTTCAGGCCATGTACGACAGGGAGGGGCGTCCCTCCATCCCACCGGAGAAGCTGCTCCGGGCCTTGCTCCTGCAGGTGTTGTACACCATCCGCAGCGAGCGCCTGCTCATGGAGCAACTGGATTACAATCTCTTGTTTCGCTGGTGTGTGGGCCTGTCCATGGACGATCCCGTGTGGGACCACTCCACCTTCTCCAAGAATCGGGAGCGACTCATCGCCTCGGACGTGGCCGCCGCCTTCTTCGAGCGCATCCTCAAGCAGGCCACCGCCGCGGGGCTCATGTCCGACGAGCACTTTACGGTGGACGGCACTTTGATTGAGGCCTGGGCCTCTTTGAAGAGCTTTCGCCCCAAGGAGGGACCGCCGCCGCCGTCCACAGGGGGGCGCAACCCGGAGGTGGATTTTCGGGGCGAACGCCGCACCAACGCCACCCATGCCTCCACCACCGATCCCGAGGCCCGCCTGGCTACCAAGAGTCCAGGGCAGACCGCCAAACTCTGTTATATGGGCCATGTGCTCATGGACAACCGCCACGGCCTGGTGGCCGCCCCGGCCCTGACCCTGGCCAGCGGCGTCGCGGAGCGGGAGGCGGCCATGGCCATGCTCGATACCCTGCCCCACCGCCGGATGACCGTAGGGGCCGACAAGTATTATGACCAGCGGGAGTTCGTCCTGTTTCTCCGGCAGCGGGGAGCGGTCCCCCACGTGGCCCGGAAGCGCCGGGGCTCGGCCATTGACGGACGTACCACCCGGCATGCCACCTATGCGGTCAGCCAACGCCTACGCAAATTGGTGGAGCAGATCTTTGGCTGGACCAAGACCGTAGGCCTTCTCCGAAAAACCCGACACCGGGGCCGGGAGCGGCTGGCCTGGGTCTGGACCTTTACCCTGGCCGCCTACAATCTGGTACGAATGCGCAACGTGCTGCTCCAAACCACCTCCTGAGGGAGAAGCAGGCCCAGATATGTCCAAAAGGACCTGAACAGATGCATCTAAAGCAAGCAGGGCCCCAATTTCCCGGGGTAACAGGTCAGCCGCCGTCATCACGAAAACACAAACACGGTAAATTCGAGGAAAGTTTCCCTCTCCAAGTTAATTTTTCAACAGCCTGCTAGGCCCGGACGCCGGTTGCCTTCTTTTTACTGGGAAAGGCGGCTTTTTCGTGGTCGTGCCCCCGCCCAAATAATCGCTCTCTTTAACCAGCCCTTGAACTAAGATTCGATGCCGCCTTTAAGACCACCAAACACAAATAGCTGCTTTCTTCATCCCTTATCCTGACCATGATATTTGGAATAGAATTTATATGTATGGTATTGGTAATGGCCGTATTTTCCCCCAGAAGCCTTAACCGCGTTTAGAACACCGCCCATGATCGGAGCATTAACCTGATTGAGAAGTTGCACGGCCAAGCGGGCTACATTCTTATTGG
>CBFDAH010000363.1:0-1529 GCA_965602785.1 uncultured Syntrophobacterales bacterium
TAACGCCCTTTTTTCTCCCTCCGGTTGCTACCCGACAAAAACAGATATAAAGTTAATTTAGCAGCTATTTTAAGAAACTCTTGCTAGCTTGCATGAGATATCGTTCATAATCAGCTTAGAACTCCAAGGAGGTTTTAACTTTCATGGGACAATGTGATCACGAGGGCGACCCCAAGGCTTGCGCCACCTGCAACGTCGCCCAGGAAGAACAAAAATCCGCAGAAGACCAGGCCATCTGTCGCACCCTGGCCCAGATCCGTCATAAAATTCTGGTAATGAGCGGCAAGGGCGGCGTGGGCAAGAGCAGCGTGGCCGTAGCTCTGGCCCTGGCCCTGGCCCGCCAGGGTCACAAGGTGGGATTGATGGACGTGGATATGCACGGTCCCAATGTGCTCCGTATGCTGGGCCTGAAGGAAGCCTTCGACCTGGCCAGCGGCCAGTTCCAGATGCCGCCGGAAATCTTTCATAATTTAAAAGTCATCTCCATCGAAGCCGTCATGCGCAACCGGGAGATCGCCATCATCTGGCGGGGCCCCCTCAAACACCAGCTCATCCGGCAGTTTTTGACCGAAGTGCAATGGGGCTTCCTGGACTACCTGGTCATCGACGCCCCCCCGGGCACGGGTGATGAACCCATGAGCGTGGCTCAGACCATCCCGGAAGCCAAAGCCATGATCGTCACCACGCCCCAGGAGATTTCTCTCGCCGACGTGCGCAAATCCATCAATTTCTGCCAGAAGATCAACCTGGAAATCCTCGGGTTGGTAGAAAATATGAGCGGCTACCGGTGCCCCCACTGCGACAAGGACCTGCCCCTGTTCCGAAAAGGCGGCGGCGAAAAGACGGCCCAGGCCTCCAACATCCCTTTTCTCGGGTCGCTGCCCTTCGACCCCCAGGTGGTGGAAGCTGCGGACCATGGTGAACTCGCAGACCTCAGCGAAGAAAAAAGCGTTTTCTTTCAGGCGTTGCAGCCCATAGTGAACTACCTGGGCAAAGTCCTGCCGCCCCAACCCGCCCGGGAGCCCGGCGTGTTCAGGTTCGCCATCCCCTTGGAAGACGGCAAAGTGGCCGCTATACCCACCAAGGCCTCCGAGTTTGCCTTCTTCACAATACAGGACGGCGCCATCACGGCCCAGGAAGTGGTCCCCCGTCCGGACCTGGACGCGGTGAATTTCCCCGTCTGGCTGGAAAACCTGGCAATCACCCACCTGGCCGCCGGGAACCTGAAAGACGCCGCCAAAGCCCTCCTGCAACGCAAGGGCATCGAAGTCATCCCCACCTCCCCCACCCAAACCCCCGAACAGGTGGTGGAAGAGTTTTTGAAAGGACAATAAATGAGTATGGGGGAGGGGGCCAGGGGTCGCAAACCCCTGCCCCCTCCCCCATTCCCCCAACCCCTTAAGGGGGAATAAAAATAGGCCGGGGAAGGCCGGGCTGAAAGCCCGGCCTTCCCCCGCCCCTTTACGCGGGTTGGGTGGGGGGTGTGGGGGGGGGGGCGGGGCCACGGGTCCCAGGGCCCCCCCCCCCCC
>CBFDAH010000364.1:0-1528 GCA_965602785.1 uncultured Syntrophobacterales bacterium
ATACGCCTAGACAATCTGCCAAAACCCGAGAAAATTTTAACGTTAGTTTTAGAGCATAATAGTAAATAGTGTTTGGAAAGTTTCTAACTTTCCAAAGGGCTCTACCCCAAAACCCAGTTTGTTCCAAGAAGTTTTTAATATTAATAATTTTAATAAATACCTTAATAGTATAATAGTAAGAAACTTAAAATTAAAAAACACAAAAAATCAAAAATTAAAATTTTTCCGGCTCTTAAAATAATAACCTTACTTTTTACAGTAAAATACTAAACTTAAAAAATCCAACCGCTGCGCTGGGCCGAAATCTTCCCTCCGTCGGTCCAACGCAAAATTCAGGCCTTCCTTGGCCTAAGTTATTACACTACCGATTTGTAGACGCGTCTCGCGCCTGCCGTTTGGCAGTGCTGGGCCGAGACCCCAAAAATCCCAAATGGGTTTTTGGGGCTGTACGCCCCACAGCGCCATTCCTTTGGCCAGCGGCTGGTGACGGCGTCCGTCACCAAACCTAACCTCGCCTCTCGGTACGACGCCGGGTAGTGCCCGGCACGGACCGCTAGGGTCCAGACGTAGGCCTTCCCAGGCCTACGAGGACAGACCCTGGCAGTCAAGGCATCTACCAACTCGGCCGCACTCGTGCGGCCGAGCCGGCGGCTCAGCCGCCGAACAAACGACTCTGCTCCCCACGGGTCCGGGAACCTGTGGAACACGGACCAAAGGTCCATGTTCCAGGGGGAGTTTGCCCCCCGAGACGGGTCTCCCATCCCCGCCCTGATGATCCCAATCAAGGCGGGAAACGACAGTTCCCCGCCTTCCGCAACGGTGCGGACCCACCCCGCAAAGCGGAGGTGGGCCTCCGTGTCCTCCTTCCGGCGGGCGGGGTCACCCCACGGCCCCTGGGCCGCGAGGTTGTCGGGGGTGCCGATCCCCACCTTTTCCCTCAAGCCCCTCAAGGCGGAGGTGACGTTCCTCCGCAACTGCCCCAGGCTGAGGGGGACCACGCCCTGGTCCCGACGCCAGTTGGCGAGGGGCCGCGACCCCGTGTAGAAGCCGATCTCGCGAGTGGCTTCTTGGGCCGCGGCGAGGGCTTTCTTGTCAAAAATACTCATTGCACTCTCCTAGCAGGTGAACGGTGTCCCCGGCTGTTATCGGGGAGGTGCAGAACGCACCGGGAAAGGCCCAAGGCGGACCCTTCCCGCTGCCCTCTGCGCGGGGCCTTCCTTGGCCCCATTCTTTTAGTACGCGGTTCTGGTAGGCCAACGGTCCTCCGCCTGCCGCTCCATTTCTTCCCTCCGGGCGATCCATGCCCGCAACTCTTCCGCCCGCCGCCGGGCGCGGGCATCCTTCAGCAGGTCCTCGGCGTCCAACTGCCACTTCTTGTTGTCTTCCTTGCTTTGGGCGATGCGAGCCTTCGTGGCCCGGTCGTCCCAAAGCAGAAGGGCCACTAGGGCTATGCACGCAACGACGGTAATAACTTCAAACATTTTTCTCTCTCCGAAGGGACCCCGCCCCCGGATGGGACAGGGTAAAA
>CBFDAH010000365.1:0-1527 GCA_965602785.1 uncultured Syntrophobacterales bacterium
TCGGGCGGTCCTGGCCCGCGACCGAGGGGAAGCGTCTCCCCCCTCTTCTCAAGGCAAGCCCTTTTCCTTCATGGCTTCTCTGCGGAACTTATTACGCTTTCTCCGCCTCTCCTGGCGGCAAGGGGTGCTGCCCTCCTGCCGCCTCCAGTACTGGACCCAGCTTTTCGACCTTTTCCGCCGCAACCCCAGCCGGGTTTTCCGCTACCTCAACGCCTGTGTCATAGGAGAGGACATGGTGCTCCTCCGGGAGATGGTTGGCCGAAACCTGGAGCATCTCAAGGCGGGAGACCATAAGAGCTCCTCGGCGTCTTACGCCAAGGGAGGAGTCCCTCTGGCGGAGAAAAATCCTCAGGGGGTGCCGGACAAGGGAAGGACGCCTGGGTAAGAAAGACCCCCAAATGATTCAGCCGGGCTTATCCGATACATCCACCATCATCAACATTTACCGTTGAATAAGAAATGCCGAGTTGATTGTACGTCTGACCTGCCCCCCGAAAACTAGTCCACATGTTAAGTTAGAGTGATGGACGGAAGGGAGGCAGGAAGATGGGCAGGAAGCGGTACAGTCCAGAACAGATCATCGGGATGTTGCGGCAGGCGGAGGTGGCCATGGCCCAGGGGCAGACGGTGGGCCAGGTCTGCCGGTCTCTGGGTATTGTGGAACAGACCCTCTATCGCTGGCGTCGGGAGTATGGCGGGTTAAAGATTGAGCAGGCGAGGCGGTTGAAGGCCCTGGAGCAAGAGAACGCCCGTCTCAAGCGAGCGGTGGCTGAACTCACTCTGGACAAGTTGATTTTGCAGGAAGCAGTCAAGGGAAACTTCTAAGCCCTGCCCGACGCCGTGCTTGTGTGGCGCAGGTGCGGGGAGTTCTCCGGGTATGGGAGCGCCGGGTTTGTCAGGTAATCGGTCACTGCCGGGGGACCCAGCGTTATCGCCCGAAGTTAGTGGATGACGAGGCAGGGCTGACTGCGGCCATCATTAGCTATGCCACCAAGTACGGGCGCTACGGCTATCGTCGCATCCTGGCGCTGCTGCAAGGTGACGGCTGGGTGGTGAACCATAAGAGAATGGAACGAATCTGGCGCCAGGAAGGGCTGAAGGTGCCCCAGAAGCAGCCGAAGCGGGGCAGATTGTGGTTGACTGATGGATCTTGTGTTCGTCTCCGGCCCTGCTGGCCAAACCATGTTTGGTCCTATGACTTTGTGATGGCACGGACCCACGATGGCAAGGCGTTTCGCCTGCTCACCATCATTGATGAGTACACGAGGGAATGTCTGGCCATCGAAGTGTCCCGGCGTTTGGGTGCTGATGCGGTGTTGTATCGGTTGACAGAGCTGTTTGTGTCACGGCGCCCGCCAGACTATATCAGGTCAGACAACGGGCCGGAGTTTACCGCCAAAGCGGTTCAGGAGTGGTTAAGCCGAGTAGGGGTCAAAACGCTCTACATCGAACCTGGCAGCCCCTGGGAGAATGGTTACAACGAGAGCTTCAATGGGAAGCTGCGTGATGAGCTGCTCAACGGGGAGA
>CBFDAH010000366.1:0-1511 GCA_965602785.1 uncultured Syntrophobacterales bacterium
GGGGGCAGGGACCCACGGTCCCTGGCCCTCCCCCCAATATCTTATACCTTTACTCCCCTGGCTTTACCAGGGGCACGAAGAGGACGGACAGGCGGGCTTCTTCTTTGAGTTTGCCGTTCACTTTCCGCAGGCGCAGGAGTTGCTGGACGCTCCCCACATACCCCACGGGAATGACCAGGCGGCCTCCCTCTTTGAGTTGCTCCTTGAGGGCCGGGGGCACCTCCGGGGCAGTGGCGGTGACCAGAATAGCGTCGAAGGGAGCCTCCTCGGGCCAGCCCTTATAGCCGTCGCCGTGGCGCACCTGCACCTTGTCATAGCCCAACGCCTTGAGTCGCTCCCGGGCGGACTCGGCCAACTCGGGTAAGAGCTCGATGCTGAACACCTGGTCTGTGAGTTCGGCCAGAACCGCGGCCTGGTAGCCGGAGCCGGTCCCCACTTCCAGGACCTTGTCGCCGGGCTTCACTTCAGCCCACTGGGACATCAGGGCCACGATGTAGGGCTGGGAGATGGTCTGGTTCGAGCCGATGGGGAGGGGCTGGTCAAGGTAAGCCAGGGGGGCGAGACGTTCCGGGACGAATTTATGACGAGGGACCTTCCCCATGGCGGCCAGAACCCGGGCATCAGTGATATCCCGGGACTTAAGCTGCCGGGTTACCATGTGCTGTCGCGCCGCGTCATAAAAATCCGGGCTCCGGGTGGGGGCTGCGTCCCCCAGACCCACGAAGGCTATCAGAAACACCCAGACGGAATGGAAAATTATCCGGCTCATGATTTTCCTACCCCGGTGCTAGTGCAGCGTTTCATAATTAAGATGACAATTTAAACCAGCATTATTACCCCCTTTTTTAAAGGGGGGAAGGGGGGATTTGGCCCGACCCCTTACAAATCCCCCTAAATCCCCCTTTAGAAAAGGGGGACTTAAGAGCAGCCGAAGATTGCCTAACCTTTCCAGTAAACCCCTTTAAGAACAATTCTCTGGAGCCCGATAGAGATTATACTCCGGTCAGGTAAGTTTTGCACTTTCCGGTATTTCCCCTTACAGTAGGCCTAAAACGCCTGGCCATGGCGATAGGGGAACATAGAGGGGCCCAGGGCCACCATTGCCCAGGTTCTCCTCTGGAATAAAAAGATTCGTGTGGTTTTCAAATATTACCAAAGAGGTGGCTTATGTTCAGAGCTCTGATAAGTATGGGGATCGTCCTGATGATGCTCACCCAAACCATCTCCTGTATCCCCACCGTGGTGGCGGTGGGCGCCTATAAAGCCCACAAGAAAAGAACCAAAGGTAAAATCAAGGACGCCTCAGCTCTGGATAAGATCACGGTGGGCAAGACCACCAAGGCCGAGGTGAGAAAACAGTTGGGAAAGCCGTTTAAAAAGGTCTCAGGGAAGGATACGGAAAAGCTGGTTTACCGGTTCAAGAAAACCAAGGGCAAAAAGGGCTCCGACTCCGGCAAGTCTGAGGCCCCAGGGAAATTTTTTGTCATCACCCTGGATAATAACAAGGTCGT